>JAILEM010000213.1 GCA_024687745.1 Lachnospiraceae bacterium
GAAAAACTGTAAATTTGTGACAAAGATGGTACAATAGAAAAGGTGTGGTTTAACGCAGTAAAAACAGTAGGAGATAAAAGTGGGTGTTATGGGAAATTTAAATGAATTAAGCGGTGTTGAAAAAGAAGAAAAGAGAACTGTGATCAAAAAAAATTATTTTTTCGGACACAGGAGAAAGACAGATGATTTCGAAGATGAAAAGAAGGAGGAATCCTTAAAGAAGGAGGAATCCCTGAAAGAGGAGGAATCCCTGAAAGAGGAAGAACCCCTGAAAGGGGAGGAATCCCTGAAAGAGGAAGAAACCCTTAAAGAGGAGGGATCCCTGAAGGAGGAAGAATCCGTAAAGAAGAAGAACTCCCCGGTATGGGAAGAGTCTGCTGAGAAGGAAGAAGATAAGGAAGACAAAGAAGGTAAAGCAGATAAGGAAGATAAAGCAGATAAGGAAGATAAAACAGATAAGGAAGATAAAGAAGACAAAGAAGGTAAAGCAGATAAAAAAGACAAACAGTTAAAAAAAGAGAGAAAAAAGAAGGCAGGAGAAGAAAAAAAGGAGAAGAAGGATAAAAAGAAAAATAAAAAAAATAAAGACGATGATATGGGGGAAGAAAGTAATGAGGAGTCTGTAAGAAGCATACTTGAGGATAAGAAAAAGCCATCAAGAAACAAGCTTATGGATAAGATACCTCTCTGGGCTCAGCTTACCTTTTTCATTGCGGGACTTTTTGTTTTTACTATCATAGTCCTGTCAGTGTCGTATTTTATGAGAAGCAGCAGGCTTGTCACCGATAATAAGGAACAGGCGGCAGAAAGGATACTTGCGTCCAAGATGTCCAACCTGAATATGTATTTAAAGGAGCTTGGATCCTTCAGTATATCTCCGATCTACAGTACGAGTGATTATTCAAAGCTTCAGTCGGAGAGAGAATTGGGGACACAGACTCTGAACGAACTAAAGGATAATCTGAGGACGATCTATTTCACCAGAAATGACCTGTTATCCTATCATTTGTTTCTTTTGAACCAGAGAAAGGCGATCGGACGGTCTGAGGATCAGGAGATCTTCTCGGTATATGATACAAAAAATATTGCGGATACCGAGATATACAGGGAATGTATCTTAAGCGAAAGCTATTCTGCGGTATTTCCCGCAGATACAAAGAATGCAGCCTTCAAATACGGTCATGTACTTATAAGGGTTTTTGACAGGAAGATAATTGCCCTTGTTGAGTTTGATGTAAAGAAGGACAAGGTTGATTTCCTGACATCTGACCTTAATGATGACGGAGAGAAGATAGTACTTTTTGATGATAAGGGAAGGGTGATATTTTCGGGAGACGATAGTGATGAGCCCGACAGCTTTAACACGGTCTTTCAAAGCCTGAAAAGAGGAGATAAATATGTGAATTATAATGGAGAAGATTTTCTTACCGTTGTAAATAAGGACAGATCCGGGCTTATGCTTGTCTCAATGATACCTCTCAGCGGGATAACAGAGAGCATCATGGAGACTCAGATGATCATTTTAATGACAGCGGGTATTATTCTTATACTTGCCCTGATCTTTGCCTATGCCCTGATCCGTCATCTTTCCAAGCCCTTAAGAACGATATCTGCGATGCACAGTCGTATAGGAGAGGGAGAATTTGAAAGGGTCGATATAGGCGGCTGCAGGGAGACGAGAAAACTCAGTGATTCATATAATCTTATGACTGACAGGATACAGGAACTCATAGAGAAGAATTATGTTGCAAGACTCAGTGAGGAGACTGCGAAGCTCGTGGCTCTTGAAGCCCAGGTAAACCCGCATTTTCTTTATAATACCCTTCAGGCCATCGGATCAAAGGCTTTACTCAATGATGACAATGAGGTATATACAATGCTTGTATCGCTTGCATCCAATATACGCTATTCGCTTAAGGCACCCGGCTCGATAGAACTTGAAGAGGAAATAAAGTATACGGATAATTATATAATGCTCCAGCAGCTGAGGATGGGTGATAAGCTTACTGTTACAAGGAAGATAGAGGATGAGATCCCGGATATCCATGTGCCCAAAATGTGTATGCAGCTTCTTGTGGAGAATTCCATAATACACGGTATAAGCGGTGATAAGTCAAAGATCTCTCTGGTCGTTGAGGTTAAATGTGAGGATGAAATGCTCCTCATCAAGGTCAGGGATGACGGTGTCGGGATTGAAGCAAATGAGCTTAAGAGGATCAGGGAAAGCTTTGAGGGTAATTTTGCTGAGGAATTCAGGGATGGAGAAAAGGTTAAGCTTGGACTTAAGAATCTCGCAACCCGTATAAGGATCATGTATAAGGGAAGGGCAGGGATAGAAGTGGACAGCAATACGGACAGCCCCTCATTTACAGAGGTTATACTTAAACTGCCCGCAGACAGGGAGGCGTTAAAAAATGATGTATAAGGCGATGATCATCGATGATGAAGAGCCTGTCAGGATAGCTGTAAACAAGCTCGCCGACTGGAAAAAGTATAATGTAGATGAGATATATCAGGCAGAGAACGGGATGGAGGCCTTAAAGTCCATGAGAGAGCTAAGGCCGGATATAATATTTGTAGATATGAACATGCCGGTGCTTGACGGGGTGAGATTTCTGGAAAAGGCATCAAAAGAATTTCCGGATGCAAGATTTATAGTAATAAGCGGTTACGATGATTTTTCATATGCGCAAAGTGCAATAAGATACGGGGCGGTAGAGTATCTTTTAAAACCGATAGATGCGTCTGAACTCAACAGGTCCATAGAGAGAGCCATTTTATCGATAAATCCTGAGGAAACCTTTGAAGAGAAGGAGGAAAACTATACAACCGCCGAAGATGTTATCCTTCTCATCCACAGGACCATAGAAGAAAGATACAGCGAAAACATAAAAATAAGTGATTTTTCCGACAGATATTTTTTCTCAAGGGAGTATATATCAAAGCTTTATAAAGTAAAATACGGTATCGGTATATATGAAGATCTTTCCCGTATAAGGATGGAGAGAGCCTGCGATCTTTTAAAGGATCAGGAGAACCAGGTAAGGGATATAGCCTTAAGAGTCGGCTTTTCCGATACAAATTATTTCTCCAGGGCGTTCAGGAAATATACAGGAATTACTCCCACGGAATACAGGAGGTCAGTGACCGGTGGAGAGTAAAGAAAAGAATGACAGACATATAAGGATGTCTGAACGTGATGAGAGGATCAGAAGGTATCACGAAGAAAGAGAGATAATAAAGAGAAACCGTCAAAAGAAGCTTGAGGGAAACGAACGGGGAAAATATATAAGAAAAAGGATCAGTGTCGTTGTCATAAGTATTCTTTCAATACTTATCCCCACTCTGATCCTTCAGTTTGTTATCCCGGGTTCTTTACTTAAAAGGAAGGAAGCTGATGCCATATCGGATCCCGTGATCACGCCGACTGTTGTAAGCTTAGAGGTTATTGCCATACCTCAGAAGGAGTATGCCGGTTATTCGGGGATATCCGAGGAGCAGAGGATATGGGATGTTCTTATGGAACATTTTGAGGGGAACAAAACTGCAGTTTTGGGAGTAATGTGTAATCTTAAAAGTGAATCCGGATTTGAGGCCAAAAATCTCGAGGATTATAATAATCGTTTCTGGAATATAGAGGATGATATTTATACCGAGAAGGTAAACACGAGATTGGTCAGCATGAAGGATTTCATTGAGTCAAGGCATATGGATTCCACGAACGGATATTATAATAAATATGATGAATGGGTCAACAGGGACGGAGGCTACGGATATGCCCAGTACACCGCTTATGACAGGAAAGAGGATCTTTATCTTTATGCGGAGCAGTGGTTTGGTCCGGGAGGCCCCGGTGAGGAATACAGGTTTGATATCGGAGATCCAAATATGCAGGCACATTATATAGTAAACCTACTCAGGTCCGAAGAGTTCAGCAGCCTTAATAAAAGACTGATGAGTGCATCAAGTGTTGTCGATGCCTGTTATCTGTGGTTAAAGAAATATGAAATACCATATGATCCGTACAATGATGATTATTATACGCTTGCTTTTGAGAGAGCAGCCTGTGCCGATAAGATAAGAGAAGCCTGTGACAAAGTAAGTATTGATATACAGGCTGATAACGGAGAGAGAGATGTACCCTGACAAGATAAAAAATATATATAAAAGCATTATACTGCTGTTAACTGTATTTTTTTCATCCCTGATACTGATTTCCTGTAAGGATAAAGCTGTTAAGGATGAGCTTCCCGATAAAGCAAAGGAGTATGATTCTGAGGAATATATAATAGGTGTTGCCGAGGGATATATATTTGAGGATGCAGTGAGAAGGAATCTCCCGGATGCTTACGTTAAGAGTTATGAGTCGAGGGAGGATCTTTACAGGTCTTTAACAGTCGGGGAGATAGATGCAGCTGCAGATGATGAACCGATAATCCGGACGATAATGCGGTCAGAAAGCAGTATCGAGCTTATAGACGATTATATCGAGTCCTCGGAATATGCATTTGTTTTCACTAAAAATGAAAAGGGAGAGAGACTCTGCAGGGAGTTTGGAGAATATGTCTCAGGACTTAAGGATAATGGAGAGCTGAATAAGCTTGATGAAAAATGGTTTGGAAATGCTACAGATAATAAGCAGAGTGAGAGTATCGATGTTCTTCCAAAGGATGGTGAAAAGATAAGACTTTCCTTTGATCCGAGTAATATCCCCTTTGCCTATATGTCGGCAGGAAATCCGGTCGGGTACGATATAGATCTCGCGATCGGTTTCTGTAAGGAAATGGGATATTCACTTGAGATAAACAGAACCTTCTTTCCTCAGATGCTTGATATGGTAGCGACCGGAGACTGCAGTATGGGGTGCGGGGCAATAACTGTCACAGAGGAAAGAAAGAAAAGACTTAATTTCAGTACAGCCACTTATCATGGCGGTATATCCTTATGTAAGGCTGCAGATTCTCCTGATTTTGGGGATGAGGGAGAGAGCAAAGGGGGTAAAAATGCTTTCATAAAAACCTTCATTGAGGGAGAAAGATACAGACTTTTTTTAAAGGGTATCCTTCTTACCCTGCTTATAACCCTCCCTGCTGCCATACTCGGAACCCCTTTTGGAACCATATTGTATGTTTTCTCAAGAAGGGGGATCCTTCCCGTAAGAGCATTGATGAAGGCACTTGCCTGGCTGTGTTATGTTTCGCCACCGGTCATGATGATAATGTATGCGTATTATACATATTATAAGGATCTTTATCATGGCGGCCTGATCGCTTCAGTTATCGGCTTTATGTTCTTCTTTGCGTCAGAAATCTTTAAGCTTATAGTAAGATACGCAGAAAAATGCGAGGATGGTAAGCTTGAATACGAGTACAGGCTTGAATATATAGACGCAGATGAGTTTTTTAAAAGACTTTTGTCAAAATACGGGAATGAGATACGGGAAGAATACGGGGAAAAAATGGTTATGATGATAAAGCTTACCTCTGTGGTTTCCTTTGTTTCCGTTACCGATATAACAGGGGTTTTTGATATGATAAGGATGGAAAGCCATGAAGTCATGCTTCCGCTTTTTGCGTCGCTGACGGCATATATACTTATTATAGTGTTGATCAGTCGTTTGTTTAAAGGCAGAAGGAGATAGTTTTTTTGTTTTAATTATCTCTCATATGATGTATTATTAAGGTGCTGACGTTTCATTTTTGATGATCGATAAATATCTGATCCTCATTTTAGCCATTAAAGTTATCGTAATAGTTTGTTTTCGGGAGGGAAAAAATTGTTTGATATAATCATTAATGTGATGGTGACCGTTTCATGGATATTCACTTCGGTCGGAACATATGGAATATTCAGAAAATGCGGGGTAAAATGGTACTACTGTTTCATCCCGTTTGCAAGAGAATACCATATCGGGCTTTGTGCGGACAGAGAGAAGGAAGGCCGTATTTATATGGTCCTTTCCGTACTCTACGATGTACTGAATGTCGTAAATACCTTTTTTGGTGAGGGCACTGTCCCCAATAAGGTATTTTCCATATTGATACTTGCGATCGCGACAGGAGTTGCGATATACGGAATAAGGGTATATCTCGGACTTTGCCGTATCTTTAACAGAAGTAAAAAATGGCTGTTCATGTGGATATTTTTTGAGGGTATCACTTCGGTGATCTGGGGTTTTAATAAAAGCTTCATGCCCTCAAAGCAGGTTGAAACTATCGACAGAAATGCCGGTGCAAAAGTTGCGGGTATAAACGCAAAGGTCATGGATATGGGACTGACTGTTAACATTACGGAAAGAACAGCGATAGATCTTTTCAGGAAAAAGATCCTTTTAAAGGATATTCATTTAAATATTCCCTTAGGACATATGGTACTGTTGCTCGGGGGCTCCGGAGCGGGGAAGACTACCTTTGTAAATGCAGTTACAGGATATGAGAAGGCTGATGCAAAGATCCTTTTAAACGGTAAGGATCTGTATGCCGACTATGGCAAAATGAAGTATGATATCGGATTTGTTCCCCAGCAGGATCTTATGAGAGGAAACGATACGGTAGCACTTACATTATCAGATGCCGCTTCGTTAAGGCTTCCCGCGAGTGTATCCTATGATGAGAGGAAAGGAAGGATACAGGATGTTTTAGAGGAATTCGGTCTTGCTTCCATAAAGGGGAGCCTTGTTGAAAAGCTTTCGGGAGGCCAGAGAAAGAGGCTTTCTATAGCGATGGAATTCATTTCCAACCCTTCACTCTTCATACTTGATGAACCGGATTCGGGACTTGACGGAGTGGTTGCAAGGGGATTATTTGAAAAACTCAGGGCTATAGCAGATACAGGTAAGATAGTCATAGTCATCACCCATACACCTGACCGTGTGATAGATCTTTTTGATGATGTGATAGTGCTCGCAAAGGATGCATCAAGGACAGGACGGCTTGCGTATTACGGACCTGTAAAGGGCTCTTATGAATTCTTTGGAAAAGAATCCATGGAGGGAGTACTGTTATCCATCAACCAAAAGGATGAGGGAGGAGAAGGAAAAGCCGATGAATATGTCGGCAAATATTCGGAAAAATTAAAGGAAAAGGTGGGGTGAGCAGGATGGAAAATAAAAAAACAAGGCATAAAGGCCGTTTTTCACAGACATTTATTTACCTTGGCAAGCTTTTCAGAATGTTTGTTTTTCAAAATGACTGGAAGGTTCTGCCGATGGCTGCGATAATAGCAGGCCTTGTCTGCTATGTTATCGGTGCCAATCTCTTTAAGACCATGGAAGGGACTGCGATGGGTACCTTTGCGGTTTCCTGTATCTGTATCTGGAACGGATTTTTTAATTCAATACAGGTGGTATGCAGGGAGAGAGCCATCGTAAAGAGAGAGCACAGATCGGGACTTCATATATCCTCATATATTATGGCTCATATGATCTATCAGGCCTTTCTCTGCTTATGCCAGACACTGATAACCCTGATAGTGTTCAGGGTTACAAATGTTACCTTCCCCGAAAAAAGTCTGGTTACGGGATGGTCAGTGATAGATATAGGGATCACGGTCTTTCTGGTGACCTATTGCGCAGATATGATGGCGTTGATGATATCATCACTGGTACATTCGACAACGACAGCGATGACCATAATGCCATTTCTCCTTATCTTCCAGCTGGTCTTCTCGGGAGGCTTCTTTAGCCTCGAGGGATTTGCGATGAAGATAACCGATTTTACAATAACAAAATGGGGACTCAGAGCTCTCTGTACCCAGGGTGACTACAATTCACTTCCCATGGTGGCGATATGGAGCAGTCTTATCAAGATGGAGAACTTAGAGATCCTGGGTGTAAAACCCATACATGAGATAGCCAAATTCATATATGGAAATGAGGACTATCTCAATGCATTTACTCTTGGCTGCGGGAGTCTCAACCAGAAACCCGAATACGCCTTCAGTCTGGAAAGTCTGCTTCAGTGCTGGGGATTTCTGCTTCTGTTTATAATAATATATGCGTCGATCGCAGTTATATCCTTAGAGCTTATTGACAGGGACAGAAGATGATCCCGGATAATATCGGAGGAACAGATGTCCGGAGGGAGATTTCTCCCACTGAGTTAAAATAAATGATCTAAAAGGATTTTGATCCAGGGAGGTTTTGAAATTGAAAAATAAAACTTTTAAGAGAACGGTCACGCTGATAATGAGTCTTGTCATGATCTCACTAAGCCTGTCCGCATGTACGGTGGATATGAGTAATGTACCGCCTCAGTATGAGAAGGCAGCTGTGGCGATAGCAGAGGAATTTGAAGGTAAAGATATCGAAGACATGAGTGATGAGGAGATTGATAAGGCCTTAGAGAGGATAATGACAAATGAGGATGTTAATGCTGCTCTTGAGAGCATGATGTCCGATGAAGAGGTTTCTTCTCTTATCGATGAATTACTTCCTGAGGGAGTAAGCTTACCCGGAGCTGATGAGATAGCCGGTACTGATGAGGCTAAAGGTACTGATGAACCGATTGGTACTGATGAAGGCCTTAAGGATCTTCCGATAGAATGCGATCATACCGAGATATATGAGGACTTTGATGCTTTTGTTAAGGATATCGATCGTATAATGGAGCTGATACCGAGCCTCGAAAAACACAAGGGGAAGCTCAACAGCGTTGAAGGGATTCTGAATTTCCTTGAGGATCCGGAATATCTTGAAATGACCGAAACTATAAATAAAGCTGTTCTCTATACTTCAATAAGGACCCGGATAGATATGACGGACAGAGAAGCAAAACAGGCAGCTTTGAAGGTTAACGAAGTGAAAAGCATTGTGAATGAAGCTTTAATATTTGTTGATAAGGAGATAATGGCTCTCCCCTATGAGGAGAGAGTGAAGATAATAAACGATGAACGCCTTGACGATTACAGCTATCTTTCACAGAATTATCTGGATCCGGATCATGAGTTATTAAGTGATGATACCAAAAAAACCCTTAATAATGTGACGGATTTACTGGGAATGGCCCAAACAACCCGTGATATATTTGATCATACCGAACGCCCGCTTCCTAAGATCACCCTCTCCTCAGGAGAGGAGGTTGAACTTACGGACAGTATGTTTGCCATGCTTATAAATGACAGTGAATTTACGCAGGCAGACAGAAGAAAGCTGTTTGAATTAAGGAATTCATCAAGGATAGCATATGCCGGAACATATGCAACTCTGCTTGAAGGATATATAAGAGGGCAGGTAGATAAGGCAAGGATAATGGGCTATGATTCAGCTCTTGAGAATGCTCTTAAAGAAGAAAATATTGATCCGGCAGTTTATGGTAAAGTGATCGAATTTGCTCACAGCATGTTCCCTCAGGTACACAGATACTATAAGATGAGAAAGGAGCTTTCAGGTCTTGATACTTATTATTATTCGGATCTTACAGTTCCCTGCACCGATTATACGCCTAAAGAGATTAAATATGAGGATCTTGTGAATATTGGACGGGAGGTCGTAAAAGTCTGGGGAGATGAATATCTTGAAACCTTTGATGAAATAGTTACAAGTCCTCATATCAGTGTGTATCCCGGACCGTTAAAGGCTACGGGTACATATGAAATAAACAGCATGGTCAAAGGAATAAAACCATATGTTTTATTGAATTTTACAGGAAGAGAAAACTATTTAACTGCATTCGTACATGAGATGGGACATGCGGTTTACTCTGACCTCTCTGTTGAAAATCAGAATTTGTTTAATAATTCCCCCGGAAGCTTTACCCAGGAGGTCGCATCGACATCAAATGAGATAATGTTATATAGATATATGAAAGAAAATGCCAAAGATAAGGATGAGAAGTTATACTGGCTCAGCATGGAGATAGAGTACTTTATGGCAACTCTTATGAGACAGTGTATGTATGCGGAATTCGAAGACTACTGCTATAAGGTTGTAGAATCGGGAGGAATACTTGATAAGAGCGATCTTAGCAGTAAGTGGCTTGAGCTGATGTCAGAATACTACGGAGATGACGTAGTGATCGATGAATCCCAGGGAATAGACTGGGCAAGGATACAACATTTTTATTTAGGTTATTATGTTTATAATTATGCCACATCGATAACCTATGCAACATCTGTCTGCAATATGGTGGAAAGGGATGGACAGGAGGAAACAGATAAATATATTGAATTCTTAAAGGCAGGCAGCAGTGCCGATCCTGTCACCCTGTTAGGCATAGCCGGAGTCGATCCGCTTTCTGACAGTACTTATGAGGAAGCGGGAGAGTATCTCTCGGGTCTTATAGATGAATTTGATGAACTGATATCAGAATAAAGCGCAACCCTCATCTGCAGTAAAGACCTTAAACACTGCGGATGAGGGTATTGATAATTCCTGAAGATCTCCGCCATTATGAGCGGTTTTTTTATTGCCTCTGTAATCTCATCGGCTTTTTTTCGGGCGGGCTTTTTTTTATGATCCGGCAGACAAGCTTTTGGTTGACAAAGTTTTAAATAAGATTATAATGTGAAAATGATTATCAAATTCAAATATTGACTTAAAGGAGATAAGAGATCCTTTTGTGTCATGATCGGGCAGAAGGGTCATTTATCTTTAAAAGGAACAGGGATAATGGCTAAATACAGGACTAAGCAAAGGGACGAGCTTATAGACTATTTCGTGGGACTTAACGGTGAACACACAACGGCTGCGGAGATATGTAATGATCTTAAATCCAAAGGAAGCAGTATAGGTATGGCTACCGTATACAGACAGCTTGAAAAGCTGGTGGATGAAGGAATTGTCAATAAGTATTTTATTGACGAAGGGAGCAGTGCATGCTTCGAATATGCCGCAGATGTTACGGGAGATACTTATCCGAGATGTTATCATATGAAATGTGAGAGCTGCGGCAGGCTTATCCATCTTGACTGTGCTGAGATAAGGAATCTGGAGGAGCATGTTTTCAGTGAACACAGCTTCAGGATCAATCCCTTAAGGACTGTTTTCTACGGATTATGTGAAGAGTGCTATAACGGGATAAAATAAACGGAGACGATAATGGCTTTAATTACCTGTAAAAATTTAAAACTTGGTTATGAGAATGCGACTGTAGTGGATAAACTGGATTTCTCCGTCAATGAGGGAGATTATCTTTGCATAGTGGGTGAGAACGGGTCGGGAAAGTCAACCCTTATGAAGGCTATCCTTCATCTCATGCCTGTTATGGAGGGAAGTATAGAATACGGGGACGGTCTTCTGGCGGATGAAATAGGTTATCTTCCGCAGCAGACCCTGGTTCAGAGAGATTTTCCCGCTTCGGTATATGAAATAGTTCTTTCCGGATGTCAGAATCATCTGAAGAAAAGGTTTTTTTACAGCAGGGAAGATAAGAAGATGGCCGAAGCCAATATAGAAAGGCTAGGTATCTCAGGTCTTAAGAACAGATGCTACAGGGAGCTTTCGGGAGGGCAGCAGCAGAGAGTCCTGCTTGCAAGGGCCCTTTGCGCGACCGTTAAGATGTTAGTGCTCGATGAGCCGATGGCCGGTCTTGATCCGCAGGTCACATCAGAGCTGTATGATCTTATTTTAAAGCTTAATAAGGAGAATGGTATCGCCATAATAATGGTCTCCCATGATATAGCATCAGCTGTCAGGTATTCGACACATATACTTCATATAGGAGACAGCTGTATATTCAAGCCGGTTGAGGAATACAGAAGCTCCGAAACAGGAATGAGATATATAAAAACAATAACGGAGGGAGAAAAGTAATGGCAGATATTTTTGCAAAACTGCAGCTATATTTTCAGTATCCCTTTGTAAGATACGCTTTTATAGTCGGAGTGATGATAGCGCTGTGTTCCTCTCTTCTGGGAGTGACCCTGGTGCTTAAGAGGTTTTCATTTATAGGAGACGGATTGTCACATGTGGCCTTTGGGGCTATGGCAATTGCTTCGGTTCTTAACCTTACAAATGAGATGCTTTTCATCCTTCCGGCTACCGTAGTATGTGCCATTTTACTCTTAAGGACAGGACAGAACACAAAGATCAGGGGAGATGCTGCCATAGCGATGATCTCGGTCGGAGCTCTTGCAACAGGTTATCTTTTGATGAACGTCTTTTCCGTATCCTCAAATCTTTCGGGAGATGTCTGTTCAACACTTTTCGGATCCACCTCAATTCTGACTCTGAGGTCCTTTGAGGTATGGATGTGTGCTGTTTTGTCCCTCATTGTGATCGTGATATTTGTTTTGTTTTATAACCGTATCTTTGCGGTTACCTTTGATGAGAATTTTGCCAAAGCTTCGGGGACGAGAGCCGATATATATAATCTGATGATTGCTGTCATAATTGCCGTGATAATAGTGCTTGCAATGAACCTTGTCGGCTCCCTTCTGATATCTGCACTCATAATATTCCCGGCCTTATCGGCGATGAGGGTGTTTAAGAGCTTCCTTTCGGTAACGGTCTGTTCTGCGATCTTATCGGTCATCTGTGCCTCCCTTGGGATACTTCTGTCAATACTTGTGGAAACTCCCGTAGGTTCCACGATAGTGGTTATAGACATAGCTGCATTTCTGATATTTGCGACAGTGGGATATATCCTGCACAGATAGTTATCACCCGGGCTGCTGTAACAATTATTTTGACATATCAATAAAAAAAATATATAGTAAACAAAGCGATATGTACTATTTTATATCTGCTTTGTTTACTATTTTTATCTTTAGGAGATGACGATATGGGAAATTACAGGATCAATACAAAATGCGTTCAGTCAGGATACAGACCGGGAAACGGGGAGCCCAGACAGATCCCGATAATACAGTCAACAACCTTTAAGTATGATACGAGTGAGGCTATGGGAAAGCTTTTTGACTTAGAGGAGAACGGATATTTTTATTCAAGACTCCAGAACCCGACCAACGATCTGGTCGCGGCAAAGATAGCGGAGCTTGAGGGCGGAACAGCGGGAATGCTGACCTCATCCGGACAGGCCGCCAATTTCTTTGCTCTTTTTAATATCTGTGAGGCCGGAAGCCATATAGTTGCGTCATCCGCGATTTATGGAGGGACCTTTAACCTGATAGCCGTAACGATGAAGAAAATGGGTATAGATGTTACCTTTGTATCGCCTGATGCCACAGAGGATGAGCTTAATGCTGCATTTAAGGATAATACAAGGGCAGTGTTTGGAGAATCCATAGCAAATCCGGCACTTACCGTGCTCGATATAGAAAGATTTGCAAAGGCTGCGCATGCTCATAATGTGCCGCTCATAGTCGATAATACATTTCCCACTCCGGTCCATTTAAGACCCATAGAGTGGGGAGCTGATATAGTCACGCATTCCACGACAAAGTATATGGACGGACACGGGTCTGCGGTAGGAGGAGCCCTGGTTGACTCAGGTAATTTTGACTGGATGGCTCATAAGGACATGTATAAGGGACTGACAACTCCGGATGATTCATATCACGGGATAACATATGCCGAGAAATTCGGACAGGGAGGAGCCTTTATCACCAAGTGTACCGCCCAGCTCATGAGGGATCTTGGCTGTGCGCAGTCACCCCAGAGTGCATTTTTGCTTAATTTAGGCCTCGAATCACTTCATGTAAGGATGAAACGTCATGCAGAGAACGGGCTTTGTATAGCGGAATATCTCAATTCAAATGATAAGGTAACAAAGGTGAGCTTCCCTCATTTAAAGGGAGACAGATATTATGATCTGGCTCAGAAGTATATGCCAAAGGGAGGGTGCGGTGTAGTATCCTTTGAGATAGAGGGAGGAAGAGAGGCAGCCGAAAAATTCATGAAGAACTTAAAGCTTGCAGCAATAGAAACACATGTGGCCGATGCAAGAACCTGCTGTCTGAATCCGGCAACATCCACTCACAGACAGATGACAGACAGACAGCTTGAGGAGGCGGGGATCCCGGCAGGACTTGTAAGGATGTCCTGCGGACTTGAAGATAAGGACGATCTTATAGAGGATCTTGACCAGGCTCTTTCCGCATTATGATAATGCAGGGAAAGCGTGGGTATATATCTGAATAAACAATTATTGTTACGGGAGGTATAAATGGCACTTATAAAGAAGCCTGTTACAGGCATGAAGGATATAATGCCCGATGAAATGAGAATAAGGGATTATGTTACGGAGCTCGTAAGGGAAACCTACTGTTCCTTTGGGTTTCAGAAGATCGAGACGCCCATTGTTGAGCATATAGAAAATCTTTGCAGCAAAAACGGCGGAGAAAATGAAAAGCTTATCTTTAAGATCCTTAAAAGAGGAGAGAAGCTTGATATAGGAAACGCCGTTAATGAGGATGATCTTGCGGATTCGGGGCTTAGATATGACCTGACACTTCCTCTTGCAAGGTATTATTCCAATCATTCCAATGAACTGCCCAATCCCTTTAAGGCACTGCAGATAGGCAGCGTATTCAGGGCTGACAGACCGCAGAAGGGAAGATTTCGTCAGTTTACCCAGTGTGATATCGATATTCTGGGGGATCCGTGTTTTCTTGCAGAAACAGAGCTTATCTTAGCTACGACCACTCTTTTGGGCAAGCTCGATTTTAAGGGATTTACCGTAAGGATCAATGACAGAAGGATTCTTAAGGCGATGGCGGCCCATGCCGGATTTGATGAGGATCAGTATGATAATGTGTTCATTATCCTTGATAAGATGGATAAGATCGGCCTGTCCGGTGTCGAAAGCGAGTTGATCGAAGCAGGCTATGATAAACAGGCCGTATCCTCCTATATAGGCCTTTTTTCGGATATAAAGGATGATATCGGTGCGATCAGGCAGATAGGGGATACACTTTCCAAAGAACTTGAGGGTTCCGTGGCTGATGACCTTATTACGATCATTGACAGTGTTAATACCACAAAAAGCATAGATTTCAGGATCTCCTTTGACCCGACACTGGTACGTGGGATGTCCTATTATACGGGGACCATCTTTGAGATAAGTATGGATGAGTTTGGGTCAAGCGTAGCCGGCGGAGGAAGATACGATGAGATGATAGGCAAGTTTACCGGGGTAAATACACCGGCCTGTGGATTCTCGATCGGATTTGAAAGGATAATAACCATTCTTATGGACAGGGGATTCAAGATTCCCGAAAATAATGAAAAGCGTGTTTTCCTTATTGAAAAAGGAATGGATTGTAAGCGGATATGTGATATCATGAAAGAGGCGGCAGATTTGAGATCAAAGGGCATAAGCGTACTGATCTGCCAGATGAATAAGAACAAGAAGTTTCAAAAGACCAGGCTCATACAGGATGGTTATGATGAATGCTGCATTAAAGATTTCTATTGTACAGAGTTTAAAAAATAGAGGGACCGTAATATGAAGTACTGTAAAAAATGTGGAATGCTGCTTGAAGACACACAGGATATCTGCATAGGATGCGGACTGGATGTTTCTTTGCCGGAGAATACGTCTGAATTCCCGCCGGAGCTTGCGGAGCAGATGGAAAATAAAAAGGAGCAGGAAAAAAAGAAAACGGGGATCATCATTGCCATTATAGCTGTCTTTGTCCTGCTTGCCATTCTTATAGGTATTATAGTCGTCTATACCTCAAAGAACACAAAGATAGAGGAACCGGTGGCAGAGGAGCCCATAGCGGAAGCGGAAGCTGAAGAGGAGGAGGCTCCACAGGAAGACTCGGATACTGAGGAGGAAGCTGTTGCAGAGGAGCCTCCCGCAGTACAGGATGACAGAGAGGTAAGCGATACAGAGGGCGATTATTATAAGATCGGAAAAGTTTATGACGAAGCCGGGAATCTGATGTTTACAACCCTATATCCCGAGGATTTCGGTGATCTTGAGTCAAACTTTGCCTATGATAAATACTCGGATCTTTTCCCCATGGTAATGACTGCCGTTACAACAAATTCGGATAATACATTAAGGCTTACGTTTACCTCACCCCAGCACTTCTGGTATCAGGATTCCTCTAAGGGACAGACAAGGGATAATGAGGTCGACCTTGACTATTATATGAGTTATTTTAAATACAGCGGTCCTCAGGGATTTGTTGAAGCCATGATAGGGCAGGCATATCCCGGAGCCAAAAAGGTTGAGCTTACAGAGACAAAGGAAGCTCCGGAATCTGTTATCGAGACACTTAATCTTCTCATTAAGGAAAAGACAAAAAAACTGACCGGAGATATCGGAGATTATGCGCATATCGGTGAGACGACCACATATGCGACGGGTGAATCGGAATCAACGGCCAATATTTTCAAATACCATATAGTGACTGCGGAGGGTGAAGATGTTTACAGTGACTTCTATGTACCTATCATCGCGAATTCATTTTATTATGCAAATGATATGACCGGAGACCAGGGAAGCGTAACCGAATGGATGCCCTTATGCGTGATAAGCTATGAATCCGGAAATATTGAGACCTATGAATTCTATGAGGATGTGTTTACCGTATTTGTAAATAATTCCATCCTTACAAAGGAGTTCTTCAGGATAAATGAGGAATACGGAAAGATAATAGACCAGGCTGTTGAGAATAAGACAGAGGCGGAAGCGGTAACTCCTGATCTTCTCAAAAAACTCACAGAGGCTGTTACTGCAAACAATAAGTTAAATGATATGAATTCCGATATCTATGATTTCCTGAGAACTCCGGACGAAGCTCTTCCGACCTTCAGCGATACGGAACACAGGGTTACGGGTATTGAGAACACCATGCAGGCATTTTATTCGGAAAGTGAGGGAAAGGTATACATCACTCCTTCAGAGACAGAGTATCCGGGAAGTGAGTATAAGGATCTGCTTCAATAAACAGATCCGGGATTACCGGTTTTTTAAACGATATGAAGTGGTTAGATCATCTTAAAACAATAAATGAACACAGAAGGCTTGTCAGAGAGGGATGCTTCAGACTTGGTCTGTACAGGCAGGGTCTGATGCACGATCTGTCAAAATATTCCCCCTCGGAATTCCTTGTGGGAGCAAGATATTATCAGGGATATAGAAGCCCCAATAACGCAGAGAGAGAAGATAAGGGTTATTCTGCAGCCTGGCTCCATCATAAGGGCAGGAATAAACATCATTATGAATACTGGATCGACTATTCGGCAACTGAGGGAGAGGGAATGGTACCGGCAAGAATGCCGGAAAGATATCTTTGTGAGATGTTCGTAGACAGGGTGGCTGCTTCTAAGATCTATAACGGGGATAAATATACGGATGATATGCCCCTTAAGTATTTTCTTAAGGGAAAGCCAAAGATTCTTATGGAAAGGCAGACCAAACGGACACTGGAGTTTCTTTTGAGAAAGCTTGCAAAAGACGGGGAAAAGGAAACCGAAGATTATATAAGAAGAAGGATCTTAAAAAAATATCTGGTTCCGGGCTTCATGAAAAGCTGCGGATCAAAGAAAAAGAGAAACGCTTAAGCAGGCGTTTCTCTTTATTTTAGGATCAGTCCGGATCATTCTTTTCTCTTACTTCATTTTCACGATCATCATCTGAACTGTCTGATTCCTTTTCTTCGGGATGCTCAGGGATTGTGAGCCTTACCTTATCGATATGGTTTTTATCCATGCTAATTATCTCTATCAAGGAACCGTCTTCCAAAACGGCGGCTTCTCCCTCTTCTGGGATCTTTTCAAGCTTTTCTATCACAAGACCGCCTATGGAATCATAGTTTTCCGAATCAAAATCTGTCCCTAAGGCATCATTTATATCGTCTAACTTAAGAGACCCGTCTATCTGGTAGATATTGGGTTCTATTTCCTGTATAAGCTCTTCCTCATCCTCATCAAACTCATCTCTTATCTCTCCGACGATCTCTTCGATCAGATCTTCAAGAGTGACAAGACCGACCGTTGCGCCGTATTCATCAAGCACACAGACCATACTGATATGGTTCTGCCTCATCTCTATCATAAGATCCGAGGTTTTCTTGTATTCAAGAGTGAAATTTGCTTCTCTCAGGTAGGTTTTTATGGAGAAGGCGGATATCTCTTCGGAGGAAAGGAAAAGTATATCCTTCATATTTATTATACCGACTATATTGTCTGTGGAATCTTCGTATACAGGATAACGGGTATATTTTTTATCCGCAAAGATAAGTGAGAGCTCATCATAGGTGCTTTCGATGTCAACACAGGTCATCTCGACCCTGGGTATCATTACATCCTTTGCAAAGGAATCCCCGAAATCCACCACGTTGTTTATCATTTCACGTTCTTCACTCTCTATAACCCCGTCCTCATGAGAGACCTCAACTATCGTTCTGAGCTCGCCCTCTGTCATCATGGTCTGGGCTTTGTTCCTGTCGATACCGAATAACCTCATAAATGCGCCGGCAAGAAGATCTACCACAAAAACGACAGGAGTAAGGATCACAACAAAAAACCTTATTATTCCCGTACAGAAAAAGGAAAACTTCTCATTATAGATCGTAGCGGCATTTTTGGGACCTATCTCACCGAATATAAGTATTATGAGTGTGAGGAGACCTGTGGCCGCTGCGACCGCCTTATCACCAAAAAGCTTGAGGGCAAGGGTTGTGGAGAGAGCAGATGCCGACAGGTTGACGACATTGTTAAGGATGAGAATGGTTGATAACATTTTGGCTCTGTTATCAAGAAGCTTCATTGTTCTGGCAGCCTTCTCATTACCTTCATCGATGAGAGTCCTTAACCGCAGGGGATTAAGAGTGGTCAGAGCCGTTTCCGCAGCTGAAAAGAAGGCTGACAATATGATCAAAAGTATAAGTGCCACAATATAAATGGTACTGTCCGAGTCCAAGAAAAGATCACTCCTTAATAGCATATTTCATTAGTTTTACGGAAAAAAACCATAAGTTTTTTCTTGTAGTTTAATGTACAACAATGTTGTGTCACTGTCAAGAAAGGGATTGCAAATGAAGGGCGAACTGTGATACGATGTTACTGTTTGTGACAGATAAAAAGATGCTTTTTTCGCATCCTTCTGTCCCGGACATATAATCAGATTATGCGGGGGAAAATGATATGGCTGAAGAACAGGATTATGAAGCCGTTATGGAGGCAGAAAAAGCTTCCACCATGAAGGAGACCGATAAAAAGTGTCCCCAGTGCGGTGGAACTATGGATTTTGATCCGGCAACCGGAGGTCTGCACTGCCCTTTCTGTGATTTTACCATGGAAATAGCTGCATCAACCGATGAGAATGGCAGTGAAAGTGCAGAGGAACTGGATTTTGAGTCGGCAGAGCTTACCGGAAACTGTGACTGGGGCGTTTCACAGAAGACGGTCACCTGTAAGAACTGCGGAGCTGTAAGCGTATATGATGCATTAGAGGTTGCCAGCGAGTGTCCGTACTGCGGCTCCAATCAGGTAATGGAGGCAAGCGATGTAAATACCCTGGCTCCGGGTGGAGTGGTACCCTTTAAGGTTACTCCCGAACAGGCTGAAATGTCCTTTACAAAGTGGATAAAGCATAAGCTTTTCTGCCCTTCCAAAGCAAAACAGAGCGCAAAGGCCGACAGCTTCAATGGTGTATATCTTCCCTACTGGACCTTTGACGCCGATACAGAGACAGAGTATACCGCTGATTTTGGAAGAGACAGAAAGGTCAAGAGAGGAGATAAGGAGCAGATAATTACCGACTGGTATCCGACAAGAGGAAAATATGATCATTTCTTTGATGATGAGCTTGTCTGCGGCTCCACAAGACATGATTCGAGTATACTCGGAGCTATCCTTCCCTTTGACGGAAAGGATAATAAGCTTTATAAACCCGAATATCTTGCAGGCTTTACCGCAGAGAGATATTCGATCGGTCTGAAGGACGGATGGGAAAGGGCGAAGGAGATCCTTAAAAGTAAGCTCAACAGCCTCATCTCCGATAAGATAAGATCGGAGAACCGTGCGGATAAGGTAAGGAATCTCAGAACAAATACGATGTATTCAAATATAAAGTATAAGTATCTTCTTATGCCGATATGGCTTTCAAGCTTTGAATATAAGGGCAAGATATATCAGTTTATGGTAAACGGGCAGTCCGGAAAGGTTGGAGGACATACTCCGATATCCGCACTCAGGGTTGCTATTGCAATTTTGATCGGAATCGCTATAATTGTACTGTTGTATTATTCGTTGGGATGATACTGTTTTAAGAAAGGTAAATGAAAGGAAGTAAGCAACAATGAAGAAGCGGAATGCAGTCATCACCCTTGTGGTATTTGCAGTTGTAACTGTACTTCTCGGGATGATGGTAATATTCGGTCTGGGGACAGAAAAAACCGGCGCAGCCTCCAACATCAAGTTGGGTCTTGATCTTGCTGGAGGTGTCAGCATAACCTACCAGGCAGTGGGCGATGGGGAACCCTCAAATGATGATATGAGCGATACAGTATATAAGCTCCAGAAGAGAGTGGAAGGATACAGTACCGAATCTCAGGTGTACAGAGAGGGAGACGACAGGATAAATATCGAGATTCCCGGTGTAGAGGATGCAAATGCGGTACTTGAGGATCTTGGAAAACCGGGTTCTCTGTATTTCATAAAAGAGTACGATCCGGATCATAATGCAAATTATTCCATGGCAGGATTCAAGGAAGACGGGAAACCGAGCTATATCCTTGCAAAATCCATAGAGGATCTGGAAGCGGAAGGCTCCATAGTCCTTACGGGAAATGATATACAGACTGCTCAGGCGGCTTCTTATACAAACGATATGGGAAATATCGAATACATCGTGGAGCTGACACTTAATACTGAGGGAACTAAGAAATTTGCGGATGCGACAACTGAGGCAGTTGCTGCACATGACAGTATAATGATCTATTATGACGGCGATGCGGTATCTGTTCCTACAGTTCAGAGCGCCATTACCGGAGGGCAGGCACAGATAACCGGAATGAGTGATTTTGAGGAGGCAGAGAACCTTGCATCGACCATCCGTATCGGCGGACTCAAGGTCGAGCTTGAAGAGCTGAGATCAAATGTAGTAGGTGCACAGCTTGGTTCAGAGGCAATATCAACCAGCTTAAAGGCAGGTGCAATCGGATTTGTCCTTGTTGCCATATTCATGATAGTCATATATTTTGTACCGGGTCTTTGCGCAGTACTTGCACTTTGCTTATATATCGTACTGGTGATGGTACTTCTTGTTCTGTTTGAAGTTACACTTACTCTTCCCGGTATGGCCGGTATCATACTTTCGATAGGTATGGCGGTTGATGCAAACGTTATAACCTTTGCCCGTATAAGGGAGGAGATAACGGCAGGGAAAACAGTTAAGTCTGCTATAAAGACCGGATACGAGAAGGCTCTTTCCGCCATAATCGACGGTAATGTGACAACACTTATCGCGGCAATAGTCCTTGCGGTACTCGGAACAGGCTCAATAAAGGGCTTTGCCGCAACACTTGCTATAGGTATAGTGGTATCGATGTTTACTGCTCTTGTTGTTACCAAGGGACTTATGAACGCATTGTTTGAACTTGGAGTAAAGGATGTAAAGTTCTACGGTATGGCAAAGGAGAGAAAGTACATAGACTTCCTTGGAAAGAGGAAGCTGTTTATCGGAATATCCCTTGCTGTGATAGCCGCAGGATTTATCTGCATGGGTGTTAATGCAGGCATGGGAAAGGGAGGCCTCAATTTCTCACTTGAGTTCTTAGGCGGAACATCCACAAATGTTGCATTTAATGAGGATATGAGCCTCAGTGATATAGACAGCAATGTGGTTCCTCTTATCGAGGATATTACAGGTGATGCCAATGTCCAGGTACAGAAGGTTGCCGGAACCAATGAGGTTATATTTAAGACAAGAACTCTCAGTGCTGAGGAGAGAACGGCCTTCAGTAAAGCTATGGTGGACAATTTCTCAGTCGAACCCGAGACAATAACCGCCGAGACGATCTCTTCGACGATCTCTTCCGAAATGCAGTCGGATGCGGTCATAGCGGTTCTTGTTTCCATAGTGTTTATGCTTTTATACATCTGGTTCAGATTCAAGGATGTCAGGTTTGGTGCAAGCTCGGTCATGGCTCTTATTCACGATGTGCTGGTAGTACTTGCCTTCTATGCATTCACCAGGGTATCGGTAGGATCGACCTTTATAGCCTGTATGCTTACGATCGTAGGTTATTCCATAAATGCGACCGTTGTTATTTTTGACAGGATCAGGGAAGCACTTAAGGCAGCGGAAAAGGGAGATACACTTGAGCCTATCGTCAACAGATCGGTTAACCAGACACTGTCACGAAGTCTGTTTACATCGCTGACAACCTTTATAATGGTATTTGTACTGTTCATATTGGGAGTTTCCTCAATTAGGGAATTTGCACTTCCGCTTATGGCGGGTATAATCTGCGGATGTTATTCATCCGTATGCCTTGCAAGTACCTTCTGGTATCTGCTGATAACAAAATTTAAGAAGAAGGAAGCTTAAAAGGTAAGGTAGAGGGTTTGTCTAAATGGCTTGTTAAGAATATAAAGGGCGACTATAAGGGGATATCCGAAAAATTCGGCATATCCCCTATGCTTGCAAGAATACTTATAAATAAGGGAATAAAGGACAGCGTGGAGATCGAGAGCTTCTTAAACGGCGATATCTCAATGCTTAACGATCCTCATCTGATGAAGGACATGGACAGGGCCACTGAGGAGATCCTTACCTGTAAGAATGAGGAGAAGAGAGTTCTGATCATAGGTGATTATGATATAGACGGCATATGCTCCTCATATATATTAAAAAGAGGACTGAAGGATATAGGTATTATAGCCTCGGTAAGACTTCCCGACAGAGTGATGGACGGATACGGAATGAACAGGGCCATGATAGATGAGGCATACGAAAATGGCATGGATCTCATCCTTACCTGTGATAATGGCATAGCTGCCTTTGATGAAACAGAATATGCTGCATCTCTGGGTATAAAGGTCATCATTACCGATCATCACGAGGTTCCCTTTGAGACTGACGATAAGGGTGAAAAATCATATATAATCCCAAAGGCTTTGGCAGTTGTGGATCCTAAGCAAAAGGATTGTTCGTATCCGTTTGAGGGGATCTGCGGAGGGGTAGTTGCGTACAAGCTTATAGAATGTCTCTATGAGAGATGCGGTATCGACAAGGAAAAGCTTTACAAACTGCTTCCCTATGCTGCATTTGCAACCGTCGGTGATATTATGCCGCTTACGGATGAAAACAGGATAATCGTAAAATATGGTCTGAAGCTTATGCAGACCACTGCGGATAAAGGCCTGAACGCTCTTATAAATGCGACAGGGGTCGACAGGACAAGGATAGCCCCGTATCATATCGGATTTATACTGGGACCGTGCATCAATGCAACGGGAAGATTAGATACACCGGATCGTGCACTTAAGCTTTTTCTCACTGAGGATGAAAAAGAGGCGGCGGTTATAGCTTCAGAATTAAAAACTCTGAACGATAACCGCAAGGAGATCCAGACGCTGTATACCAAAAAGGCTGTAGATATGGTAGAAGGGGATCCGTCCTTTTTAAAGGATACCGTACTTGTGCTTTACCTTCCCGATTGTCATGAAAGTCTTGCCGGACTTATAGCCGGTAAATTGAAGGAAAAGTATTCAAGGCCATCCTTTGTACTGACTAAGGGTGCAGACTGTGTCAAGGGCTCGGGAAGATCCATCGAAGCCTATGATATGTATGAAGAAATGAATAAATGCAGTGATCTTTTCTTAAAATTTGGCGGGCATAAGATGGCTGCGGGATTATCACTTGAGGAAAAGAACGTCCCTGAATTCAGAAAAAGGATAAATGAGTTATCGCTCCTTACAGAAGAAGATATGGAGCCTCTTTACAGGGTTGAGATGCAGCTTCATATGAAGGGGGCATCCCTTTCATTTGCAAAGGAGCTTGAGAGGCTTTCCCCCTATGGGAACGGTAACGAGAAGCCTTTGTTTGCGGAGAAGGATCTTAAGATACTTAAACGTGAGATATTGGGGAAAAACAATAATACTGTAAAGCTTATCGTTGCACCAAAGGATCAGGCGTCTGATCCGGAATTAAAAAGAGAAGCGCTTATTTTCGGCGATGCGGCTAAGATAATGGAGGAGATTAAGGATAAAGAGGATATAATGCTTGTTTTTGAACTGGCCGTCAATTACTTTAAAGGCACGGAGAATGTACAGCTTCTGGTCAGGGATTACAGGATTTAGGTTAAAGATAAAAAATATTTATAAACTGAAAAAACATATTTTCTTTATTTTTTGAACACATTTTAAACACAATTTTGGGTTATTCTTTTATCAAGATAGTTGATAACACACCCACTATCTCCCCCTCATAAACGATAAGAGCCCATCCTGAACGGATGGGTTCTTGTTTTTCAGAAAAAATCAGATTTGTAATTATTTTGGAGTATTGTCATTTTCAGTCACGGAGGTCTTTATGGAACAATCCACCCTTTATGAGAGAACAAGGAAAAAAGGTAAGGAGATAATGTCGAGGGTCTTTTTTTCAAAGGGTCTTCCAACTGTCCTTTTTGTGCTGATGCAGCTTTTTCTTCTTATCTGGTTCTCCGTTTACTTTCAGATATATTTTGAAAGCTTCTATATTATCACCCTCCTTCTTGTATTCATAACGATAATATACATAATGAGCGGGGACAGTAAAAACGAGTTTAAGATGGCATGGATACTGATGATGGCATTCCTTCCAATCTTTGGCATACTGATGTATATATATACGATGACAAACTATACCACCATAAGGCTTAAGAAAAGCTATGAGAAGCATCATGGATTATCCATGTCCATACTTTCGGATACAGAACAGCCCAAAAAGCTTTTAAAGGAAAAAAAAGATGTCAGGCACCTGTTTGAATATCTTAAGAATTCCGGAGGATATCCTGTATATGAGGATACCGTATTTGATTATTACAGTGATGGAGCGGGATTTTTAAATGCGATGGCAGAGGAGCTGACGACTGCCAGGGAAACCATATTTATGCAGTTTTTTTCGATAGAGTACGGTATAGTATGGGAAAAGATACACGATATCCTTGTGGAAAAGGTTAAAGAGGGGGTTGAAGTAAGGCTTATCTTTGATGGGACAAATACCCTTATCTACCTTCCAAAGACCTTTGCAGCAGAGCTTGAAAAAGAGGGGATAAAGGTCAGGATATTTGCCCCGGTCGTTCCCATCCTTTCCACCTATCAGGATTACCGCAATCACAGAAAACTTGTGATAATAGACCAAAAGATAGCTTTTACCGGAGGAGTGAATATCGGAGACGAGTATGCAAATCTCGAGGAAAGATTCGGAAGATGGAAGGATGCAGGTATAAGGATGGAAGGAAACGCCGTAAGGACATTTACGGCAATGTTTCTCGAAAGCTATAATCTCTCGTCAAAGGATCCGGGTCTTGAAGACTATGACAGGTTTTTAAGTTCTAAGGAGGATGTAAAAACAGGAGGTAAGGGCTTTGCGGCTCCTTATGGTGATGATCCCTTAAATCACGCGGATATTGCTGAGGATGTATACAGGCATATGATAAACACTGCAAAAAAATATGTCTATATAATGACTCCTTACCTTGTGATAGATAATGAGATGCTTAACAGTCTTTGCTTTGCCGCAAAGAGCGGTGTGGATGTGAGGATAATAATGCCCCATATCCCCGATAAAAAAATTACCTTCTGTATAGGTCATACCTATTACAGGAGACTTTTGAAGGCGGGAGTAAGGATATATAATTATACCCCCGGCTTTATTCACTCAAAGGTGGTACTCTCTGATGACAAAAAGGCCGTTGTCGGAACCATAAATTTTGATTACAGAAGCCTTTATCACCACTTTGAGGATGCAGTATATATCTATGATAATCCGGTCACCGGAGATATCTTAAAGGATTTCAAAAAGACCTTTGATGAGTCGTCGCTCGTGACCTATGAGGATTATGCAAGAATGTCAAATGTATATAAGGTTGTGGGCAGGGTTTTGAGGATATTTGAATCTCTGATATAATGATACTTATCGGAAGATAATAAAAGTATAAAGGATGGGAGAGCATAAAAATGAAGCTTAAGACATTGCTTAAGGATATCGATCATAAGATAGTTTCGGGAAGAGTTGAAAGGGAAATAACAAAGGTTGTCTATGATTCGAGAAAGCTTGAAAAAGACTGTCTTTTTATATGTATAAAGGGAGCAAACTTTGACGGACACAGTGCGATCCCCGAAGCAATTGAAAAGGAAGCGGGAGCTATAGTCCTGATGGATGATACAGATGTCCCTGCGGACTCTGACACAACTCTCGTAAAGGTTTCCGATACGAGACTTGCAATGGCATATATCTCAGCCGCATCATACGGCTATCCGTCGAAAAAGTTAAGGGTGATAGGCGTTACGGGGACAAAGGGAAAGACTACAACAACCTATCTTGTAAAGTCAATACTCGAAAATGCGGGATATAAGGTTGGGCTTATTGGCACTATAGAGACGATAATAGGTAAGGAGCATATACATGCGCTTAATACTACGCCCGAATCATACGTGCTTCAGGAATATTTTGACAGGATGGTAAAGGAGGGCATAGAGGTTGTTGTAATGGAGGTATCATCACAGGCTCTTATGCTTAAGAGGACTGCGGGGATCGAATTTGAACTTGGAATATTTACCAATATAGAGCCGGATCATATCGGCCCCAATGAGCATAAGGATTTTGAGGATTATCTTTATTGCAAGAGCTTGTTGTTCAAACAGTGTAAAGTTGGTATACTTAATGGTGATGATGAGCATCTTCCTGACATCCTTAAGGATCATACCTGCAGGGTTGAAACCTATGGTATGGGAGAGGATGTGATGCTTAGGGCATACAATATCGGGCTTTTCAATAAAAACGGTGTTCTCGGAGTGGAATTTGATACAAAGGGACTCTTTGATATGCATGCGATATCCGATACACCCGGAAGGTTCAGCGTTTATAATGCGCTCTGTGCGATAGCCATATGCAGACATTTTGACATATCCAGGGAGGATATCAACGCCGCATTAAAAAATGCCAGGGTTAAGGGCAGGATAGAGATGGTAAAGATATCTGATGAGTATTCTCTGATGATAGATTATGCGCATAATGCCATGGCTCTTGAAAGCCTGCTATCAACATTAAAGGAATATTCTCCGGGAAGGCTTGTATGTCTCTTTGGCTGTGGCGGAAACAGGGCTAAGAGCAGAAGATATGAGATGGGAGAGGTATCCGGGAAAATCGCCGATCTTACCGTTATAACCTCGGATAATCCCAGATTCGAAGAACCAATGGATATAATCGCGGATATAAGGACAGGTATCGAAAAGACAGACGGTAAATATGTAGAGATCCCCGACAGGAAAGAGGCAATAAAGTATGTGATAGAAAATGCAAGGAAGGGGGATGTTATAGTCCTTGCGGGTAAGGGTCATGAGGATTACCAGGAGATAAAAGGGGTAAAATACCCCATGGATGAAAGGACACTTATAAGAGAGGCCTGTGAGGAGCTTTCGATAGAATATAGCGGTATTTAAGATGAAATAAAAATTTGGGAGATATTTAGGAGCACAGAGAACAGATATCAAATAAATGAAAGGGTTAAGGGTGAGAGAATATGAAGAACGGTATTAATATGCCACATGAAAAGAAGCCTATATTATGGAGAGACAGAAAGAGAACCTTTCTTGGACTGCCCTGGAGTTTTACCGTATATTCGGCCGATGATGAGAGATTTTATATAGAAAAGGGATTTTTCACAAAGAATGAGGATGAGGTAAGACTTTACCGTATAATGGACATATCGCTTACAAGGAGCTTTTTCCAGAGAATATTCGGGCTGGGGACCATACACTGTGATTCGGCCGACAGGACACTTAAGGATTTTGATATAAAGAATGTAAAGAAACCCAAGGAGGTAAAGGAGCTTTTATCCCAGCTCATCGAGCAGGAGAGGCTCAATAAGCATGTGACCGGAAGGGAATATCTTATGGATCAGGGAGCCGACCTTACCGCAGAGGAATTACTGTCCGATGACGGCTTTGATGATGATGACATGAGTGATGATATTTGATCTGTTTTTATAAAATAGTCTTGAAGATAGCCTGCAACTATGCTACAATGCTAAAGTTGCAGGCTTTTTTTGCAAAAGTGCGGCTATTGTCGCAGTTTGCAGGACAGAGCCAATAAAATACACGTCTGTTGATTTTTGGGCAGGTGTCCCTTTAAAGGATCGCCGGAAAAAGTGATGCAGACGGAAGACAAAACCAATGGAGGTAGAAAAATGAGCGTTATTTCAATGAAGCAGCTGCTTGAAGCAGGTGTACACTTTGGACATCAGACAAGGAGATGGAACCCTAAGATGGCTCCGTATATCTATACGGAAAGAAACGGGATCCATATCATTGATCTCCAGAAGTCGGTAGGAATGGTCGACGATGCTTACAATGCGGTAGCAAGTATAGCATCACAGGGTGGAACGGTTCTTTTTGTAGGAACAAAGAAGCAGGCGCAGGATGCCATAAAGTCAGAGGCAGAGCGTTGCGGAATGTATTATGTAAATGAAAGATGGCTCGGAGGTATGCTTACAAACTTCAAGACCATTCAGTCAAGGATCAAGAGGCTTAAGGACATTGAAAGAATGTCCGAGGACGGAACCTTTGATGTGCTTCCCAAGAAGGAAGTTATCGGGATCAAAAAGGAATGGGAAAAGCTTGAGAAGAACCTTGGCGGTATCAAGGAAATGAAGAGAGTACCCGATGCCATATTTATCGTAGATCCCAAGAAGGAGCATATCTGTGTTCAGGAGGCTCATGCGCTTGGTATAACCCTTATAGGTATATCTGATACAAACTGTGATCCCGAGGAGCTTGATTATGTCATTCCCGGAAATGATGATGCCATAAGAGCCGTAAAGCTTATAGTTTCAAAGATGGCAGATGCAGTGATCGAGGCAAGACAGGGTGAGACAGAAGCGGATGGAGCTGAAGCTGTAGCTGAGGAATTTGAGGAAGCGGCAGCAGATAAGGAACCCACAGATATAGAAGAGGTTGCTGAAGCAGCTGAAGAGTGATAAATATAGGCATAGAGATTAAGGAAAGATAGGAGATAAATATAATGGCTAATATAACAGCTTCAATGGTTAAAGAGTTGCGTGAGATGACAGGCGCCGGAATGATGGATTGCAAGAAGGCACTTGGAGAAACAGACGGAGATATGGAAGCAGCGGTAGAATTCCTTCGTAAAAAGGGTCTTGCCGGAGCTGAAAAGAAAGCAGGAAGGATCGCTGCGGAAGGTATCGTTGATACATATCTTGAAGGAGACAACAAGGCAGTTGTCGTTGAGGTTAACGCAGAGACAGATTTTGTTGCAAAGAATGAAAAGTTCAGGACCTTTGTTGCAGAGGTTGCAGCACAGGCGGTTGATACCGAAGCGGGAAATATAGATGCTTTCCTCGCAGAGCCCTGGAAGCTTGATACATCCATGACAGTAAGTGAAAAGCTCTCATCCATGATCTCGATAATCGGTGAGAATATGCATATCAGACGTTTTGAGCAGATGAAGGAGGATAACGGTTTCATAGTTTCCTATATTCATGCAGGTGGAAAGATCGGTGTTCTCGTAGACGTCGAATCAGATGTTGTTAACGACGGAGTAAAGGAGATGGGCAAGAACCTTGCAATGCAGATAGCAGCTCTTTCACCCAAATTTACAGGCAGATCTGAGGTTGATGCCGAATATATCGAGAAGGAGAAGGAGATATTAAAGGCTCAGATCATGAATGATCCCAAGGAATCCCAGAAGCCTGAAAAGGTTATAGACGGTATCATCCAGGGACGTGTCAACAAGGAGCTTAAAGAGATCGTCCTTTTGGATCAGACCTATGTTAAGGCCGAGGACGGAAAGCAGAGCGTTGAAAAGTATGTGGCTGAAGTAGCCAAGGCAAACAACGCCAATATAAATATAAAGAAGTTCATACGTTTCGAGACAGGTGAAGGTCTTGAAAAGAAGAACGAGGATTTTGCAGCTGAGGTTGCCGCACAGATGAATAAGTAATTTTATATATCTTGTGGCTTGGATCCGGAGGGATAAAAAATGAAGACAGAAAAAGATAAGAACATACCTTATAAGATTTATCTCAAGGAAGATGAGATACCCACACAATGGTACAATGTCAGAGCCGATATGAAGAATAAGCCGGCTCCGCTGTTAAATCCCGGGACCTTGGAGCCGATGAAGGCCGAGGAACTCTATGGTGTATTCTGTGAAGAGCTTGTAAAACAGGAGCTTGACAATGAAACCCCGTATATCGATATTCCCGGGGAGATAGTCAGCTTTTATAAGATGTATCGTCCTTCGCCGCTTGTCAGAGCGTATTGCCTCGAAGAAAAGCTTCAGACACCGGCAAAGATCTATTATAAGTTTGAAGGCAATAATACAAGCGGATCACATAAGCTCAACTCTGCAATTGCCCAGGCTTATTATGCAAAGAAGCAGGGACTTAAGGGTGTGACTACAGAGACGGGTGCCGGACAGTGGGGAACCGCTCTTTCGATGGCCTGCTCATATTTCGGACTTGACTGTAAGGTGTATATGGTTAAGGTATCATACGAGCAGAAGCCCTTCAGACGTGAGGTCATGAGAACCTACGGAGCAAGCGTGACACCTTCTCCTTCAACCGAGACAGAGGTTGGAAAGAAGATATTGAGTGAGCATCCCGGAACCACAGGCAGTCTTGGATGTGCTATTTCAGAGGCGGTTGAAAAGGCCGTAACCTCAGAGGGTTACAGATATGTGCTTGGAAGTGTATTGAATCAGGTGCTTTTGCATCAGTCGGTAATAGGACTTGAGACAAAGAAGGCTCTTGATAAGTATGGGATCAAACCCGACATAATAATAGGATGTGCGGGCGGAGGATCAAATCTCGGAGGACTCATCTCCCCGTTCATGGGAGAAAAGCTAAGAGGCGAGGCCGATTACAGGATAATCGCCGTAGAGCCTGCAAGCTGTCCTTCATTTACAAGAGGAAGATATGCATATGATTTCTGTGACACAGGTAAGGTTTGTCCTCTTGCCAAGATGTATACTTTGGGATGCGACTTTATTCCTGCGCCCAACCATGCGGGCGGACTCAGATATCACGGAATGAGCTCGATCCTTTCACAGCTTTATGATGATAAATATATGGAGGCTGTATCGGTATCCCAGACATCCGTATTTGAAGCCGCAGAGGAATTTGCAAGGATCGAAGGAATCCTTCCCGCTCCCGAGAGCTCACATGCTATCAAGGTAGCCATAGACGAGGCATTAAAGTGTAAGGAAACCGGAGAAGAGAAGAATATCGTATTCGGTCTTACCGGCACAGGTTATTTTGATATGGTAGCATATGAGAAATTCCATGACGGGCTCATGGAAAATTATGTTCCTACAGATGAAGAGCTTAACGAATCCCTTGCAAAGCTCCCTGAAGTAAAATAAATGTCTTGCAATAAAGACAGACAAATGATAGAATTTATTACGTTGTGAAGAAGAGACGGTCCGCTGTTTATCAGAACCAGGTGTTAACGATAGATCAAGAACGTCCGAAAACAGAAGGAGGTCGCTATGAACGACATTATTAAAAAGATCGAAGAAGAACAGCTTAAAGAAACAGTACCCGAGTTTAATGTAGGAGATACGGTAAGGGTACACGCCAAGATCAAGGAGGGTAACCGTGAAAGGATACAGATCTTTGAGGGAACAGTCTTAAAGAGACAGGGCGGCTCAAACAGAGAGACCTTTACGGTAAGGAAGAATTCAAACGGTGTAGGTGTTGAAAAGACCTGGCCTCTGCATTCTCCAAGTGTGGATAAGATCGAGGTGGTAAGAGAAGGTAAGGTAAGACGTGCTAGATTATTCTACTTAAGAGACAGAGTAGGTAAGAGAGCTAAAGTCAAAGAAAAAGTTAAATGATCTATATCATCGGATGGTTTGAGGTGCGGCTTTCAATATAGGAAGCCGCACTTTTTGAAAAAGAATGTTTGAGATTTGTCGGATATAATATATAAGCAGGAAAGACGGAGGGGCAGAAAATGTCAGAGCTTGAAGGCGCAAGAAAGAAGATCAATGAGATAGATGAAAAGATGGCAAAGCTTTTTGAAGAGAGGATGGAGGTTGCAAAGACCATAGCTCTCTATAAAAAGGAACACGGGCTTTCTGTTAAGGATCATGCCAGGGAGGAGGAGATGATCAAAAGAAACCGGAATTTTATAGACAATAATGCCATAGAGGGATATTATGTTGATTTTCTAAGGAGCGTGGTTGATCTTTCCTGTGCTTACCAGTCAAAAGTCATGAACGGACTCAGTGTTTCCTTCAGTGGTGCGGAGGGAGCATTTGGATATATAGCTTCCAAGACTCTTTTCCCGGATGCCGAGCTTAAGGCTTTTCCTGATTTTGTTCAGGCATACAGATCGGTAGAAAAGGGCGATACCGACTGTGTTGTTCTTCCGATAGAGAACAGCTTTGCGGGGGATGTGGGAACCGTAATGGATCTTATGTTTTCCGGAGACCTCTATATTAATCAGGTTATAGATATAGATATTGTCCAGAATCTTCTGGCTGTTGAGGGCGCTACGACAGATTCCATAAAAACTGTTGTAAGCCATCCCCAGGCACTTGAGCAGTGTGCCGAATTCATCATGGATAACGGATATGATGAGATAACGTATTCAAATACAGCGCTTGCGGCAAAATATGTAAAGGAACTGAATGATAAGAGTATTGCCGCGATCGCCTCTGAAGATACCGCTGAGCTGTACGGACTTAAGGTACTGCAGAAGGATATCAATACAAGCAAGAATAATACGACAAGATTTGCTGCTTTTTCAAGATCGCAGAATAAGCCTGTCATCACCGGCAAGAGAGACAATGAGCATTTCATTCTGGTTTATACGGTAAGGAATGAGGCGGGTGCACTGGCTCAGACACTTAATATAATCGGTGCTCACGGCTTTAACATGAGAAGCCTGAGAAGCCGTCCGATGAAGGATCTTCTGTGGTCATATTATTTCTATGTTGAGGCTGAGGGAAATATCAATACTCCCAACGGAAGGGATATGATCCAGGAGCTCTCGGCAATCTGCGCAAAGCTCAAGCTTGTGGGCTCATATCTTGACAAATAGGAGATCGTATGAAAATATACGTTATAAACGGACCGAATATAAATATGCTCGGGATCAGAGAACCTTCAATATACGGGAAGGAGGACTATTCTGCCCTGAAGACCCTGATAGAGGAATATTGCGCAAAAAAGGGGATCCTTACAGAGGTATATCAGTCGAACCATGAAGGAGATCTTGTGGATAAGATCCAGGAGGCCTATTTTGAGAAGGTTGACGGAATAGTGATAAATCCCGGAGCCTATACACATACATCGATCGCTCTGTTTGATGCTCTGAAAAGTGTAAGCATTCCTGCGGTCGAGGTACATATTTCAAAGGTTGAGGAAAGAGAAGAATTCAGGCAGGTAAGCTATATAAGAAAGGCCTGTGTAAAGACTGTTACCGGTGAGGGATTAAGAGGCTATCTTACAGCTATAGATTTTCTTTTGGAAATGCCGGAGAAGTAAAATGAGAGTTGATATAAAAAAGAGTAAGCTTAAGGGCAGTATAAATGCTCCGTATTCCAAAAGCTACGCACACAGGATGCTTATCCTTGCGGCCCTTTCAAACGGAGAGTCGAGGATAGAGGGTATATCGGACAGCGAGGATATGCTCGCAACCATTGACTGTATAAGGGCTCTTGGGGCAGAGGTCTTAACAGATGGGGATACTGCTCTCATAAAAGGGAAAAGCCGCGGCAGGATTTTGGATGAGTGTATTTTTCCCTGCAGAGAAAGCGGTTCCACATTGAGATTTATGATCCCTCTATCTCTTATGTACTGTAAAAAGGCTGTTTTTACTGGCACAGAAAGGCTTTTCTCAAGAGGACTCGGGGTATATGAGGAGCTGTTTGAAAAAAATTCTGTATTACTCAATAAAATCCCCTCGGGGGTGGAAATAAGCGGATGCCTTAAAGCTGGATACTATGAGATCAGAGGTGATATAAGCTCACAGTTTGTTACGGGACTTCTTTTCCTTCTTCCGATGTTTGGGGAGGACAGCAGGCTTAAAGTGACTGAGCCTGTGGAGAGCAGGCCGTATATAGACATAACCCTCGATATTCTTGAAAAGTTCAGGGTATCGATACAGGAGAGCGGAAATAACGAATTTTATATAAAGGGTGGCAGGGATTATGCTGCCGGAGATTTCAGGGTAGAGGGAGACTGGTCGAATGCGGCTTTTCTCTATGCCTTAAAGGAGCTTGGAAATGAAATAGAGATAAAGGGCTTAAATCCTTGGAGCATTCAGGGAGACAGAGTATGCAAAGGCCACTTTAAGACTCTGTTAAGAGAGGATGCCGTGATAGATATATCCGACTGTCCGGATCTTGGACCCGTGCTCTTTGCCTTTGCGGCAGCAAATAAAGGCGCCCTGTTTAAGGGGACCAAAAGACTCAGGATAAAGGAAAGTGACAGGGCCCTCTCAATGGGGGAGGAGCTTATAAAGTTTGGGATAAAAAGTGAGATCGGGGAAAACACGGTAAGGATAATACCGGGGAGGCTTAAAGCTCCCACAGAAATTCTTGAGGGACATAATGATCACAGGATAGTCATGGCTCTTTCCGTATTGTGTTCAATAACGGGAGGCAGAATAAACGGGATAGAGGCGGTAAGAAAGAGTTACCCTGATTTTTTTGAAAGATTAAAAGATCTTGGCTTGGAGGCAGAGTATGAAGCTTATCAATAATTGTAAGATACTGATAGTCGGACTTGGACTCATGGGCGGAAGCTATGCGGATGCCCTGACAGATTTTGGTTTTGAGGTTGGGGCAATTTCAAGAAAGCAGTCGACCATTGACACAGCGATCGAAAGGGGACTTATAAAACACGGCTTTGTTGAAGTCACAAAGGATTATGTCAGTCAGTTTGATATCATAGTATTTGCCCTCTATCCTCATATTTTTATGGAATGGATAGAGAGATATCAGGGTTATATAAAACCCGGAGCCCTGCTTACGGATGTGACCGGTGTAAAGAGAAGCGTGGTCTATAAGGTGCAGGATATGTTAAGGGATGATATCGAGTTTATAGGTGCCCATCCCATGGCGGGAAAGGAGACAAGCGGTATCGAAGCTGCGGACAGACGTATATTCATAGGTGCAAATTATCTTGTCACTCCCACGGATAAGAATACTCCCGATGCCGTAGAAACCTGTAAGGAGCTTGGAAAGCTTTTGGGGTGCGGGACTATAAGGGTACTTGATCCCGAAGAGCATGATGAGATGATAGGCTTTTTGTCACAGCTTACCCATTGCATCGCCGTATCTCTTATGACCTGTAAGGATTCAAAGGATTTAGTAGACTATACGGGAGACTCCTTCAGGGATCTGACAAGGATAGCAAAGATAAATGATGAGATGTGGAGTGAGCTGTTTTTACTTAACAAGGATGAGCTTCTTAAACAGATGGATCTTTTTCTTGAAAGGTTTAATAAGCTGAAAGAGTTTATCGTGGAAGACGATAAGGACAAAATGAGGGAAATGATGAGATTATCCTCAAAGCGAAGAGGATATTTTGATAAATGATCAATTATCGGGACAATGAGCCTGTGATATTATAAAGGCAGAAAAGGAGAAGCCATATGGAATTTAAAAGAAGATTACCTGCTACCACCGAAGTAAAGGCTATGTATCCGCTTTCGGAGGAGCTTATACTGAAGAAGGAATCGAATGACAAAGAGATAAAAAAGATATTTACCGGTGAGGATAACAGGCTTCTGCTGATAATCGGACCCTGTTCCGCAGACAGAGAGGATTCGGTACTTGAATATCTTTCGAGACTTAAGAAGGTCAGTGATGAGGTAAAGGATAAGATCCTTGTAATTCCGAGGATATATACAAACAAACCAAGGACAACGGGTGAGGGATATAAGGGGATGCTCCATCAGCCCGATCCCAATTCTTCGCCGGATATGCTTAAAGGGATAATAGCCATAAGAAAGCTTCATTTAAGAGCTTTGGAGCAGACAGGATTTTCCTGCGCTGATGAAATGCTCTATCCCGAAAACCATAACTATCTGGATGATGTGCTCTCTTATGTTGCAGTCGGTGCAAGGTCCGTGGAGGATCAGCAGCACAGACTGACAGCCAGCGGGCTTGATATACCGGTCGGAATGAAGAATCCCACAAGTGGTGATATAAAGGTTATGATGAATTCGATCTTTGCCGCAAAGCACCCGCATACCTTTGTTTACACCGGCTGGGAGGTACATACAAGGGGAAACAGCCTTACCCATGCTATCCTAAGGGGTTCGGTTGATAAGTACGGTAAGAATATCCCAAATTATCATTATGAGGATCTGATGCTTCTGTGGGAGGCATATAATGAGAGCAAATTAAGTAATCCTGCCGTGATCGTAGATACAAACCATAATAATTCCGGAAAGAAATTTGAGGAACAGCCAAGGATAGCAAAGGAAGTTCTGCACAGCACAAGGCATTCCGGCGATATAAACAAAATGGTCAAGGGTCTTATGATAGAATCCTATCTTGAGGACGGCTGTCAGAAGCCTGACGGTGGAGAGTACGGAAAATCAATAACGGATCCATGCCTGGGCTGGGAAAAGACAGAAAGACTTATACATGAGCTTGCCGATCTGAGATAGGAGAGAGACATTGATCCCCAATAAGACAAGTGATTTCACGGGTCCTTCCTTCAGAAGACGTGAAAGAAGAAGAATAAAGACAAAGACGATACATGAGATGATAATCTGGAGCATAGCGATAGTAAGTGCGATCTTTTTGGGGATCACTGTCGTTATCTTCTACGGCCTTCGTACCAACATGGTCGGAAGCTCCATGGAACCCATGCTCTACAACGGACAGGGAGTATTGCTGGACAGGGTTTCTTATCAGTTCGTGTCCCCAAAGAGGGGGGATGTGATCGCTTTTTACCCGAACGGTAATACAAAATCCCATATGTATATAAAAAGAGTTATCGGACTTCCGGGAGAAAAGATCCAGATAAAGGACTATTATGTGTATATAAATGGCGCAAGACTCTTTATGGATTACGCCGATTATACTTATGAGGCCGGTATCGCAAAAAATGAGATCGAACTCGGTGAGGACGAATACTTTGTCATGGGTGATAACAGGGACAATTCCGAGGATTCGAGAAGCGCCAATATCGGAAATGTCAAAAAGGAAATGATAAAAGGAAGGGCATGGCTGCATCTGAAGACCGCAAAGTCCAAGATGGGCCTGATAGAATAGATATATGAATTATCAGTGGTATCCTGGTCATATGACTAAGGCGATGCGCATGATGAAGGAGGATATAAAGCTTATAGATCTTGTGATCGAGCTTCTTGATGCAAGAGCTCCCATAAGCAGCAGAAATCCCGACATCAATGAGCTGGCAAAGGGGAAATCAAGACTGATCATCCTCAACAAATATGATCTGAGTGATGAAAAAAAGACGGAGGCCTTCGAACGATATTTTAAGGATGCAGGTCTGACTGTCGTGAAATGTGACTCGAGGAATTCCGGAAACGTAAAACAGATAGGAGAGGCAATAAAAACAGCCTGCAGGGAAAAAACAGAGAGAGACAGAAAAAAGGGTATAATGAACCGCCCCGTAAGGGCAATGGTCGCAGGTATACCAAATGTCGGAAAGTCGACTCTTATAAATACACTTGCCGGAAGGGCGAGTGCAAAGACAGGAAATAAGCCCGGAGTGACAAGGGGAAAGCAGTGGATAAGGCTGAATAAGCAGGTAGAGCTTCTTGATACCCCGGGTGTCCTCTGGCCGAAGTTTGAAGATAGGGAAACGGGACTTAAGCTGGCATTGCTCGGTACCATCAATGATGATATAGTAGATGAGAGAGAGCTTGCACTTGAACTTATCGCCCTGTCCGCAAAAGAAGGATTTCTGGAGCTTGAACAAAGATATGGTATAGAGGGGTATGATGAAAATCTGAAAGCAGAGCTAACGGAAGGAAAAGAAGGTGCTGATATACTTACCCGGATAGCAAAGGCAAGAGGGGCATTGCTAAAGGGCGGGGAGTTTGATATTGATAAGGCTTCAAGGATATTGCTCGATGATTTCAGATCCGGAAAGCTGGGGAGAGTGACACTGGATAATATCTGAGGGGGATAAGGTGAAGAAAAACAAAAAAAACAGTCTGGTAAAGAGCATCCTTGATACAGGGATCTTTCTGTTCACGGTTCTTATCATCACATATCTGTGTCTTACCTTTGTTACTCAGAGAACAGAGGTAAAGGGGACGTCAATGGAGCCCACGCTTTACGAGGGCGATAATATCATGATCGATAAGCTTTCTTATCATTTCAGATCTCCCAAAAGAAAGGAGGTCATCTGCTTTTATTCCGAAAATAAAAAAGAGATACTCATAAAGAGGGTAATAGGACTTCCCGGAGAGACCGTCAGAATAGAGGGTGGAGGTATATTTATAGACGGGAAGGAGATCAATGACTATATAGGCGGCCTTAATTACGCCGGAAGAGCTGTCAATGATGTTGTGCTCTCAGAGGATGAATTCTTTGTGATAGGAGACAACAGGCAGGACAGTATCGATTCGAGATATCAGGAGATAGGGAACATAAAGAAGGATAAAATACTCGGAAGGGCATTTTGGCTGTTTTATCCCTTTGACAGGATAAGGATGGTAAAGTAAATGGAAAATATAAACAGGATAAAAGAAGAATATAAGAACAGTCCGGAAAATGAGCTTGAAAGCTTTATCGGAAAGTATAAGGGCGATGAGAGAAGCAGTGTTAAGAGCATAGTGGAGGGAGCAGAAAAAAAGCTTGAAAAATACAGGGCAGAGCTCATTCGTACAGAGAACATGAAGAGGTATGAAAGAGAGTATTCCGACTGTAAATATATATGCGGGATCGATGAGGTCGGAAGAGGCCCCCTTGCCGGACCTGTTGTCGCCTGTGCCGTTATCCTGAAAAAGGATACAAAACTGCTTTATATAAACGATTCCAAAAAGCTTTCGGAAAAGATGAGGGAAAAGCTTTATGAGGATATAAAGAGGGAGGCGCTTGCCATAGGGCTTGGGTCTGTATCCAATGAGAGGATAGATGAGATAAATATCCTGAATGCAACCTATGAAGCGATGAGGGAGGCTATTCAGAATCTTTCGATAAAACCCGATATATTATTAAATGATGCTGTTACTATACCGGGTGTCGATATAAAGCAGGTTCCGATAATAAAGGGAGATGCAAAGAGCATATCGATAGCGGCGGCATCCATAGTAGCTAAGGTGACAAGGGACAGGCTGATGGTCGAAATGGATGAAAAATATCCGGGCTACGGATTTGCTTCCAATAAAGGCTACGGATCAAAGGATCATATGGAGGCTGTCAGGACTCTTGGCCCCTGTATTCTTCACAGAAGGACATTTATAAAGAATATATGAGCTTTTTAAGTAATCTCTATGATCTTGGAAACCAAATACAGACAGGTTATAATAACAGAACCGGGAATACGGTAAGGACGGGAGAGAACGGCGCGATCCTCTCAAACGGAAAGGAAGCCTCTCAGAACGTTTCGCTTAAAAGCGGTGATGTTATTACCGGTGAAGTCGTGGAAACCGATGGCAGCAATGTAAAAATAAAGCTTGGCGACAATAAATACATAGATGCCAGGCTTGACTCGAATGCCGATATAAGAAACGGACAGAGCCTGACCTTTGAGGTTAAGAGCGAGGGAGGACAGACTGCCTTAAGACCTCTTTATGCCAATCTTTCCGCAACGACACCGCAGGCCTATCAGGCCCTTAACGGAGCCTCTCTTCCGGCAAACAGTACAAATATCGCCATGGTAAATGCCATGATGGAGGAGGGGATGAGCGTAAACCGCGAAGCCCTCTATGCGATGTTAAAGGACGTTAATTCTTTTAAAAATGCAGATCCCGCAACCATAGTCCAGTTAAATAAGCTTGGTATGCCGGTCAATGATACAAATATTACACAGCTTGATAATTACAAGAATCTCGAATATAAGATCATAAACGATGCCGATGAATTATCAACGGGTCTTTCGGATATGATAAAGGGCGATATATCGGATAAGATTACCTCGGATATCCTTTCACTTGTTTCAACGGGGGAGGATGAGTCTTTGGAAAAGATCAAAGCACTTATCGAGGGATTAAAGGAACTGCCCAAAGGAGCAGATGGCAGCGGTAGTTTGGGTATTTCGGACATAGCGGGAAGAGAAAACGGACAGGTAAATGATCCGGGTTCATCTCCCGGGGGTGTTATTGCAGAGACGGCAGATCAGGCGGCAGCTTCAGGGACTATTAAAGAAAATGCCGGGGAAAGCTTTCTTAATGCGCTTAAGGAGCAGGGAATAGCTATCGGGAAAGGGAATGAAGGGATAGCTTTAGAAACTGTATCAAACGGCTCAGAAACAGTAAGCAGAGCAATAGATGTATCCTCGCCGGATGCTCTTATGCCGGGTGCTGTCACAGAGGGAGCTAAGGATGTTTCTTCTGACATTTTATCAGACAAAGGTATTACCTACCCCGACACCTATGAAGGAGCCGTAAATGAACTTACAGATAAGCTAAAAAGCATGGGAATGAGCGATGAAGCCGTAAATGAACTGATCTCAAAGGATATTCCCGATCAGAAGATGATAGGTTTTGTAAATGAGCTTATGAAGGAAATGGGAGGAGAGGATAATAAGTTTGACCCATTAAAAAAAGCTCTTGAAAAGCTTTTGTCGACAGATGAATTCAAAACCGGCGTAAAGAACGCCCTGAGCGATACATTAACGATAAGGCCGTCAGATGTATCCGAGGACGGTAAGATAAACGATCTCTACAGAAAACTCCTTAATCAGACCGATAAGATAACGGATATATTGAATAACGCAGGCAAGGCTGAGAGCCATCTTATGGAGAATGCTTCCAATATCAGGAATAATGTCAGCTTTATGAACGATCTCAACCAGATGATGCAGTATGTTCAGCTGCCGTTAAAGATGGCACAGGAAAATGCCCACGGAGATCTCTATGTCTATACAAAGAAGAAAAATCTTATGAATAAGGACGGGAATGTAAGCGCCCTTCTCCATTTGGACATGGAAAATTTAGGCCCCATGGATGTTTATGTGGCAATGCAGTCCAATAAAGTCAATACCCATTTCTATATGCAGGATGATGATGCTCTTGATCTGGTCATGCAGAATATAGAAAGACTTGATGAAAGGCTTAAGTCCAAGGGCTATGATATGCATACCACGGTGACAACAAAGGATATAAAGGAAGATAAGGGTATAGTTGATGTATTCCTTGAAAATGCATCCAAAGAGGGGACTGTAAGCTCAGTCATCTCAAAGTATTCATTTGATGTAAGAGCCTGAGGGATTGTAAACTATGGCAGACAGGGATAAGGATAAGGATAAGAAAAAAATAAAGACCGCCGTAGCGCTTGAATATGATCCCGATGATGTGGCGCCTAAGATCATTGCAACAGGAAAGGGAGCGATAGCAGAGAGGATCATAGAAAAGGCAAAGGAAGCTGATGTTCCTCTTCATGAGGATTCAAAGCTTGCCAACACGCTCTCAAAGCTTGAGATAGGAGATTATATCCCGCCCGAGCTTTATGAGGTTGTGGCGGAGATACTTGTATTTGTAGATGAAATGGAAAAGATAAGAGGAAAGATCGATAGAAACAGAAACCAATAAGAGAAGGATGGGAAAGAAATACGAGGAAACGGCAGCAGATCATCTGAGATCCAAGGGATTAAATATCCTTGAATGCAATTTCAGATGCAGGATAGGGGAGATAGATATTATTGCCAAAGACAAAAGGACCATCGTATTTGTGGAAGTAAAATACAGAAGGAATAAGAAGCTCGGTCTTCCGAGTGAAGCGGTAGATATAAGAAAACAGATCACAATATCAAGAGTTGCGGATTATTACAGACTGATAAACAGGTTGCCCGAAGGAACTCCATACAGGTTTGATGTTGTTGCTATCCTTGGAGAAGAGATCAGATGGTATGAAAATGCGTTTGAGTATATGGCATAAAAAACATCCGGCTTTTTCGATCCTGCCGGATGTTTGTTCTCTGTCATTCTTCACGGTTGTTATATCTTGTAAGTATATTTTTGATCTTTTCCGTAGGAGTATGTACCTGTGAGAGCGCCATATCATGGTTGGAAAAATCTATTATGGAGGCTAAGAACTTACTCATGTCAGCCTCTATGTAATAAGGCCTCTCTGAAACCTCCTTGGGATGATAGGTAAGATTTGTTGTGATTATCTTATCAAAGTAACATTTCTCATAGGCCTCATCAAAGGCCTTGAGCCCTTCGGTAAACAGACCGAAGGTGCAGCAGATGAATATCCTTTTGGCATTCATTTCCCTGAGCTGCCTTGCAGTGTCTATCATACTCCCGCCGGAGGATATCATGTCATCTATTACGATGACATCCTTTCCGTCTATATCATCACCTAAGAATTCGTGAGCCACGATGGGATTTTTACCGTTGACCACGGTTGAATAATCCCTTCTTTTATAGAACATACCTGTATTTACCCCAAGAACACCGGCAAAATATACGGCCCTGTCAAGTGCACCCTCATCGGGGGAGATAACTATAAGATGCTCCTTATCAAGCAGGAGATCCTTCTCATAGTGAATGAGTGATTTGATGAACTGATAAGGAGGGAGAAAATTATCAAAGCCGTTTAAGGGAGTGGAGTTCTGGACCCTCGGATCGTGTGCGTCAAAGGTGATCACATTGCTGACACCCATATTCATCAGCTCCTCAAGAGCCAGGGCACAGTCAAGAGACTCCCTGAAGTTTCTTTTGTGCTGTCTGCTCTCATACAGAAAGGGCATGACAACGGTCACTCTGTGAGCCTTACCGGCGATCGCCGCGATTATACGTTTTATATCCTGATAGATATCATCGGGGGACATGTGGTTTTCATAACCGTTTATCTTATAAGTGAGGGAGTGATTGGTCACATCCGCAAGTATGAAGATATCCTTGCCGCGGATAGATTCGTTGAGCCGTGCCTTACCTTCGCCGGATCCGAATCTTGAGCACTCAAAATCCACCAGGAAGGTTTCGGGCTCATATCCCTGGAATTCGGGAGAGTTTTTATATTGAATATTGGTGACCTTCCTGAAATCCTTTAAGTGACCGTTTACCAGATTCCCGAAATCCTTAAGACTTTCATGGCAGATTATCCTTAAGGGTGCAACGGGTATCTTTGAATCGAGTATCTCATTATTTGAAGTGGTTTTGGCATCTGACATGTCATGCTCCGATCTTTATGCTGTCATTTGACATAAATGTTCTGATATTTATGACTAATCATATTTATATCATTTATGGGTATTCAGCGTCAAGGGAGTAAACGATAAAAGATAAAAGGCCTCGGGCTGCAGGTAAAGACAATTTTCATAAAAGATTTTTTTGAAACTGACATAGGGGGGATATCGTGGTATAATTTAGAACGGTTTCAGAAAAAAATACAGATGAGGAGCTAAGATGAAGATAAGAACAAGATTTGCACCAAGTCCTACAGGAAGGATGCATGTTGGAAATTTAAGGACTGCTCTCTATGCCTATCTGATAGCAAAGCATGAGGGCGGAGATTTCTTATTAAGGATCGAGGATACCGATCAGGAACGTTTGGTGGAGGGCGCAGTGGATATTATCTACAGAACCCTGTCCAAAACCGGACTCATACATGATGAGGGTCCTGATAAGGATGGCGGTGTAGGTCCTTATGTTCAGAGTGAGAGAGTTAAAAACGGAATCTATCTTAAATATGCCAAACAGCTTATAGATGACGGCAAGGCATATTATTGCTTTTGCGATAAAAAAAGGCTTGAGAGTCTTACACAGGAGATAGACGGAAAAGAGATAAGCATATATGACAAACACTGTCTCAGTCTTTCGAAAGAAGAGATAGAGGCAAATCTTGCTGCGGGAAAGCCCTATGTTATTAGACAGAATAATCCGACTGAGGGAACTACCACCTTCCATGATGAAATATATGGAGACATAAGTGTGGATAATTCCGAACTTGACGATATGATCCTTATAAAGTCGGACGGTTATCCTACATATAATTTTGCTAATGTTATAGACGATCATCTTATGGGTATCACCCACGTTGTCAGGGGCAATGAATATCTTTCATCATCCCCTAAGTATAACAGACTGTATGAGGCCTTTGGATGGGAAGTCCCCACCTATGTGCACTGCCCTCTTATAACGGATGAGGAGCATAAGAAATTATCGAAGAGAAGCGGACATTCCTCCTATGAGGATCTTATAGAGCAGGGATTTCTCTCAGAGGCTGTTGTTAACTTTGTGGCGCTTTTGGGTTGGAGCCCTGAGGATAATCAGGAGATAATGAGCCTTGAGGAGCTCATCTTAAAGTTTGACTATCATCATATCAATAAGTCACCGGCAGTTTTTGATTATACAAAGCTTAAGTGGATGAACGGCGAATATATAAAGGCAATGGATAATGAGAGCTTTTATGAAAAAGCCATGCCCTATATAAAAGAGGTGGTAAAGAAGGATTATGATCTTAAGAGAATTGCCGACATGGTAAAGACACGTATCGAGATATTCCCGGATATTAAGGATCACATAGATTTCTTTGAGGAGCTTCCGGATTACGATATATCAATGTATACACATAAAAAGATGAAGACGGATAAGGAATCCTCGCTTTCTGTTTTAAAGGATGTGTATGAGATTCTTAAGGAAACGGATGATTATTCAAATGATGCATTATATGCGACCCTTTCCGGATATGTCACGGAAAAAGGATACAAGAACGGTTTTGTTATGTGGCCGATAAGGACAGCTGTTTCCGGGAAACAGAGTACTCCCGGTGGCGCAACCGAGCTTATGGAGGTCCTTGGAAAGGATGAATCCTTAAGAAGGATACGCATAGGTATCGAAAAACTCGGAGGCTGAAATAAAGAAAGGCGTATATGGAAAAACTTAATAATGAACAGCTTGAGGCCGTCATGCATAAGGACGGCCCCATGCTCACCCTTGCCGGGCCCGGGTCCGGCAAGACATTTGTTTTGGTGATGCGTATCTGCGCATTGATAAACAAATACGGTGTGGCTCCTGAAAAGATACTGGTACTTACATTTTCAAAGGAGGCTGCACTGGAGATGAAAACACGATTCTACGATCAGGTCGGACATGCCGGATATCCGGTGCATTTTGGAACATTTCACGCTGTTTTCTATCACATCTTAAAGAAACAGGGATTATACAACGAGAGCAGCATACTTACACACAGGGAAAAACTCGGATTGATAAAGGATGCGGGAAGAAGACTCCGTATAAAGGAGGCTTTTGATGAAGCATGGCAGGAAAGGATATTGTCTTTATTGCCGGGATTTAAGAAAAAAAGCGGGAAAAACACGGAGGAAATCGTTGAAAACAATGAGGAGAGGGAGGTCCTTGAGCTCTATTTAACACTTTGCAAAAACAACAAAAAAATAGATTTTGACGACATGATCCTCGAATGCATAAGGCTTTTAAAGAGTATACCCAAGGTCTTAAAAAAGTGGCAGGATAAGTATGACTATATACTCGTGGATGAGTTTCAGGACATAGATCATATGCAGTACGAGATTTTAAAGCTCCTTGCAGGTGATAAAAAGAATATTTTCATGGTGGGAGATGATGATCAGTCCATATACGGCTTCAGGGGCGCAGATCCCATGATCATGCAGATGCTTAAGGAGGATTTTGAAGGCCTTAAGACAGTAAAACTATGCATAAATTACAGGTCGGGGAGAGCTGTGACAGAATCTGCGCAAAAACTTATATCAAACAATAAGCTCAGATATGATAAAGTGCAAAGCTGTGGGACTGACAGTGAGGGAAGCGTATCATTACGGATATTTAAAGATGCTTATGAAGAAGCGGAATTTATCGCAGATGAAATAGAAGGATATATAAGAGAAAGAGACGGGAATAACGGAAAGGATAAAGGGAGTGAATCCGTCAGTGGAGAAAGGGTGCCTGAAAGGATAGGGATCCTTTACAGGACCGTAAGGAGTGCGGATCATCTTGAGGAGGTTTTAAAGAGCCGCAGCATAAGATATATCAGGGATGAAAAAAGATCCGGATACTTTGATAATGAGTGTATAAAGGACATAATGGCATATTTTCTGCTTGCCGGGAAAAGAGGATCGGGGAGCGAACTTCTTAGGATATTAAACAGGCCAAAGAGAGGGCTTTTAAGGGAGGCTTTGTATGGAGTAGGTGCAGAAAACAGGGATATGGGCGATATGACGGTTCTCTTTAAAAGACTTAAGGATTATTATGCCTGTGATACAAAAAGCCTTGCTGCTGTATCAAAGCTTGAAAAAGATATCGGGTTTATCGGGGAGCTTCCGCCAAAAGCCGCCTTAACCTATATACTTAAGGGTATAGGATATATGGAATATACCGGTAAATATAAAAGAGGGATCAATCTGTCAGAGGATCGGGTAACAGAGCATAAAAATACCTTACAGATAAGAGAAAGCGGGGAATATGATCTGCTTGCGGGATTTGAACATATCTGCGGCCTTTTTAAGTCCCTGAAAGAGCTCATAGAGTATTACCTTGAATATACAGGGGCAGAGGATGAGAACAGAGAAAGGAGGGAGGTAAAGAGAGGAGCTTATGATGTCGTCATGCAGACTATACACGCATCCAAGGGGCTTGAATATGAAACCGTATATGTGATAGGACTTCAGGAGGGTATATTTCCGCACAGAAAAATGACAGATGAAGGTATGATAGAAGAAGAGAGAAGACTTCTTTATGTAGCAATGACAAGGGCAAAGAAAAAACTCTGTCTTTGCGGCAGAAGGATGGATGAATATGGGAAAAGGGAATCGAGATTCTTAAGGGAAATATTCCGGGAGGAAAATGAAGGTTCCTGAGAGCCTGCATAACTTGTGAAAAATGAAGAGCAGGCTGAAGTGGCAAGGCAGATCTTTTCAGAGTATATAAGCGGCAGGCCATCGACAGCTATAGCAAGAGATCTAAGGAGTAACAAGTTTTATAGTTCGATTTAATTATACGTTAAATCTTCTGCTGACCATCTCCTTTTTCTTTGGTATGCAGTTTTAAGTTTCATGTCACGTTTTCCGGTGTTGAAACCGTACATGACACGTCGTTTCTTGGCTTTAAGCTTTTTTTAGATTCTTGAGGTATTCCGTAAGTGGAATTATAATAATGAATCATATTTCACAACGTGGTGAATGGAAGGGCATGAAGTGGCTGTTCTATGTTTATTATCCGGCGCACTTGTTTGTTATAGGAATTGTCCGGATTTTGCTTGCTTGGGAACGTATCAGCAATCTTCTGGATGAGCCGGGCGCAGACCGAGAGTTATACTGCCGCCAATGGCGGGATATCAGCTTTTACCAATGCGTGACAAATGATATTATGCTAAATGACACAGAGGAGATGCTAAAAGGCATGAAGCGGGATTTTGAAGACTTTGATGAATTGGATGAATTGTTATCAGAAAAGAAAGCGCGGAAAAAGAGGAAGCGTAACACAGGCAATGGTATCATCATTGCATGCTGCGTGATAATTGCCTGTATTATCATATCCTGCGTATATTTGATCATTAGCCGGACTTTGGGAGGAGAACAGGAAACTGGTGAACAGGCTTTGGAGATTGAGGTAGAAGAGAACATTGTAGTCGAAGGAGAGCCTGCTGAAGAAAAAGACACTACATCTGTCGGAGAACAGGATGTGCAAACAGAAGACATCAACATGGAAGGCGAGTCAGAAGAGCCTTTGCATGAAGAACAGGAAGCGGAGTCGTCTGATCCTCAGACTGCAGCTGTAAAAGAGAGCGGCGCGGAGATAGATGTCGCGCAGCTTGTCAGTGCAAGTAACGTGGGAGAGAATTCTTCTGTGACTTACGGAATAGACGTTTCCAGATTTCAGGGAACCATAGACTGGGCACAGGTTGCAGGCACGGGTATTGATTTCGCCATGATAAGGGTCGGATACAGGGACGCTGTCACCGGTGAGATCAAGGACGATTCCAATGCCAAATACAATATGCAGGAAGCAGAGAAAAATGGCATCAAAATCGGAGCATATTTCTTTTCAACAGCTATAAGCGCGCAGGAAGCTGCGGAAGAAGCGGAATGGGTGGCAAATTATATAGCTAAGTACCCTATAACCTATCCTGTGGGATTTAACTGTGAGGGCTTTGAAAACGCGTCTAGCAGACAGTACAGCCTCACCAAGGATGAGAGGTCTTCCATAGCACTGGCTTTTCTGGATAAGATATATAATGCGGGTTATACTCCGATATTTTACGCTTCAAGAGGCGAGCTTTCAGAGGATGCTCAGTGGAACACCTCTCAGATAGAGCAGAAATATAAGATATGGATGGCCTGGTATAATCAAGATACTTCCAAACTCGCTTCAGGTCCGTCATATGAAGGCCAATGCGCCATGTGGCAGTACTCTGACAAGGGAACAGTTGCCGGCATTGGCAAATCAGTGGATGTAGATGTGGCCTACTTCGGATACGGTGGCACAGAAACGGCCAAGGACACATCAGAAAGAGAAACAGTATCAGCCGATGTGGAAGCTTTGATGAACTTCGAAGCGGTAGATGAGACAGTCACCGCCAAGAACAGTACAAACCTAAGGGACAAGCCCAGCCAGGGCTCGGACAGCACTGTTAAGGTAACCCTGCAGAATGGTCAGACAGCCCGGAGGACCGGCATCAGTGACAGCGGATGGTCCAGAGTTATATATGAAGGCGGTACATATTATGCAGTTTCCGGCTATTTGACCACGGATATGAGCGCACCTGAGCAAGAGATTACACAACAGCCGGAGGATACTTCAGGGTTCAAGACCAAGTTCATGGACTGTAATGAAACCGTTACCGCTAAAGAAGTTGTTAACCTTAGGAATAAGCCCAGTGTGACAGATGAGGATTCTGTAGTAGTCGCAACGCTGTACGCCGGAGATACCGCGGTAATGACTGGAGTTAATGCAGAGTTTGGATGGGCCAGAGTCGAATACAATGGCCAGACTCTTTACTGTGTGAGCAGTTACCTTAAGTATGTGGAGTAATTTGATGTATGAGGAAATATTAAAGGCTTGTAAAGAATGGTGTCCTTCACTTTTCAAACTTTTCAATGTGCTATATATCGGAAGATAATCTTACAAAAGATTTATATGACATTAGAAAAGCAGAAGTAATCTTAGTAAAGAATATAATGGAATTTTTCTTACGAAGGGAGTCTATATGAAATATAATAAGCATTGCCCGAAATGCGATGGAAATAAAATTGTAGTGATACAGAACGATGGTCATCCGGATGGAACCTACGGTAATAATGTAATGTGTGGAGCAACTACTTTATCAGGTGTTGTTTTTGTAGAGCGCTATATATGT
>JAILEM010000002.1 GCA_024687745.1 Lachnospiraceae bacterium
AAGATAGAACCCAGCTGATCGATATTTGTTGCTGCCGCTCCGTTAAAACCATACCATCCAAGCCATAGGATAAATACACCCAAGGCTCCAAGAGGAAGGTTATGACCGGGAAAAGCATTTACCTTTTCTACCTTACCATCCTTATTCTTAACAAATTTACCTATACGGGGTCCTACCATAGCTGCACCGATTATAGCGCATATACCACCTACCATATGTATGCAGTTGGATCCCGCAAAATCATGAAAGCCCATCTGCGCCAACCAGCCACCGCCCCATGTCCAGTGTGCCTCTATGGGGTAAATTATTCCAGAAATAACAGCTGAATAAACACAATATGAGATAAATCTCGTTCTTTCCGCCATCGCTCCGGAAACAATAGTTGCTGTGGTAGCACAAAATACAAGGTTAAATACAAAGTTTGACCAGTCAAAGGACGAATAGTCCGAGAAAATATTCATGTTTGGAAGTCCTACCAGTCCAAACAGAGCATCCTCTCCAAGAAAAAGACCGAAACCAATCAATATAAACATTACTGTTCCTATGCAGAAATCCATCAGGTTTTTCATCAGGATATTTCCCGCATTTTTTGCTCTGGCAAAGCCTGCCTCTACCATGGCAAAGCCTGCCTGCATCCAGAATACCAGCGCTGCACCTATCAAAAACCAGACACCGTATACTTCCTGTGTAACATAACTGATTACATCCTGTGTCATAATATCACACCTCCTCATTTTTTTGTCCCTGTTTCCAGATGAAACAGCGGCTCTATACATCTTATATTGATATAGTGCGCAATACGATTGGTACCCGGATCGTAGACTTACACATAAAAATGGCGTCACAGAACTGTTTTTTCTGTGACGCCCTTGCCATCAAATATAAATTGTATGAGTGTATGTTATAATTTTCGTTTAATATTGTCAACCATTATTTTGAACAAAAAAATCTTTTTTTCTAACGCAAATTTCTACCCTTCTCACAATTATCTGTCGATCTTTCCGATTTTTTTATCCAACTCAGTCGATCTTAAAACCCTTTAACAAAGATCCCAAACTTGTTGTAACTTCCTCTGCCTCAATATGTACAACAGGCTCATCATCTATTGTTGTTACTTCTTCTTCACTCTTTTTTTCGAGTCCTCTCATGGTGAAGCTGATCTTTCCGTCTTCCTTCTTTATCACCTTTACCTTTACCTTCTGACCTTCCTTTAAAACATCGCGGGGACTCTTTATCCTTTGCTCACTTATCTGTGAAATATGTACCAGTCCCGAAAGCCCTCCGTCAATATTAACGAATGCCCCGTAATTTTGCAGAGATTCAACTTCTCCCTCAAAGATATCACCAACATTCACTTTGGAAAAGGCTTCTTCTTTTTTAAGCTTCTTTATATTTTTTATCACTTCTTTTCCTGAGAGGATGATACGGTTTTTTTCCTTATCTACCTCTGTTACCAGGACATCTATATGTTTACCGACCCAGTCCTCGAGTTTTTCGATATAGGTATCAGATACCTGAGAAGCCGGTATAAACGCTCTTTGTTCATCGATATAAGCGATAACTCCACCCTTAACGGCTTCCTTTATCTTAACAGAGAGTACTTCTTTATTCTTCATCTGTTCTTTAAGTGTGATCCATGTGTCGTCACCCTCTGATTCACTCTGCTCAATGTAATCATTATCAAGCTGCTTATATGATTCCTCAAGCTCTGTTTTAAGATCATCCATTGATTCGACACCGGCTTCCTCTTTAACGGCAGCCTCCTCATTAACGATAGTTTCTTTTGTTTCAGCGTTTTGGATCATTTCCTCTGTCTCCATTTTGTAATTTCCTTTCTTTTCTTTAATAAAGCATCTTTATCTCTTTAACAGCATTCTGATCCGGTTTTTCCTATCTGTCTACCCCGGCTGACAGATAATAATATCCGGCATATGTTCCATCGAGCATCATCAGTTCACTATGGGTTCCCCTCTCTGTTATCCCCGTATCTTCTATTACAAGTATCTCATCAGCATTTCTGATGGTTGAGAGTCTGTGAGCGATAGTGATCGTAGTCCTGTTTTCCGAAAGTGTCTCAAGGCTTTTCTGAATATACTCTTCGCTTTCATTGTCAAGAGCACTGGTCGCCTCATCTAACAGTAATATAGGTGGATTTTTCAAAAAAATCCTTGCTATTGATATTCTCTGCTTCTGGCCGCCTGAAAGTCTTGTTCCTCTTTCACCTACATTTGTATCATATTTTTGGGGAAGAGTCATTATAAAATCGTGAATATTTGCTTTTTTTGCAGCCTCGATTATTTCATCCTCTCCTGCATCGAATCTTCCATAGGCTATATTATCCTTTATCGTCCCGTCGAAAAGATATACCTCCTGCTGCACTATCCCTATCGAGGAACGAAGACTTTTCAAACGGATATTCCTGATATCCTGTCCTCCTATAGTTATGCTTCCACCTGTAACATCATAAAAGCGAGGTATAAGTGAGCATATCGTGGTTTTTCCTCCTCCCGAGGGACCTACAAGAGCGATCGATCTTCCGGCTCCTACCGTAAATGACAGATCCCTGAGTACTGTTTCGTTATTCTCATATGAAAAATCCACTCTGTCAAACACAATATCTCCGTATGGATCACTTATATCCTCTGCATTGTCCGAATCTTTAATCCCTGGTTCTATTCCTGTGATCTCAACAAATCTTCTGAAGCCGGACATTCCCTTTTGAAGCATCTCAGTAAGTTCAACAAGGATCTGGATCGGACTGACAAAAACCCCTATATAAAGGGCATACATAGCAAGGTCGGCAACACTCATCTCACCCTTTGCGATAAAATATCCTCCCATTATAAGGGTAACGGAATAGATCATCCCTATAAAAAAAGTGTTACCGGCGTTAAATACTCCCATCGTTACATAATTATCATGTTTTGATCTCAGGAAGGCTTCATTACCTTTTCTGAACTTTTCCTTTTCCACATCCTCGTTCGTAAACGCCTGAACCACCCTGATACCGGACAGTGAATCATTTAAGGATGCGTTTATATCTCCTATTTTCTCTCTGTTATCGGCAAAGGTTTCTCTCTGTCTTTTCCGCTGCATATACGAAAATATCAGCATAAGAAAAACAAAAAACAACAGTATCACTGCTAATTTGGGCTGGATTATAAAAAGAAATACAAAGGATCCGACAAGCTTGAATAAGGATATAAAAAGATTTTCCGGCCCGTGATGGGCAAGTTCGGAGATATCAAAAAGATCCGATATCAGCTTACTCATCATCTGCCCGGTATTACTTTTATCATAATAGGAAAATGAGAGTTTTTCGTAATGCTCAAATAACTCAGCTCTCATATCTCTCTCCATCATCGCCCCCATCATATGTCCTTTGAATATTACATAGTACTTACATGAGGTCTGCAGGATATACATAAACAACAGGATAACTGCGATCACGGGAAGGCTTTTTAATATAATCTGACTGTCCATGGTAAACAGAGTTTTTGTCAGACTCCGTAATATCTGCGGATATGCAATATCTACAATACTTATGATAATTGCACATAATAAATCTGTAAAAAAAATCTTTTTATATGGTTTATAGTATGGAATAAATTTACCGATTATCTCCATTTTTACCTCTTAAATATGTAAAACTGTCACAGGGACCGTTGTATGGTATACTACATTTATATACTATTATAATATATTAAAGCAATCATATCCGTGAAAGGAGAAAAAAATTGCTCAGTGAGAACCTCAATCTTCTGCTTAACACTATTGGAGCCAGTAATGTAACTATTGCAGACTATGCAGGATTTGACAGAACAAATATCAGCCGTATAAGAAGCGGAAAAAGGACTCCCGCTCAGTCAAGCTCTACAACAGGTAAGCTGGTTGAAGGTATATATCTGTTCTTAGATGACCGTAATGAACTCTCAAAGCTCTGTTCCATAACAGGAACTGTTCCCGGTTCTTCAGCTGAAGCTATAAAAAGTGAACTCACAGAGTGGCTTTACAGGGATACTACCGAAACCTCCTTTACAAAGGATACTGTAACCACAAATGATAAAAAAAACAACCGCACAAAGAAATATTTGACATTCAGTGAGCGACTTGATGCTGTAATGACCCTTACCGACCTTACAAACATCAGGTTAAGCCAGCTTATACATATCGACACCTCTCTGATAAGCCGTTATCGTAACGGAATGAGAAGTCCTCAGAATAACCCTGATATAGCAAAACTTCTAAGTCATACATTATATGAACGAATAATAAAACGTGACCTGCTGAAAGAAATATCTCTCATCATGGAGATACATGAAGAAGATATTTATGAAGAACTGTTTCATCTTTGGTTGTATGACAATAAAGATATACATGATAATGTTATCTTTTTGGCCAATCAGCTGTTGGAAAGCTTTGACTCACTGCCTACAGTCCTTGATAAAGAACAATCCTTTGGTAACGCGGAAATCCCTTTTATCCCAAAGGACAGCAGGCAAAAATATACAGGAAATAAAGGCCTCTGTGATGCGGTACTGCGCTTTTTACACAGTGTACTTCTGAACAATACAAAAGAATTATTTTTATATTCCGATGAGGATCAAAGCTGGCTGATGTCTGACAGATCCTTTCTAGGAAAATGGGCTTCTCTTATGAGAAACTGCGTAAATAACGGTACCAACATATATATAATCCACAATATTGACCGTGGGCCGGAGGAACTCAGTCAGGCTATCACCAGCTGGCTTCCTTTATATCTTTCCGGCAGGATAGAATCTTTTTACTTCAGAAAAAGTGATAATAATCGTTTTTCCCATACATTTTTCCTTGCCCCCGGTCTTGCCTGTATAGAAGGTTTTCATGTTGCAGGTACCGAATCTGAAGGTATTTATAATTATTATACGGATCATAATGATCTTAAAATACTGGAAAATGAATTTGCAAAAATGATGACGCACGCCAAAAAGCTTGTCAGCTTTTCTCCCCTTGAGCCTGAGACAGACAGTTCTGTCATGACCGTGATACAAAATTCCCTCACAATTGCTTCTATGCCTATGGAACTTGCAGAAAGCTTTCATGAACCTGCCCTGATGAAAAAATGGGCAGTCTCACATGAAAATCTGGTCAAACAGCTAAAAACGGGCCGGATTTTTGAATGCGTTACCCTGGCAGATATTGAAGACCTAAACCATGGAAGGGTAAAAGCAGAAACCATCCAGGGAGCGAAAACTCTGTTTTATTCGCCGGAACAATATAAAGAACATATAAGAAACATAATAAGGCTTTCTGAACAATATCCGAATTACTGTTTCTATGAACTTCCGGAAACTCCTTACCCTAATATGAATCTTCTCATAACAGAAAGGATCACAAAAGTAACGTACAATGCATTTTCCGGTATCTCAATAGTTGTAAGTCATCCTGTAATCTGTAAAGCGTTCCAGGATCTTGCCGATCAATGGCTTGAAAAATACAGGTTGGATAAGAATACGGTAAG
>JAILEM010000010.1 GCA_024687745.1 Lachnospiraceae bacterium
AGTATCAGATCATAATCGTCATGCATCGTCTCATTACGGTACTTATATTTATCATATATACTCTTTTTTATAAAGGTGGTGGGATGATTCCAGTCCCTTGATGTAGCATATTTTCTGTCTCTTGAATGCTTTACAAAGGTCTTTCCCTGCGGAGTATGCATAAGGAGATCCGCATAAAAAAGATCGAAGCCCTTCCCTGAATAATTGCGCGATACGGTTTCTACGGCATTATCCTCATACCAGTCGTCAGAGTTTATTATACCGACCACATCTCCCTTTGAAAGCTCTATTCCCTTGTTCATGGCATCATAGATTCCCTCATCCTTCTCAGAGATATACTTATAGATTATACCCTTATCCTCAAAGCTTTTTTTATAGCTCTCAATGATATTTACAGTATTATCTTTGGAAGCTCCGTCTATAAGGATATATTCAAAGGGCGCAACAGTCTGTGAAAGCACGGATCTTATCGTTCTATCTATGGTTTTCTCACTGTTGAAGCAAACAGTGATTATACTGACCTTACACTCATTCATTATTATTAAAAGCCTCCGTGGAGTCTTCTGCTTTAAACAATACCATGATCGTCTGGAACAATATCTGTATATCCTTAAAAATACTGTAATTCTCAATATACATTATATCGAGCATCAGCTTATCCTTCGAGGAGGTGTTGTATTTTCCGTATATCTGCGCATATCCGGTAAGGCCTGCCTTCATCCTCAGCCTGTAACGGAATTCGGGGAGCTCTCTTGTATAATCCTCGACATTTTCAAGCATCTCAGGTCTTGGCCCAACTAAGGACATATCTCCCTTTAAAATATTAAAGAGCTGGGGGAGCTCATCTATCCTGTATTTTCTGAGAAAATGCCCCGGTTTTGTAACTCTGTCATCATCCTTTGTAAGGGATCTGTTCCCGGAATTTTCCTTCATCGTCCTGAACTTATATATTTCAAAAACCCTTCCGTTTGCCGTTGCTCTTTTCTGTCTGAAGAATATCTTTCCCCCGTCATATTTTTTTATACATATCGCAGAGACAACAAGGATTGGACTTAAGACTATGACCGCAACAAGGGATATCACGATATCCATAAGCTTTTTTATTATCCTTTCCTCAAAGCTTATCAGATGAAAGTCCCAGGTAAAAAAGGAAATATCGTCGACTATGAGCTGTCTTGAATTCTGTTCAAGTATATCTGCTATATGCGGATTGAAGTAAAAGTTCTTGAGATTCTGATAGCAGAAATCGGCGATCCTTGTCCTTATCTCTACAGGGACCTCATACATCACAACGGTATCCGCAAGCAGCATTTTGTTTTCAATATCCGGATCGTCATAGCTTACTATTCCGTTTACAGTATACTTCTTACCAAAATCCGATAAGGCATTTTCTATTTTTTCCGCTTCGGTATCCGTGCCCGATATGATAAGACACTTTTCCTTATCAAAGATCCAGAAATAAAAACGGTTTCCGAGTCTTGTGAACAGAATGATAAGGATCACCTGTATAAGAAATACAAGAAAAAGAACACCTACATTTTCTATGGTAAAGGTATTGTTATTTGCCTCATTTGTTTTCATAATGGTAAGCTCAAAATACGTCACAAGATCGGTCAGTATATGAGTCACACTCAGGGCAAATATGGTCTGCTTTTCCTTTTTTCTGCCCACATCATACTTTCCGTATATCACGGATAACAGAAGCATAAAGATAAAGTATGTGGACAGGGTTACCGCTGCGGTTCTCGATATATCCGTTATCTCCGGATTATCAACGGAAAATAGCAGGAAGAATGAAGCCGCACACAGAACATACATGATAAGAGCCGTAAATATGAGTATGCTGTTTTTAAATTTTTTGCAGAAATCCTTCATACATCAGATACCCTCATATACTTCCTGTATATATTCCAAAAATCTGGTATTTTTATCATACAGCATTGCCCTGTAGACACACTGCTCCTTTGTGTATGACTCTCCCTTTGACATCTCTATCTTATCAAGAGCGGCGATTATCCCCTGAATACTGTTCTTTTCGACCGCTATACCACAGGTTTCGTCTATACTCTCCGGACTTCCTCCCGTCTTATAGGTAACTACCGGTGTTCCGCAGGCAAGAGCCTCAAGATTTGTTGTCGGGAAGGTATCCTCAAGAGAAAGATTGACATACACATCTGCCATTGAATAGATGGCGGCCAGTTCATCGATCGACTCTGTCTTTGCCAGGGATATTATGGACTGGGGAAGGGAATTTGCCTGCTCATCCGTAAGCCCGAGCATAACAATGGCATATTTTTCATCAATAGCCTTATTAAGGGTAACAAACTGCATCAAACCCTTCCTGTCCCTCCAGGGATTGGCAACTCCGAGTATGATGCTTTTACCCCTTAATGAAAGAGCATTTTTAAGCCTGAATATAACATTATCCTGGCTCATCTCCTCTTCCACCGGATAAAACCTCTCAAGATCGATCCCCGTCGGCACGACCACAACATGATATTCCTTAAGAAACGATGCCTCAACCCTCTGTTTTAACCATTCAGAAGGGGTTACCAGCGTCATATTTTCAATCCCGGTAAACAACTCCTTTTTCTCCGCAAAATTGTTCTCCGAGTTATCATAGCCAAAGGATTTAGGGTATTCTTCAAGCTGCTCACACTGAGAACAACCCGCCTGAGTCTGCCATTTCATGCATCCCACATATTCAAAATGCGAGCAGTGCCCGGTAAAGCTCCAGCAATCGTGAAGAGTCCATATGACTCTTCTTCCCGACTCCTTTATATATTCAAATAACACCTTCACATTTAAATAATACCCATGGATATTATGAAGGTGTATTATATCGGGATCGAAATCCTCGATCACATCTATAAATTCCTTTGTTGCCTTAGTCGAATAAAAACCGTGTCTGTCCTTAAGCCTTGTCATGATACCATGTATATACATATCAAAATCAGTCCCTATCCTGTAGGACCTGATATGCTCAGGACACTCATCCCTTCCATAAGCCACCAGACATTCATATCCATGATCAACGAGAGTATCATATAATCCTTCCACAAGCCGTCCGACACTGTTCCCGGGTCCTACGACTGTATTTACCAGCAATACTCTCCTGTTTTCAAGATTGACCATGGACTTCATGACATCTGCTTCCTCCTCGGAATAACCCGGAGTCTCAAGGATATCCTCTGTCCCCTGACCTATAAATTCATTCTCTATATTTTCGTCTAAGGAAACGGCATCTATGTCTTTCACTTAAACTGATCCTTTCATTGTTCAAATCATAAATACTAAACTGCGTCAAAAACTATTCTTCCTCGTCAGGGTCATCCAGGATGATGCGCATTACCCTCTCCTGCCCCTTTGAAAAATCTCTGGTAAGCTGCAGCTTTCTCATTTCCTCCCTGACCCTGGGAGTCTGGATAAGCCATCTTATCGTGGAGATTATAGTAAGGGCATCTGTGTTCTTTCCTATTCCAAGATTTATGAATCCGTTCTGAATACCGGCAAAAACATGCTCGGCCTCCCTTTCGTTTTGCGCAAGAACCACGGAGGGCACTCCCATGCTTGCGAGCTCATATACCGTTCTTCCCTGGGAAGTTACCGCAAGATCCATCCTGTTCATATAACTTGAAACCCTTTTTACATCCCTGTGTATAAAGATGTTATTATCAGGATCATCCCTGATCTCATCCTTATAAGGGTAAGCAAAGCCTATGAGAAAATGAAATTTTATCTTCGGGTGTTTTCCGTGAAGCACCTTACAGATATCATACATTCTTGCGGTAAGGTCCGAAGGATCCGCTCCTCCGAAGATTATCAGCATATTCTCAACCTCTTGTGAAAACTCCTTAGGCTCTTCCTCTAAAAACTCATCTCTGATACAGAAATATTTTGATCCGTAATACTCATTATGAAGCTTTTCGCCCTTCTCGTACAGAGCATTTATAACAGCATCCGCATATTTCGCTCCGGGACCCACGTCCTCAAAATTGACTATCCTCTTTGCGTATTTGTTTACCATGGTCATATATCCTATATCAGTATCAAGGATATCATTGACAAGGATATCGGGTCTTTTTTCGGCAAGTATCTTTTCAAGGTCACTTTCACCCTCTGCAACGATGAGAGGGAAGTTTGAGGCCTGTATCCTTTCTATCCCGATATCACTGTCCCTGTCAAGTATAAAGGTGATATCATGACCTGTAAGCTTATATGCAAGGGTAAGACATCTGTATACATGTCCCATTCCGAACTGTCTTTTTCCGACGGTGCGAAATACTATCCTCTTTCTTCTAAGGATATTCTCACACAATACCCAGTCAGAATAAGTATCTATATCTACAGCTTCATCCTCGGGTATCTCAAAGATATTGACATTCTTTCCTATCCTTCCTTCTTTGGTCACACACTCCCTTTTGGTTATCATAAAACCGCCGGTCTCTGTGTAATTTGGAGGAAGCTCCTGGGAATTAAGTCTTTTTTCATAATTTTTTACGATCTTTCCGTCCTTTATGCCCCAGGAAAGATGGGGCTTGTTCATGGCAGATATCACGGTATCATATCCGGAGGTTTCAAAATATCTTATTGCCTTTTCTATCGTCTCCTTCTTTAAAGTGGGAGAAGTGGCCTGCATAGTGATGACGGTATCATAGCTTATCCCCTTTTCCTTCTCCATATATAAGAGCGCATGATAAATAACGGGATCAAGGGTCACGCTGTCTCCGGCCAGCTCAGCCGGTCTCTCTATTACCTTTACTCCACGTTTTTTTACTATGTTTTCCAGTTCCTCATCATCGGTCGATACGGCAACATCAACATCCATACCCTCACTTAAAGCCCTGGCATTTTCTATCGAATAACATATCAGCGGTTTTCCGCACATGATCCTTACATTTTTCCGGGGTATCCTTTTGGAACCTCCCCTTGCAGGAATAATAATAAGAGTTTTCATATCTGGCTTATCTTTCCTTTTTTAAAAATCTCTTCTTCACATAATCAACAAGCAACATTATATCATCTTTCTTTATAAAAGCAAAAACACCGAGAACGATGAGTGTATACAGATATCTGAATATCCTGATCCTTATATCGTCTGAATAAAAGCATATCAGTGAAAGCCCGAATACGGTTATTATGATAAGTATCAGATAATAGAACACACTGTCATATACCCTCTCTTTTATGATAAATCTGACAGCCACAAAATGAAACGTCATCAGTATCACATAGCTTATAAAGGTTGTATATGCGGCAGCCGTATATCCAAACCTTGGTATGGCGATAAGGTTTAAAAGATAATTTATAACTGCAGCAAAGCATGAGCTTACGGCTATTATCGGTGTTTTTTTATAAAAAAGCTCCACATTGACATAATTGGTATAAAGATACTGGGCAAAGGTTCCAAGTGCAACAGGAGGCACAACATATCTGGCGATCCAGTAGGGTGGGGAAGACGGTGATAAAAGCATTAATGCCTCAGGAGCCACTGTAATGAATCCTATCGTAAAAAAGCCTCCGAGCATAATGATCTTTTTGTTGATGCTCCTTATCCTTTCCCGGTTTCCCATGTCAAGCTGTTCGTTAAACCATGGAAGCCAGGCCTGTCCTATCGCATTTGTAAAGATCGAGAGCAGGGTCGCGAAGCTGTATCCGAAGGTATAGAGACCAACGTCAGAATCAGAGCATATATCCTTTATCATAAGCCTGTCGACCTGCGCAAGGACCACGAGCGCAAATGCGTGCGGGATCATCGGAAGACCTATCTTTAAGGCATATTCCCAGTATTCCTTTACATAGAATTTTTTTCCGGCCTTCAGTATTCTTATATAAAAGAAAATCCCCATAAGGAAGGTAGGAAGAAGGGTACCCAGTATCTTTCCCACATATCTTTTATCATTAAAGAAAAGGATCAGGGTCACAGAACATATCACGGTTCCTATACAGGTTATTACCGATATGAGTATATTTTCCTTGTATCTGTATTCATATCTTGTTTTCTGCAGTGTATACTCTACGGAAGGTGATACACACAGATACGAAAACAGCACGATGACTAACGGGACCTCATATTCTATGAGATAGGATAGCTGCTCTCTGAAGATCACGGCAAATATCAGCACTATAAAGGCAAAACTGCTGGAGAGACCCTGAAGTGCCGAAAGATACTCGTCAAACTTTTCCTTAAAATCTATCTTTGCCCTTCCTATACTGTATACCACACAGAGACAGGTGATTATGTTTATCAGCTCTATCCAGGTATTAAAGGTATTTGCGATACCGTAATCTCCGGTTGAGAGCATGCCTGTGTATATCGGAGTTGTTATTATCGCAACCGCTCTTATGGAAATACTGGCGATAGTATACCAGATACCGGACTTTACCGCCTTCATTCCCGCCGTATTATTTTTTTCCCCTTCATTTACCTGTGACATTCATACATTTCCTTCTGATCATTTGGGACAGTTTCCTCTGTTTCAGGTCATTCCCCGTCCTTTTCAAACATATCCTCTGTCAGTATGGTATCCTCCTCTATATCGGAAACAGCCTTCCTGCCTAAAAGCCAGGGGAGTCTGTCGGGAGTGATCCCGATACCGGGTCTTTTATATGTGAGCATACCCTCTTCGATGATATCTCCTTCTTTTATATCAACAGCGGATACTATAGATCTTCTCGCGTTTTCCCTGGCAATCCTCTCAGTATCCAGACAGCAGATCTTCTCACTTCCCCTTATCATATCAAGAAATTCTATTCCCTCAAGTATCCTTACTGCATCAGTCGGATCCATGGCATGATAATGATCATTGCCCTTCAGGGTCTTATCGAGGGTAAAATGCTTTTCCACTACCTTTGCCCCGAGATTATATGCTGTCTTTATCACATCACAGCTCTCCGTAGGCTTTGTATGATCCGAATATCCTATATAAAGCTCCGGGAACTGGTTTCTTAAGGACACGATCTTTAAAAGATTTGCGTCCTTTAAAGGTGTGGGATACTCCAAAACGCAATGCATGAGGACTATCGGTTCATCATTGCAGCTTCTGATAGTATCTATCGCCGCCTCGATCTCCTTAAGCTCAGACGCACCTGCGGATATGATTATGGGCTTTCCTTTTTGGGCCTGATATTCTATGAAGGGAAGATTTGAAACATCAGATGAGGATATCTTATAGACATTCATAAGCTCATCCAGATAATCCGCCGATTCAAAATCAAAAGCAGTAGATAGAAATTCCATCGAAACCGAATCCGCAAACTCTTTGAGTTCACGGTATTCATCCCTCCCAAAGCTGTCAAATTTCTTAAACAGCTCGTACTGACTGGTAGTTGGCTCCTCGTTCGTGTCCCAATAAGACGGAGATGCCTTTGCCGCAAGTGTGGAGGCCTTGTAGGTCTGGAATTTCACCGCATGTATCCCGGCATTCTTTGCCTCCGTTATCATCTTTTTTGCTGCCTCCATCGGAGTGATACCCTCCTTTGTGGCAATATCATAATAGTTAACTCCAATTTCGGCTATCAGTATAAATTTTCCTTCCGAAAGCCTTTTGATTATAGTACTTTCCATTTTCCCTCCCGCTATCTGTGTTCTTCTTTCCACTTTTGATAACCAAATCTGTAAAAATTCTTAAGTTCTTCTATGTTCTTTTCAAACTTTTCTTCCCTTTCCTCCTTGCCTGCAAGTATCTTCTCTGCCTTTGCCATAAGATAGAAAAGGTCGATCTCAAAACCGACATCCTTTATCGTCTGAAGATAGGCGGCACAGGAATGTATGTTATCGATCTCTCCGAAATCCTTTATAAGCTCCGGAAGCTCCTCAAAGCTTTTGACTTTTGTGATCCCGTCTATGAGCTCAAAGGGTACATCACCGAATATTATCGATCTTCTGCCCATAAGAGCTTCCTCAAAGGCGGTGGTACCCACTATAGTGACAACTCCCTTTGCCTTTATTATCCAGGGCTTGGGATCATGATAATGATTCACCTGTACGAGCCTCACATTGTGAAGCTCCTTAGCCTTCTTATAGAAATCTATCCCTCTTTCACCAAGCATAGCCTGATGCTCCTTTACATAGAGCTTCCATCCTGCCGGAAGGGACTTGGACACCTGTTCTATAAGGTTTAACTCATCCACATAATAGGAGGCCTTAACAAAGACTGTCGACTCGGGGATCAGGTGAAGAGGCATATATACATAATCCTCTCCCTCTACCGGCGCCTCGAACAGCTTATTCTTTCCCATATATTTTCTCCGTCTTAAAAAGACCTGCAGATAATGAAAGAAATACGGGATACTTGGAGCATAAAGCTTCTTATTCGTTCTCTTTATCTTAAGATTATGGTTTGTTATATCCATATTCCAGAAATAGTTCCACTTACCGTGCATAAGTCTCAGTATCCATATAAGGGAATCCCTTTCATACTGGCTTGTCACTGTACCTGCAAATTCCTTGTTCATGATAGTGGTTTTAGCCCTGTAATCAAGGATATAATCATACATCTCCTTAAGCTCCTCCCCGGATTTTTGGAGATTTTCATTATATTTTTTTACCACATAATCATCTATACCTATGGTATTCTGGAAAGTCGGATATTTATAATAACCAAACTTTGAATATTCCACTGTGATATATGGAATATTCTTTTTAAATGCTACCTCATTTATTATTGTCCTTTGAAGCTCTGCGTTATCGAAGTCAAGTATCATATCCGGCTTGAATTCGTCAAAGATCGAGAGGATCTTTTTGTAATTGAGCTCAAGCCAGTACATGTTTTCATCATAATCGGTAAGAGACCAGTAATATCTCCAGTGATAGTGTCTTGTATTTTCCTGCGAACACATAAGCTGCATATTAAGGTTCTTAAAGTGGGTATATTCCTTCTCTATGGCCTCAATATAGGTCATATCAACGGGAGATCCTTTGCCCCTTTTTCTGTCATTAAGACCTTCCGTATATTTTTCGCAGATATCCCTTACATCGTAGAGCTTAACACCCGGAAGCTCCTCCTTGAACTTATAATAGGAGTTTTCATTGTAATAGCACTTATTATAGCTGCATTCGGTAGACATTATAAAAAATGCCGCAACCTCATTGTTCTTCTTCCAGTCATCCGCCAAAAACCAGAGGGGCATGGAATATGTCTCTCTGCATACAAAAAGAATCCTTTTATTTTCAAAATCCATCAATTCCATATTTAGATCAATCCTTTATACCCTGATCCCTGAAGGTTTCGTTCCAGTCTGTTCCGGTAGAGAACTCTTCATGTTTTTTCAGAAAATCACTTCTCATTTTTATCGTGTAGATCTTAAGTAACCCGGGAAAGAAGCTGCACAGAAAAGTCTTAAGCTTTACGCTTTTTGAGACATTTTTGTCATTGTATATCTCTTTTCTGTGTCTTTTTACATATTTAAGGTTTTCTTTATCATGCTCCACGGAAAATGTACCGTACAACATATTATTCTGGATTACACTCATGGTCTCATACACAAGAAAATATACGACCTGTGGTTTCAGCTCCTCATATCTGAAAAGGATATCTGAGGCGATCTCCTTATCCGCTTCCAGTGACCTGACAAGATTGTCAGAAACCCTGGATCCGCTGTCTCTACTGACCCTGAAATGATATTTTGGTACAGGATCGTAAGCTATCCTCCCTGCCTTTACCAAAAGCCTGTATACAACCTGTCTGTCCTCTACCTTTTTACCCTCATCAAATCTCAGGTCATAGAAAAGCTCTTTCTTATACAGCTTATCCCATATATGCAGGAAAAATCCCGTCTGATAGAGTATTACCGATAGTGCCCCTTTAATGTCAAGCACCGTCTCTTCTCCCACTGTATTACTCTCTGTACAGTTTTTATAATCATAGTATCTTCCGATAACCGAAATGTCGGTTTCATACTTCAGGGCAAGGTCTAACATCTTCTCTATCATATCGGGATCTATATGATCATCTCCGTCAACAAAGGCTATGTAATCACCTGTTGCCGCGTCAAGTCCGGTATTCCTGGCTTTTGCCGTTCCGCCTGCTTCTTCTATTATCAGTCTTATCCTGCCATCTCTTTCTTCAAAGGACCTGCAGATCTGCTCACATTCCCTGTCTCCTTTACCGAGAACACAAATTATCTCTATATCCTTACAGGTCTGGTTTATTATACTGTCAAGACATTCCTCCAGAAAAGCAGCAACCTTATATATTATTACGATCACACTTACCCTTACCATCCCTCATTCTCCATTCACTCTTTTAACCGCTTCCAGATATCCGAACCCTCTGTATTCATCGGGTTCCATCATCGCTCCCTCTCCCCACTCATTCCATGCATTCAAAAAAACAAAGTCATATGGATAAGTGTTCTTTTTATTCTTAAGTATCCTCAGAGTCTTCTCAAATCTTTCAGGTGAAGTATTCGTATATACAAGACCCTTATAGCCTCTTCTCGGTGTATTATCCCAGTCGGGTATGAGACCCGGGAACTCATTTATCCTGTAATTCCTTTCTTCAATGGGTTTAAGTATCCATTCGGCGGGGATCTCTCTCTCAAGAATTTTATTTCGCAGCAATCTGTTGCGCACAGTTCTTACAAGCACCTTAAGATCATATGATAATTCTTTAACTTTCGAGAGATCGTTCTTAAGGGTAAATCCGGGCTCAAAATAATAATATGCATCGATCAGGTCCTCTCTTGTATCAACCCTGTCCCTGGTTTTCCCGGAAACAAAGAATACCCCGTCAAAGCCTTCCTCCTTTGCCCATCTGTCGAAGCATTCCTTCATTTCCTTTAATTCCTCTATATCAAAGCTTCTGTATATCTGAAAGACCGGCTTATTATCAATTTTTATGTATCTCTTATCCCTGAAGAACCTGAGATTATATTCAAAATGCTTTCTCCAGTCCTCCCTGTTCCCGTAATCCTGTTTTATGAGCACCTGCTCACTGTGACCGTACCAGGCTCTCGTCCAGGTTTCATTAGCCCAGCAGATGCAGTAACTGATATCGATATCAGGATTTTCAAGAAGGATCTCCATGGGTCTGTGCATAAGCTGCTTGCCCTTAAACCAGTACTGATAAAAGCTGAATCCGTATATTCCGTACCGCTTTGCAAGCATTGCCTGCCACTTAAGAGTCTCACAGCCCTCATTCAAAAGATCGTAATATCTGCCCTCCAGAGGTATTCTTGGCTGTACATGTCCTTTGAACAAAGGCTTTCCCCTTCTGACTGCAGTCCACTCCGTATATCCCTTTCCCCACCACTCATCATTTTCCTTAAAGGTATGATATTGCGGCAGATACATACATATCACTCTCATTTATCTTCCTCATTTATCACTCCGAGTGCAAACCAGAATATCGGTGCAACCGGCTGAAATGCCAGAATATTTGACCCGATGGATTGCAGCAGGGCTATCACGATTATCCCGACCTCAACATAATACCTTTTTATCGCTCCTATTCCCTTTTTTAAGGAAATGATAAGGATATAGATATATAAGGACAATCCTATTATACCTTCTTCACAATAAAGCTTTATGAGGCCTCCGTCAGCTATGACATGAGTATCCTCAAGTCCCAATGCCTTATGTCCGTTTGCTCCGAGACCGTTTCCAAACCATGTCGAATACATATTGTTTATCGCGGCTATCCACTGCTCACTTCTCTCAGAAACCGCAAGAGGCAGGGATTCAAGCCTCCACCATATCTTCATAACAAGTGAATTGTCAATAAACCATAATGCTGTAAGGGCCGCGATGATCATGACCATTTCATATCTGAAGTATTTTCTGTCCACTATATCAAACTGCCAGAAGATCAGGTAATTGATATAGACTATCACTATCAGTGACGCAACCATTGCCGATCTCTGATTGCTTAACACTGCGAAGATAAAATTGCACAGTATAAAGAAAATTCCCTTAAGCCTTGTATCCTTTCTGTCGATAAAATGAGCTCCCGCAAGCATTCCCGAGACGCCCAGGGCTCCAAGTACCGTACATCCAACGACCGAATCCATCCTTACCCTTGAAGTCTGGGCATCGGCCTTTGAAATAAAGCTGTATCTGAAGGAATAATCTATATAAAACTGTGGCGCAAAAATATGAAAGAATATACCAAGAAATCCCACTATCAGCAATGCGGCAACAAACTTAGAGTAAAATGAGTCCTTCTTTTCATCCGTATCACAGCTTTTCCCGACAAAGTAAAAGATCATAGGAAGTACCGACACGACAAACTCATTAAGATGCACAGTGACAGGGAGTCCTGAGGCCTTTAACCAGAAAACGGAGATTATATTATAAAAAAAATACACAAGGATAAGAATATCCGTCGTGCTTTTAACACTAAACTGCTTTTTGTATGTCATCCGGGCAAGAATAATGAGCATAAGTGCAGCAGCAAACACACCCGGCCGCATCTTATCGGTAAAAAGTGTCGCAACATATCCCAGGATAACCAGTATATAGTACCATTCATATATATTAACAGGCCATAAACCTTTTTTTTGAACAGGATTATTTATTTCCAATCAGTCAGCTCCTTTACTACCCTTGACCAGCTGCTCTCATCATTTTCTGTGCTATGAACAAAAGCAGACGCAGCATTAACGGGGATATTTCCTCTTATACACTTCTCCATCAGATCTGCCAGCGCGGTTTTGTCAAAAGGGTCAAAATAATATACCTTATCATAACCCTTAAGGATCTCTCTTGAAAATGCGCAATCAGATGAAAGTATCGTTGTTCCTATCTGCCTTCCCTCGGCTAAAGGATAGCCAAAGGTTTCAATATAGGAAGGAAACAGCAGTATCATCTTACCGTAATTATCGATCACCCTTTCCCTGTCTATCCTTCCGAGACATTTAATATTCTCAACGGGTTCCAAATCGCATCTTTTTATAAATTCATCCCGGGTTATGGTCAGAAATACCCTGAAATCATCTATCCCTCTGTCTCTTAGAAGAGATACGGCCTCATTTATGATCCTGTGGTTTTTATAAAGGATGTCCCCTGCGGGATAGAAAAAATCCCTGCTGTCTGTTTTGCTTTCTTTATTTACTGCCTCTATACGGCCGGTATCGGGAAGAATATTTACTATCTTCTCTCTGCTTATCCCTGTCTTTTTTATGACCTCTTTGAGCATCCATTCAGTCTGCACTATGGTCAGGTCAGCATTTTTTATGGAGGAATATGTGAGCTTTGAGATGAGATGCTGATATATGGCATATTCTCTCTCTTCCTTTTTCAGAAATGAAAATACCTTTTCGTTCTGAAAACCAAGGGGCTGATGAACATAAACGACCTTTCTGCACTTAAGTCCTCTTATAAGGGTGTTCTGCAGAGAAAAGTAAACATCGGGAGAAAGCTCCTCTATCCTCTTTCTTCCGTACAGATAGTCAAATTTAAGTCTCTCAATCCGGCTTTTTTTAACATCATCATATATCAAAACCTTTATATTGTCCGTTTCCTCCACGTAATCAGAGGACAGGAGAAATATCCACTCGTGTTCTTTTTCATTATCTGCAAGAAAAGCGTGGAAATCCCTAAGAACAGACAAGGCACCCGTTTTGCTGGCAGCAATATCATTTACAACGATTCTCATTATTTATACCAGACCGTCTTATTAACTATCTCTGTATAGCTCTGTATTATCCTGACTACCTTTGCCGATACGTTAGTATCCTCATAGTCAGGTGACAGAGCCGTTTCTTCTTTATTATCGTACATGGATACGGCAAGCTCCAGGGCTCTCTCCACATCCCTCTCCTTTATCCCGCCTATCACTATTGTACCCTTATCAAGCACCTCAGGCCTCTCAGTTGACGTCCTTATAAGCACTCCGGGGAAGCCAAGCATGGCAGATTCCTCCGACAGGGTTCCGCTGTCTGAAAGCACGCAGTAGGCGTTCATCTGCAGCTTATTATAATCATAAAACCCAAAAGGCTTCATATTCGTAACGAGAGGATGAAACTTAAAATCCCTCAGCTTTATGAATTTCTCACTTCTTGGATGAGTGGAATATATAACAGGCATTTCATAAGTCTTTGCTATATGATTGACCGCATTCATAAGACTCATGAAATTGTCCTCGATATCTATATTCTCCTCTCTGTGTGCCGAAAGAAGAATATATCCCTTCTTTTTAAGTGATAATCTTTCAAGGACATCGCTTTTTTCGATCTCCTCCAAATGATCACGCAACACCTCTCTCATGGGAGATCCGGTAACAAATATGGTTTTACCGTCCACTCCCTCCGAAAGGAGATATCTTCTTGAATGCTCGGTATATGGAAGGTTGATATCAGATATATGATCCACTATTTTTCTGTTTATCATTTCGGATACATTATAATCCCAGCATCTGTTCCCTGCCTCCATATGAAAGATAGGTATCTTGAGCCTCTTTGCGGATATGGCGGACAGAGCAGAATTGGTATCTCCAAGTATGAGAACAGCCTCAGGCTTAACCTTTTGCATCAGGGAATATGATCTTGCTATAATATTTCCCATCGTCTCACCCAGATCCTTTCCAACGGAATCCAGATAATGATCGGGCTCTCTCAGCTTAAGCTCCTCAAAAAAAACCTGGTTAAGGGTGTAATCATAATTCTGCCCAGTATGTACAAGTATATGATCAAAATATTTATCCGCGCATTTGATAACGGCGGATAACCTTATTATCTCGGGCCTTGTTCCGAGTATGGTCATAAGTTTCATTTTGCTCATTTAATCTTCCTCCACTGCCTCATAATAGGTATCCGGTGCATTCTGATCATATACTTCATTTGCCCATATCACTGTGACCAGATCCTCCTCACCTTCATTGACTATACTGTGAACATATCCTGTGGGTATATCGACGACCTTTAGTTCATCCCCGTTCACATGATATTCTATGATCTCATCTCCACCGTATTTCCTGAATTTAAAGCATCCTTTTCCTTTAACGACCAGAAATTTTTCTGTCTTTGTGTGATGCCAGTGATTCCCCTTTGTAATACCGGGCTTTGCCACGTTAACGGAAACCTGTCCGCATCCCCTGGTCCTTATGAATTCGGTAAAGGAACCTCTGTTGTCTATGTTCATTTTAAGATCATAAGAAAAACCGTCCTTTGGCAGATAACTTAAATATGTACTGTAGAGTTTTTTGGTAAAGGCATCCGAAAGATCCGGAAGCATCAGATCCCTTCTGCTGTCCTTAAAGCCCTGTATAAGCTCTGCTATCCTTCCGAGCTTTATCGTATGTACCGTCGGTATTGCGCAATAGCTTCCCACATTGTTTTCTCTGCCGCAGAGAGCATTTATAAACTCATTTACAACATCATCAATATAAACAAGCTTCATTACTACCTCGGGATCATTTATCTTTATCGGAAGATCATTTGCTATATTATTGCAAAAGGTTGCAACGGCACTGTTATAATTCGGTCTGCACCATTTCCCGAACACATTCGGAAGTCTGTATATAAGAACCTTACTGCCGTTCTCCTTTCCGTATGAAGAAAGCAGCTCTTCTCCTGCCTTTTTACTCCTTCCGTACGGGTTATCAAGCTCCGCCTGTATGGAGGATGTTATAAGGATCGGAGATCTGTTAGAGTGTTCCTTAAGCCTGTCAAGCAACACCGAGGTAAACCCAAAGTTACCCTCCATAAACTCCTTTTCATCCTTTGGCCTGTTTATTCCCGCAAGATGAAAAACAAATTCACATTCTCCCGTGTATAACTCCAAAACTCCCGGATCAGAATCCACATCATAGGGCAATATGTCTTCATATCCCCTGTTTTTAAGCTCTGCAATAAGGTTTCTTCCTATGAATCCGTTTGCTCCGGTAACCAGTATCTTCATATTATCTCCTGTTATCTCCTTCTTCCCATTCCCTTATCTCATCTCTTATATATTTTAAGGAGAGAAGCTTTTCCTTCACCTCTTCTTTGTCAAGTATCCTTGTATTGTTTGAATTAAACTCGGTAAGCTTAGTCCTTGCCTGATCTCCCTCCTTAAAGTACTTATCGTAATTGAGATCTCTCTGGTCGGCCGGCACCCTGAAGAAATTGCCCATATCAATTGCTCTTGCGCATTCCTCATTGGTAAGAAGGGTCTCATACATTTTTTCTCCGTGCCTTATCCCGATGATCTTTATCTCATTATCAGCATGGAACAGTTCCTTTACTGCGCCGGCCAAAACCTCTATAGTGCAGGCCGGAGCCTTCTGAACCATTATATCTCCCGCCTTTGCATTCTCATATGCAAAAAGAACAAGCTCTACCGCTTCCTCAAGACTCATTATGAATCTTGTCATCGTCGGCTCTGTTACCGTAAGCGGATTTCCTGCCTTTATCTGCTCTATAAAAAGCGGTATTACCGAACCTCTGGAACACATAACATTACCGTATCTCGTACCGCATATGGTCGTTATATCCGGATCCACTGTCCTTGACTTTGCCACGAATACCTTTTCCATCATAGCCTTGCTGGTTCCCATGGCATTGACAGGATATGCGGCCTTATCCGTGGAAAGACAGATAACCTTTTTAACCTTAGCCTCTATTGCGGCAGTAAGAACATTATCGGTACCTATAACGTTCGTCCTAACAGCTTCCATCGGGAAAAACTCACAGCTTGGAACCTGCTTGAGCGCGGCGGCGTGGAAAATATAATCCACCCCGTACATCGCATTCCTTACCGACTGTATCTCCCTTACGTTTCCTATGTAATATTTTATCTTCGGATCATTGTAAAGATGGCGCATATCATCCTGCTTTTTTTCATCTCTTGAAAATATCCTGATCTCCTTAATATCCGTCTTAAGAAATCTCTCAAGAACGGCATTTCCAAATGATCCTGTTCCACCTGTGATCAGTAATGTCTTTCCCTCAAACATATTTTTCTCCTTTAGATAATACTTTACCGGCAAATAAGCCTTCTATGATATCCGCAGACCTCTCTGCCGTAAAATTTTCTTTCAGATATCTGTATCCGTTATTTCCAAGCCTTACCCTTAAGTCTGCATCGTCTGAAAGTCTCAGCACGTTCCCGACAAAGCTCTCCCTGTCATCCGAAGAAGACCAGAGACCGCATTTTGCTTCCGATTCGACCAACAGCCTGATATCCGTATTTCTGTCTGTACAGGCAAGGACAGGTTTTTTCATTTCCATTATCCCAAGTATCCTGCTCGGATAATTGGGGATCGTAAATCTGTGATCAAGCAGGATCATTCCCACATCACA
>JAILEM010000155.1 GCA_024687745.1 Lachnospiraceae bacterium
TTGCTTGCTATCATTGCCTGAACATTCGAATTTACCTTCATACCTTCTCTCCTTATCTCTTATGTCAGATATTTATACTTATCTCTAAAGTGTCCTATAAAAAATATATCTCTGTTCTTTGATCACTCTGATCCTTAAGATCACGCTCTCAGCTCTCTGGAAAGTACAGTTACAAATGCTTTTCCTGCCTGATAAAGATCTCTTGTATCCGCTTCAGATGAAGCCTCATCTCTTTTTTCCCTTGCAAAGGCATTAAGATCCAAATTCCCCGGGTTTTCAATATAATTAAGCTGCGTTATGCTTAATCCGCTATTTTCCATCTCATTCCTTATGCCTTCATCCATTGAGGCTATCCTGTCGACTCCTGCCTTATCATTACCGGTGATGTAACCGTTTACCCTGCCGTTATCTATATTAAATTTGGCTCCTATCCTTCCGAGAGTTTCAGTCTCCATGGTTACGGTCACTATCCCAGCTCCCTCGGGATCTCTTACAAGCTTAAGATTTATCGATGTCCATTCACCGTCTATCTCAAGGGGCACCTCATAATCTTCACTCAGGGCATTTCCTGCTGCCACGCTTAACTGCTTATGTAAAAGGTTCATTTCCCTTACATCTATCGTATTATCTGCCTGTATGGCCCTTTCATTTATCAGTTCATCCGATACTTCTTTTAGTTCGTTATATGCATTTTGTGCCGATTCCCTGTCTGTAAGTGATTCTCTTATATTTTGGGCTGCTTCACTGAGTCTATTAAATATATCGTCATTTTTCCTGTTTTTAAAAAGGTTTGAAAAGGTTTTTCCTCTCTCATTCATCAAAAAATTCTGGGCAAGAAGGTTATTTACACTTACAGGAACGTTATTACTCCTAAGCATCTCTATGACCTGATCATTTAAAAGCCTGGCGTTTCCAAGATCATTCAGACTTTCTTCGGGGTCATCCGCAAGGACTTCATTTTCATGTAACTCATATGCAAATTCTTCAAGACTCATATCAGGCCTTAAGTTTTCACTCTTAAGGTTTCCTTTTGAAAGATCATCCGCTATCCCTGCACTTAATGAGTTCAGATATGAAGGATCTGCCATTGCAGCCTGTCTGATGCCGTTATCTATCTGCTCTGTAATGGATTCCCCTCCGGATATAAGCTCTTCAAGAGCACCGAATCCATCATCTACAGATACATCCATTCCCAGAGCCTTATTATTCCTCATGGCAGTGACTATATTTCTTAATGTAGGATCCATACCCTCACTTAAGACATTACCAAGAAGCTTTCCGTCACTTTTCTCTACCTGCCTGAATAACCTGTATATTCCGATAAAGGCCTTTTTTTCATCATCGTTTATATCCCTGTTCTTCTCCAATCTTACAAGGAATTTCGAATACTTTTCGGTATCCTTTGATATTTCCTCCTCATTAAGTCTTTCATTCAATGAGAATATGTTTTCATCTAAAGGATTATCGCCCTTTCTTATCATCTCAAGGGTCTTTGCCGGTGTCATCTTTTCTATGACTCTCTCAAGAGCCTGCTCGGCAACCTTAACTCTCTCTATGGATTCACGGTTTATCTCATTTTGAGCATATCCTAAGATCCTGACTGCCTTTCTGTTGGCTTCGTTTATCTCAAGACCGTTATCCTCTAAAATATCATCCACGTTTCTGAAAGCCTTTGTTATGGAATCACCCATATCCCTTCTGGGAGCTGTCATCAGCGTTTCATAACTCTTTCCTGCCTTAAGATACTGCTCTTTAAGGTTATTTCCTGCCTCATTGATATTTCTTGCACTGTACTCTGGAGCAAGGGTATCGATCCTTCCGACAGTCTCTAACGGTATTGTCCTCAGATTTTCAAATATGCTTATACTCTGCTTATATAGGCCTATCCTGTCATCCAATATCTCATTTGATACGGCGGCATCTGAGGATCTGTTTCCCTCATCATCAAGTAACGGTCTGTAAAAATCTCTTTCCGCTTCCTTTAATTTTTCAACAAGCTTTTCTAAGGGGAGAGTATCTACCGATATACCGTTTTTCAGAAGCCTGTAGTTGGCCTCTGTTGTCATTGCAAGTCTTGTTTCCTCAAGAAACCTTGCTGCCTTTATATATTCATCCGATCTTACCTCTTCATCCATTGCTTTCTGTGGTTGAACATCCATCCGCAGGGTCTCTTCAGCATTCTCTAAGTACCGGTTTGAAGCTTTACTTAGATTTTTTATGTTAAGAGGCTTTTCCTCCTTTATGACATCTTCTATCGCTCTTTCATCTATTTTATCGGTTTTATCCTTTATCAGGACAGCCTCCTCCACAAAGGTTTTTTCTTTTATAAGAGAGGCATTTTCGGCTTTATTTCCGTCAGCTATGGATATGGCCATGGATTTAAGTAAGGATTCTTCATCCAGGGGATACTTAACGGACTTAAGATCATTTAACAGATTTATGGTTTCTCCGGTAAGTGGTATTCCCTCGCTCACCAGCCATTTTGCTTCATCCATTGCCTCTTTAGTGACGGGTAGTCCTGCATTCTCTACTATCTTCTCCGCCTGCCCCTTTATACTGTCCCAATCAAGCGTATCGGCCTTTTTGGAATAATAACCACCGGTATCCTCTCTGTAATAGCCTCTGCTCTGCCTTCCCGATGATTCTCCCGAAGAGAATTCCGCCTTATACAGATTATCTATGGTGGGCTCTAACCTGTTTGTGACCATATATTTGATCTTATCATTATTTAAAGGTGTGATACTGCCCGCTTTATCAAGAGCACCCTTAATATCCTGTGCATTATCCTTATTCACCGGAAGATCACTTTCCTTTAACACATCCTTTACCATTGCGGTCAAAGCGGCATTTCCGGTGATGGCATTCAGCTCGTCCTCTGACATGTCGTCATTGAAGCCCTCTATTACAACACCTGCCTCAGCCATGGTGCATTTAAGCTTATCAAGTGATGTTACCTGCTCTTCCATATTCATATCGGAAAGAGAAAAGCCGTCCTCCGACATCTTTGCAAAATCTTCTGCTGACATAGAATTAGACATTACTGTCATAAAGTCTCTCTGTAAGGCAATATCCATCTGCCCCGCATCCTGCATGATCTGCTCCTGTGTTTTTAACTCACCCGGACCATATGCAGCGTTATCCGTAACTGTGCCAGAAATGTCTAATGTAAATCCCCCCGCATTGATCGCTTTTTCTTCTTCTTTTTTAAGGGGGTTGCCATATGCGATTGTATTTACTTCCCTGTCAGCATTTTGATTGATGTTTCCTGCGTTAAGATCTACTCTCATATTACCTCCGGAACATAATTAAAATGCTTTTATTACTGTTATTCATTATTTCGTCATAATCCTTAAAAATCTTAACCTGCCATATACATAAATATAAAAAACACCGGACCTTAGGGCAATAACCCACCGGTCTGATGTTTTTACGATCCTGCTGCATTACTCTGTATTACAAAATTTTATATTATCATTTATGGTCGGTCAAAACTGAAATACCGCTGCTCCGTAAGGAGGAAGCTTATAGCCTATGGAATAGGGCTGTCCGTCCCATGGCATCTTTTCTGCCATAAAAGTAGTCACTTCCCTTGGTTCTCCCGATCCACCGTATTTTTTCTCATCACTGT
>JAILEM010000157.1 GCA_024687745.1 Lachnospiraceae bacterium
TTCTATCTTTCCATTCTTTTTTTTCTTATTTCTGCTATAATCAATTATAGTCATGTAACAGGGGAACAATAATTATGAATGATTATGATTCTTATCTGCTTTTATCCCGTGAAAGCTCATTAAAAACCGAAACAGCGGAAAACATACTTAAGGGAATGAATAAATGTATCTCTGACATAAGATCAGAAGATAAAAAAGAATACTATATCGATATGCTAAAAAAGGCATTCAGGTATACGAGCATCAGATGCGAATGGGAGCTTATGTCAAGAAATGAAATGATCGAGAATGACAGTCTCAGAACTGCTTATCACAATGATTTCATAACATCATTGAACATTCTTGCACGCCTTGCCGCAAATGAAGGGATTGATTCATCCTGGCGTGAGAGCCTTGGAGATAACAGGAAACGAATAGGCGATTTTGCCTGCTATATTACATACATTACCGGAATATCAAACCGCTGATCAAATCGAATCAGTCTGTAACAAAAGAGGAAATAAAATGTCAGATAAAACACTTGAAAACTACACACCGGAAGATATTATAGAAACAATACGCGATAATGTTGACGCTGTCATTATAATAGACTATTCAATAAATCAGTACAGAGCGCTTGTACGCAGAAACGTATTTGCGGAGTGTATCGATGAGACCGGGGACTACGATGATCTTATGCATAAGCTCTGGTTCCATAAGTCAGATTCAAATGAGAAAATAAACAGCGAATACGATGTTTATATTTCTTATTTTGGTGAGTATAAAGGAAAGAACAGCCGTAAGATAAAGGTATTCCCTAAAGGCAGTGATACTCCAAAAATTGTTCAGATGACCGTTTATCCGATAAAAGGAACGACCAAGTGTGTTTTTATCATGGATGAGCTTGATGATGATTCCGTACAGGACCAGATGACCTACGGTAAAGTCAATACTATACAAAATTCATTTCTTTTTTCAATGTATGTTGACCTTATACTCGATACAACCAGCAGCATAAGCGTAACCGAGATATCGGAAGAGGTAGTTAATGCGGATATAAAATATTCAGACTGGAGACTGATGACCGTAAATATGATCTGGCCTGAGGGAAAGGATCAATTCCTTAAAACCACCGATCCTGAATATCTTAAAGAAAATCTGGCTCCCGGACACACTATTTCATTTGACTGTCAGATGCAGAATCTTGAGGGACAGTTTATATGGGTAAAGCTTATTTTCAGCAGGGCGGAAACCAACAATAACAATGACTTCAGGTTTGTATTCATGGTCCAGAATATCCATGAAACTTATATGGAGCTTACTTCTACGCTTAAGAAATATGAGGAGCTTGCTCTAAATGATCCTCTTACCGAATTACTCAATCACGGAAGCATCAAATCAGCGATCAAAAGCGGTATAGAAAACGTTCATAATACCGGAAACGATGTCTCAATTATGATGATCGATCTGGATTATTTCAAGGAGGTAAACGATACCTACGGACACTCTGTGGGAGACGACGTGCTTAAATCCTTTGCCGGTATATTAAAGGACACCTTATCAAATACTGATTGTTCAATAGGACGCTGGGGCGGAGAAGAATTCGTTATTGTATGTAATAATATATGCGGAAGAAAGCTTGATATGATAGCAGAAGATCTGCGAAAAAAGGTTGAGGAAACAGAATTTCCAAAAGCCGGTCATCTGACCTGCTCAGTCGGAGTTACTCAGATAAAAGAGAGCGATACCTTCGATGATGCATTTAACCGAATGGATAAGGCTATGTATCAGTCAAAGAAAAACGGGAGAAACTGCATAACCAGGCTGTGATCTGATATCCTTTAAAATATCCTTATCTTAGTTTTACCATTATATAATCCGGAAAATATTATATGAAAGAAAAAGCCCACGACAATTATAACCCGGAAGGCTATGTAAGACCTGAGGACAGTGCATATTCCAAGTCACAGAACAGGGTTGCGGCGACACTGTTCATCCTCCTCTCCTTACTTGTTTTCCTGCCCATACTTCTTGTCTTTATAGTATCCGTTTCCTCACAGGATTCGGTTACTGCAGCAGGCTACAGCTTTTTTCCAAGGGAGCTGTCTCTTGATGCCTACAGATATATTTTCCGTTCCGGGGGATATATGGCAAGGGCTTTTTTTAACTCTGTCTTTATTACGATCTGCGGCACATCTCTCGGATTGTTCCTCATGTGTCCCCTGGCCTATGCAATATCCAGAGAAGAATTTCATTTCAGGAAACCTCTTCTTATCTTTCTTATGATACCAATGATCTTTTCAGGCGGTCTCGTTGCAAGCTATATGGTAAATACACAGATATTGCATCTTAAGAATGATTATTTTGCTTTGATATTGCCGGGATTATGCTCAACCTGGTATATCATGATCCTGCGCAATTACTTTAAATCCTCAGTTCCGGAGGCACTGATAGAATCCGCAAAATTAGACGGAGGAAGGCATATCCAGATATTCAGACTGATAGTACTTCCGATAGCAAAACCCGTAGTTATGACTGTTGCCGTCTTTCAGATGTTTGCGTATTGGAACAGCTGGTATCCCTCACTCCTTTATCTTGACAGCAATCACACGGAACTATATCCCCTTCAGTATGTACTGGTAAATATGGAAAAAAGTATAGAAGCCATAACTAAAAATGCCCAATACCTATCCGGAATGACAGGCTATACACCTCCCTCGGTTACGATCCGAATGGCAATGGTAGTCGTGGTGATACTGCCGGTTATGATTCTTTTCCCTTTTTTCAGACGTTTTCTTAAGACCGGGATGACGGTAGGAGCAGTGAAGGAATGAACAAGAGCTTACATATTACCTTAATTATACTTATAACGGCTGTAGTTCTTACAGGCTGCGGCAAAGATAAATCAGGTGATTCAGAGGATATAACTGAGCTTCGCTGGGTCACTTATGATACCGGAAATACACATCTTGATGCCAGGGAAATAATAGAAGCGGCAAATGAGGTTTCCAAAGAAAAGATCGGTGTGACCGTAGATCTTGAATTTCAGTCCCTGGAGAAGATTAATCTGATGATGGCCTCCGGTGAATATTATGACATGGTCTTTACAAGCTCCTGGATAAATCCGTACGATAAGAATGCCTCTTTGGGTCTTTATTATGACATCACGGATCTTGTAAAAGAGGAAACCCCGATACTCTATGATTCCATCGGAAAATACTGGGAATGCGCAAAAGTAAACGGAAGAGTATATGCAGTTCCTGTTTTAAAGGATATGGGAGCTGAAGATATGTTCCGCCTTAATTCGGACTACTTCGAGAAGGAAAAGGGTATGGTTATACCCGAACGCATGGAGTTTTCTGATATCGAGCCGTTTCTAAAGGCCTATAAGGAGGATAATCCCGAAAAATATCCCCTTGCGATGGATAAAAGCGGACTTCCCGGCTATATAAACTTCCTTGAACGTGTAGTTGATCCCATAATAGTTATACCCTATGATCAGGGTGAGGATGTACAGGCGATCCCTTTCTGGGAATGTAAAGAGCTTATGGACAGATACAGGCTTTTGCATAAATGGTATCAGGCAGGTTATATACACCCCGATGCTGCTACAATAGAATCGACGGTAGCTGACAAATCCTTTCCTGTTCGTGGCGGAGTCGCATGGAAAGGCTATCAGGGCTATTCAAATCCGGCTGACTGGGGATTTAATGTAAAGACTTCCATATACGACGGTCCTTATCTTTCACGTACTAGTGAACAGGGGTCGATGATAGGTATCTGTGCAGCCTGCGACAGGGAAAGAGCCACAGCCTGTCTTAAATATATAGAGCTTTTAAGCACCGACAGAAGGTTCAGGGATATACTTGGTTATGGAGTTGAAGGGAAGCACTTTGAATATCTGGATAACGGAACGGTATACAGACTCCCCGCAGGAACAGACCGATACCTTACAAGACTGTACCAAACAGGATCCGTAGTAAATGCTTCAGTAGAAACCACAGATCTTAATCTGCCTGCTGACCCTGACCAGTGGAAGGATGTTTTTGAAGAATATGATAACAATGGCATCTATAGCAAAGCAACCGGATTTGCATATGATCCCGGCGCGAAGGAGGACATCATAACAACCCTTACCGCGATCTACAGCGACTATGCCGCAGAGCTCTGTACCGGAACCAGTGATCCGGACACAGTAATACCAAAGATCAGGGAGAGAATGGAAAAAGCCGGAATAAATGAGGTAATAATCGATATAAACAACCAGCTTGATAAATGGAAGAAAGAACAGAAATGAAAAGAGAAGTAACGAAAAGAGTAAAGATAACCGCTAAAGGGTCAAAAAACAGAAAAGAAACACGTGAGCTTACGCTCATGTCTCTTCCCGCCATTATATGGTATGGTCTGTTTTGCTATCTGCCGCTTTTCGGAATATTTTTTGCCTTCAAACATTTCACGCCAAGACCGGGGGAATCTCTTTTCAAAAACCTTTTTATAAACAGTCCCTGGGCAGGTCTTTCCAATTTTTCCTTTTTATTAAGGTCTTCGGATATGCCGGGTATCATATTCAATACTTTATTTTACAACATCATTTTCCTCGCAGCCGGTATAGTGATCCCTGTATTCCTTGCGATCTTTTTGGTGGAGCTTCACGGAAAACATCTTTCCGGTCTTGTACAGATGGTAACCGTACTTCCCTACTTCCTGTCCTACGTAATAGTTGGATACTGCGTTTATGGTTTTCTCGCTACTGATGAGGGGCAGATAAACCATTTGCTAAAGATGTTCGGATCAAACGCCATTCAATGGTATCAGTCTCCGGGATACTGGCGGTTTATCCTTATCATCACTGAGATCTGGAAATCCACCGGCTATTCCATGGTAATATTTCTATGCGCAATAACTGCAATAGACCGCACCCTGTATGAAAGTGCTATGCTTGACGGAGCACGCTTTATGGAAAGGGTGCGTCATATCACCATTCCCCTTTTGCGTCCTACGATATCCACTATTTTCATACTGAGGATCGGCAGTATACTTTCATCCGATTTCGGTCTGTTCTATCAGGTTCCCCTTGATTCAAATTCGCTTCAGTCTGTAACGCAGACTTTGGATGTATATGTATATAAAGCTCTGATGCAACAGGCAAATTTCAGCTATTCCGCTGCGGCATCCTTCTTACAGAGCGTTGTGGGATGTATCCTGCTTGTCGGTGCTAATCTTATAATAAAGAGGATTGACGAGGACAGCAGTCTGGGATAATCTTATATGTAACATAATAATTTAAGAAGGAGGAATTATTTAACTATCATTCCTTCCAAAAAGGAGTTATGCGGTATGAAAAAAGAAATAACCTTATTATCTGTTTTATTAACCTTTATTTTAACACTTGCTTTCCCGTTATGTATTAAGGCAGCAACAGCAAAGGTACTGCCCTTTACCGGACCTTTGGATTATTCCGTATCTGATAACTGGCTTTATGACGGGGTGAATCCCGAAAACGAAGTCGACGTATTCATTGTAGCACCTACAGTAGATACCAAGAGTAGGAACAATTCTATTATCACATCGGAATACAAAAAGAGATTTACAAATGCCATGAACCAGCAGAAAGCCCTTTATGAAGAGACTGCAAGGGTATATGCTCCTTTTTACAGACAGGCCTCAATGAATGTCTATTCCATGACTGATGAAGCTGCCAAAGATCAGATATTTAACAACGCCTATTCGGATGTATCCGCCGCATTTAAATATTATATTGAGAACAAAAATGACGGGAGACCTCTTATGCTTGCAGGCTTTTCCCAGGGGGCAGATATGTGTTACAGACTGCTCGAGGAATATTATGGGGGAGAGAGCGAAGATGCTGCTTCCTTACGTGATAATCTCATAGCCGTCTATGCAATAGGCTGGAGCATGACAGAGGAAATGTTGGAAAAATATCCACAGATCGTCCCTGCGAAGGGCGAACTGGATACCGGAGTTGTGGTAAGCTATGAATGCGAAAATGGCAATGTAACAGACTCCATAGTGATCCCGTCAGGAACAAAAGCTATTTCCATTAATCCTCTGAACTGGAGAACAGACAGTGAAGAGGCAGATAAGTCTCTGAACAAGGGAAGTGTGACACAGGACAGTAAAACCGGTGAAATTACTTCTGTGGAAAAAGGAAAATACGGAGCTTATATAGATCCCGACAGAGGTTCACTGATCGTTACGGGAATTGACACAGAGGCTTATCCACCGGTACTTCCAATCTTCCCGGAGGGTTCCTTCCATCTGTACGATAACTTCCTCTTCTTTATGAATCTTCAGGAAAATATTCAGAAGCGTACCGACAGCTTCCTAAGCATGGCAGTTGACGAGGCGGCCTGATCTTAAAACACTATATACAGATCTCAATCTGAAAAAATAAAAAATATAATAATCATAAAAATAACAATTAATCAAAATAAGGGGCGGTACATCAGTACCGCCCCAATTCAACACATCAGCCTTCTTTATTTCTCTGCTTCCTTATATACTACGCGGTTTCTTCCGCCTTCCTTTGCTTCATACAAAGCCTTGTCAACTCTTATAAGTGCTGCATCGGCACTTTCTTCAGGTTCTATTCTGGTAACTCCAAGACTTGCAGATACATTCCCTACAACTTCAAATCTGTTAGAAGCGATCCGCTCTCTTACCTTCTCAGCCAAAGCAACAGCCTCATCCTTTCCTTCAGCTTGAGTCATTACCATAAACTCCTCGCCACCCCATCTTCCGGATGCTGAATCCTCTGAAAGAATTCCGGCCTCAGGTTTTAAAATTGATGCAGTAACAGCTAAGACTCTGTCCCCTTCACCGTGACCGTATACATCATTCACCCTCTTAAAATGATCCAGGTCAAGCATTATAAGATAAATGTCTTTTTCATTTTCCTCTGTTATCTCCTCAGTAATACGTCTTTGTATCTCTCCCCTGTTAAAAAGGCCTGTAAGAGCATCTGTTCTTGCCATATCGCTGAGCTGCTGGTTCAACTCCTCCAATTCCTCTGTCGTGGCCTTAATAAATGTAGCCATTCTGTTAATGATCGATACTCTTCCTCTGAACCCCTTATGCTGTATACCAATAGTCTTCCTGTCTGCAAGCTTGGGAATGCCCTCACGCAATGCCGCAATTACCTGAGTTACATTATGCTGGTTAAGGTTCCTTCCTGTGCGCATAAATTCTCCGGAAGTATAAAAGCCCGATGTAGGTGCAACCTGCTGGTATGCAAGGGTCTCTTTTCCTGCTTCGTTATCTCCCCAAAAGGTCCTTCTTCCTGCGCAGGAAAAAATAAAAATACACTCCGGAACAAAGGGCAGTAATTCTCTTGCCTTATCCTGCGTTGCATCCAGGATAGTCCAGGGATCACCATAGGCAATTCTTGCCTTGACACCTGATTCCATATCAGAAGTCATAACAAGAGATCCGTCCGGATTACTTGATACCGGAGCACGCATTATATCTATCCCATTGTAATGATAGAAAAAGGGAAACTCCAGGGTGTTCAGAAAGAAATCTTCATTATTTTCTATATGCAGATATTTATAATAGGTTTCATATGCGGGTTTATTGTTAAGCTCTTTTAGGATACTGCCTTCTGCTGCAGTTACGTTGAGATAGGATCCCAAAGGCTTCCATCCTGTGATGAATGAAACATCCATATGAAGATCCTCTCCTCCAAGAAGGATAAAGATTATGCCATGTTCGGAATACCCTCCCACACTTGAAAAAACGCAGGTCTCTGTGGCATTGATATCATCGGCTAATGCCCCGCCCCCAAAAATCTCTACGTCCTCTCTGACTTTTGACAATCCGTCGCACAGCTCAGTCATAGATAATCCTCGAATGGTTGAGAGCATTTCTATTCCTTTAACCCACTTCCTGTCATCCACTTCCTTAACGAGAGCTTCTGCTACATCTTTAAGAGCTTCAGGGCTTAAAGAATATTGAAGTATTTCCACCTTGGAAGTCTCATATTCAAATAATGTACAGCTTAATACAATATCTGCATCAGAAAAATCTCCGTAAATAATACTGCCAAAAGCTGAACAGCCCGCAAAAAGCGATTCAGGCAATGATTTTTTAATCCTTCCGCAAATATATTCTATCTTCTCCTGATCCTTTTTTCCCGTGAAAAGATGAAATAAAAGTGTTGAATACAGATGGCTGTCACTCCACTGCCTTATCCTTCGTAAATCCTCATCGAAGGACTCTTCATCCTTAAAAACAAACTGAATCTGTTTCATATCCACCTCTCATTGTCAATTACAACCATACTGTCAAGCGAAATAATATCCATACGAAACAAACACATGGAAACTATGTATTTAAATATGTTTTTAAATATATAAAACTATTATAACATAGAATAACTGAAATGTTTAGATATCTGTATTATCTCTTCTCCACCAAAATGCTGAACTCATCAGCTTTAACCGTGATTTTAAGTTTCCCACCTCTTTTAAGTTTTCCAAATAAGATCTCATCAACAAATAATGGCTTGATCTCATTTCTTATGATGCGGTCAACCTCTCTTGCGCCAAATTCAATGCTGATACCCTTTTTCTTAATCATTTCTTTCGCTTTTTTATCTGCAAAAACATCTATTTTTTTGTCCTTAAGCTGAGAAGCCATTTCTCCGAGTTTCTTATTAACAATAAGCTCAGCCATCTCATCATCCATGCTATTGAATACTACAGTTTTATTAAGTCTGTTGCGAAACTCCGGATGGAATGTTCTCTTAACCTCCTCCATAATGGCACTGCCATCCCGGCTGACAGCGTTGAAGCCGATTCCTGTCTTTCCTACCCTGTTAGCCCCGGCATTTGATGTCATTATAATAATAACTTTTCTGAAATCAGCCTTTCTTCCCTGATTATCAGTAAGCGTAGCATAATCCATAACCTGAAGAAGAATATTATAAATATCAGGATGAGCCTTCTCAATTTCATCAAGAAGAAGTACTGATGAGGGATTCTTTCTGACCTCCTCCGTTAATAATCCACCCTCTTCATATCCGACATATCCGGCCGGCGAACCTATAAGCTTTGCAACAGCATGTTTTTCACCATATTCACTCATATCAAACCGGATCAGCTTTATTCCCAACTCAGCTGCAAGACTGCGTGCAACCTCTGTTTTGCCTACACCGGTAGGGCCAACAAACAGCAACGATGCCATAGGCTTGTTCTCTTCCTGCAGTCCTGCCTTGGAAAATTTCACAGCATTTACAACCTGTGTAATTGCCTCGTTCTGTCCAAATACTATTTCCTTTAGTCTCTTTTCAAGTGTAGCAAGTCCTTTCGCCTCATCTGTCTGAACCGATTCAACGGGAACACGACAGATACTTGTGAGAATATGGTCGATCACACTCTTATCAACTTTTTGGATCTTACTCTCTGCAGGATTAAGTTTTCTGTATGATCCGGCCTCATCGATCAGGTCAATAGCTTTATCCGGCAAATATCTTTCATTTATATACTTAGCACTCATAGCGACCGCATATTCTATTACACCTTTTGCGTATTTAACACCATGAAACTTCTCATACTTTGACTTCAGGCCGTTCAGTATCTCAATAGCTTCTTCCTGACTTGGTTCTTTTATTTCAACATTTTGAAATCTTCTGATCAAACTCTTGTTCTTTTCAAAATACTTCTTATATTCTTCATAAGTAGTTGCGCCAATAAATCTCATCTTCCCACCCGAAAGGTAAGGTTTTAACATATTGGATGCATCAAGAGATCCTCCGCCGGTCGCCCCGGCTCCTGAAAGATTATGGATCTCATCAATATATATAATGGGATTTTCCTCTTTACCTATTTCAGCCAGAACCTTTTTGAACCTTTTCTCAAAATCACCCCTGTACTGAGTTCCCGCAAGCATTCCTCCAAGATCAAGAGCAAACACTTTTGCATTCTCTAAAGGCCTGGGAACATTTCCATCATTTATTCTCTGTACCAGACCATACGTTATAGCTGTTTTACCAACGCCCGGCTCACCTATATGAATAGGATTATTCTTTTCGCAACGGCATAGGATCTGAATCGTCCTCTCGAGTTCTTCCTCTCTTCCTATAAGCGGATTAATATTCTCAGGAATATCATTCAGGCAGGGAGCATACATTCTCCAACCGGACTGATCTGCGAAATGTTTTTCGCTCAAACCGTCATCCTCTGAGTTTATGTCTAAACTGCCATCTTCAATATCCGCAATTTCCTGAAGCATATCTATTTCAGTTACATCCTGCTTTTCCATAAAATAAACAGCATAGCAGTTTTCAAGATTCCATATCGAATGCACTATATGACGAACGCAAATCTCCTGACAACCGCTATTGAACGCACTCTGTCCGGCAAACTCAAGCAACCGGTTTACACCCAAAGAAAACTCCGGTTCGCCATCTGCTGATGTTTCTATATACTTCTCAATATATTCTGTTAAATCCCCGAACAGCATTCCCGTATCGCCTCCGCAGTTTTCAAAAGCTGTCCTGAAGATTTTATCCTTCAAGGCCATGAGAAGGATCATTTCCGGAGTGACATATTCATAATTACCTTGTTTTGCGTAAAAAACAGCCTGTTGTAACAAGGCTATAGCTTCTTTGGATAAATTCATCTCATGCCTCCTCCACAGTCATCCTGAAAGGAAATCCCTGAGCCTTTGCTCTTTTGAGCGCTTCAGTCACTTTTGTGATCGCAAGATCGTATGGATATTTTCCGACTACTGCTCTTCCATTCTTATGTACATTCATCATAATAGCCTCAGCACTGATCTTATCTTTATGAAAAATATCCTCCAAAACCGATACCACAAATACCATAGTTGTAAAATCATCATTATGCATTATCACATTGTACTGAGCCGGTTCTTTCAACCTCAGTGCAGCATTTTCTTTAAATTCGTCCTGTGTTGCCATAAGATCACTCCATGAATACAATAATCGTTATTGATCGATCAAACTAATGACCGACTGTCAAATATAATTCCTGATACCTTATTTGATCGACAGATTACATTAAGGTCTGTTCATTGATTATAAGATGGAAATCAAGCTTGAGAAAGTTAGCTGCCTTGCGACATAGGATCATTCGTTCCATAAAAATCTCAAAAAACTCTCCAATTTCACTGTATTCGGTATCTACCTTAAGTTTAAGCTTTATAGCTGTATGATCACGGTTTATCTTTAATATTGAAGAGGTAACCGAATAATTAACTCTGTCATGTATATCAAAGTCTTTGGCCTCATCCTGCACACGACTTCTTCTCACATCTGACTTATCTGCTAAGATCAGGGCTGCCGCAATATCACTGACAGGAACCCCGCTCCCTTCATCATGATTCCCTATTGCGCGAATGATTGGCGCAATATCTTCAGCTCTGACTCCCATTTTATCCAAAAGATAAAAAGCCATCATAGCTCCTGACTGACTGTGATCTATACGATTGACCACATTCCCGATATCATGAAGCCACGCGGAAGTAAGCGCCAAATCTATCGTATGATCATCCATCCCAAGAGTACTCAGAATATAACCTGTTCTCTCCTTCACTATTCCTATATGTGCATAGCCATGTTCTGTGAATCCCAACGCGTGCATTGACTTATTCTGTTCTTCTATATACACATTTATATCATGATCCTTTCTTATTCTGTTAAATAATGGATACCGCTTACTGTCTTCATATGAAACTACATTTTCGTCTTTTTTCTTATCCTGATCTTCTTTCATTATTCTCATCTTTCCTTTTTATCCTAACTTTTAAAACATAAGAATTCATTCAAAAAGCTGCCATCTGCGATTTGCACTGCCTTACTTTTTGTATGATACACTGATTACCTTTAATACTCCCTTCTCAAAACCCCGGTCGGCAACCGCATAAAACCCGTTCTTGGATCCTACCCATCTGCCCGGATGAGACTCTATGGTTCCCGCCTCAATTTCCTCTTTGTCTGAAACAGCAAAAGCAAAACTAATCTCCTCCCGGGGAAAATTCTTCTCTGACTCACTTAGATCGCGTAAACCCTTTCTTATTACTTTCTGTATCACTCTTATCCTATGTGCATTTTCTAATTCGATTTTTCCTATATATTCGCTTTTCTGATCTGTTCTGTCCACCAAAATCCTGCCAAATACCTGATGACCTCTTATGAAATTCACGGCAATCTCTTCCTTATTTCTCTGAAATTCCAGAACACCATAATCCATACCCATCGATATAATACCGGCTCTGTTATTCTCCTTAAGTTCTGAGATATCTATTACTGTTTCTATTGAAAATTCCGGGCCGGGCCATTTCTGCATCAATATATTGGGATAATCACCGATCGGAATTGAAGGATCCGTCTCTACAGTGGTCATTTCTAAACCTGAACCGCCATGGGCTTCTATCCACTCACCTTTATGGTTAGCATTCCATTGCCAGGCTGTATTGGGCCTTCCGTTTTCAAAGTGATCCGATGTATCCGGAGTCCAGTCATCACACCGACCTTGCATAAGTGTATGCGGATATTTATATGTAATTACCGGTTCCCCGCATCCATCTGATATTTCATTTCCAATCACAGGCCAGTCATCTTCCCAATGCATCGGCTGTAAATGAACGATCCGTCCCGCTGCATACACATCCTGAAAATGAATAAACCAATCCTCACCGCTTACCGTATCGACCCAGGCCCCCTGATGAGGCCCGTTAATACCTGTACTTCCCTGCTTCATAACGATCCGGTATTCATAAGGGCCGTAAATGTCAGCTGAGCGAAGAACTAACTGCCATCCCGTCTTTACACCCCCTGCCGGTGCAAAAATATAATAATACCGGTTTCGCTTATACAGTTTAGGACCCTCAACGGTATTCTGACCGTTATGATTACCGTCAAATACTTTTATCTCTTTACCGATAATGGCCATTCCGTCCCCGGACAGCTCAGAGATATATAAAACACTTTTATATCCTATCCTGCTTTTTGCCACACCATACACCAAATAGGCTTTTCCATCCTCATCCCAAAACGGACATGGATCTATGTGTCCGGCTCCCGGCATAATATTTAATGGTTCTGACCAGGGACCGTGGATTGATTTTGACCTTGTTACAAAAATTCCCTCATCCGGCATCGGAAAATATATGTAGAAATAACCGTTATGATATCTGATCGCAGGAGCCCAGACTCCACATCCATGCATAGGTTTTTTATATCGATCTCCCGGTACATTCTCAAGTGCATACCCTGTCAGCTTCCAATGCACCAGATCAAGAGAATGCAGGATCGGTAATCCCGGTGTATTGGTAAAGCTTGATGCAGTAAGATAATAATCGTTTCCTACTCTGATCGCATCCGGGTCTGAATAATCAGAATATATAACAGGATTTTGATAATATCCTTCCCTGTTCTCACTTGAAAAATGCTCCATAATAAAATCTCTCCTTCTCTGTAACTGATACCATTATAACGAAAAAATCCTGTATCCGGATAATATAACTTATAACTGACAAGATTCATTTTTTTTGAAAAGATGTTTACCCGGAGGATTCTCTTATATTATCGCTTATGCTTCCTATGGGGATAAATGTTACGAGAGAAACTGCCGCGGTCATTAAAGACAGTACAATTATAAATACAGCCGTAATTACAGCGATCTTCCTTATTATTGAATTGTTCTTTTTTCTTTATCTTTCATAGTAATTTGTGTTTCTTTTTCTTAATAAACAAAGTATAATATTTTCTGCGAAGACATTAAATAGTTTTTTAAGATATAGTTATCATGGATCAAAAGAAAAGCGAAAACAAAAGCAGGAGCTGCGGGGGAGGAGCTCACCCATTCTGAGTCCTCAAAATCATGGTAGTTATAATTCGGTTTTTTGGTGGTACTGGTTTAACGGTTCTAAATACCTGGCCCCAATGCTTACCTGCTTATATACTCTGACGCAGGATCGATCATATCAAATTCATCGGGCAGGAATACTGGGAATCAAACAGAAAGCTCTGCACATACTACAGGGACATATACCATTAAGAACGGAGATACGTTATCGGATATCTCAAATGATATAATTCCCTAAAATATTATTCATCAAAGGGTTTCAGTATGATATTTTTAATTAAGATATCATATAGAAACGGGGCATTCTTCGGAGGTATGGAATAGAAATGGTAAATAATTTAAGTATCGATCCGGGAGATATTTCCAAGGCGCTTTCCTTTATACAAGATTTCCTTGAAGAAAATAAGTTGTCAGACAAGACTATGGCAAAGGCACGGTTACTCACTGAAGAAACGCTGATAAAGCTCAGTGAACATTCCGCCATAACAGAGGAAAAAACTGTGTGCGGATCACTGTTTCAAGCTCGAAATACTCATTTCTGTACATGACATCGACAGGACTTATTCTTGGTCTGGTCACCGGTCTTTTCTTTAGGGCACTCCCCGACACCGCCATTGATCTGTTTAAAAATATCTTCGATATTGTCACAAATGTATTTATGAACGGGCTTCAGACCGTAGTTACACCTGTGGTATTCTTCTCTATAGCCACATCTGTGGCAGGATTCGGGAAAGCATCGGATATCGGAAAGATCGGAGGCAAAATCGTCCTGAGTTATTTAGTTACTTCGATCCTTGCGATCATCATCGGAACAGGCTTGTTCTTTATATTCAAGCCGGGGGATCCCAGTGCTGCCAGTATGGCTGTGACCACGCCGGTTGTGGATACATCAGCTGCTTCCGAAATGGATGAGCTGTCGCTGAGCAGCTTTATAACCGAACTGATACCCTCGAATATCGTTAAACCCTTCCTGGAAGCTAATATGATCCAGATCATTATCATCGCAATATTCTGTGGACTTGCCACAGGGCTTATAGGACAGTTCTCGACCACAGTGAAGGATCTATTCCTTTCAATGAACGAATTGTTTCTGAAGATCACGGTAATACTGGTCCGGTTAATACCGATCGTTACCTTTTGTTCAATGGCTTCCATGATGCTTACTATAGGAACAGACTCTCTGATTTCCACACTTAGCATATCAGGAGTGACTCTGCTTGGCTTTTTAGTCTTGATAGGCTTTTACAGTATTCTTATCCTTATTTTCACCGGGATGAATCCGATACATTTTTACAGGAAATATGGTCCGACAATGCTGCAGGTTTTCAGTCTTTCATCCAGCAATGCTGCTATACCTTTGAACATGAAAGCCTGTACCGAACAACTCGGTATATCTCCCAAGATAGCCTCGTTCTCAATCCCCTTAGGAGCCACGATCAACATGAATGGCGCATGCGTACAGCTTGCGATCTCAGCTCTGGCCATCGCGAGAATATACAATGTTTCCATACCGGGAAGACTTCTCGTTATAATGTGCCTGACTATTATCGTCCTGTCGATGGGAGCTCCCGGAATCCCGGGAATGGGAATAATACTCCTCACAGTCATCCTGACACAGTTCAATGTACCCGTAGAGGGCGTGAGCCTTATAATAGGTATCTATCCGATCCTTGATATGTTCATTACTGTAGTTAACTGTCTGGGAGACGTGGTTACATCGTTTCTTGTTGCCAAAAGCGAGAAACTGCTTGACCGGAAGGTATTTGAGGCAAAGTGACAACTAAAGGCAAAATCAGTATTTAAGAATCTGTCCTTCTTTTATCCTGTCCTTATTCTCTATGCCATTCAAGGTTACAAGCTTGTCTACCGTTGTCTTAAGCTTTTCTGCTATTGTCGATAAGGTATCGCCGCTCTTAACGGTATAGGTCCCTGCAGTCTGTGCTGTTGTTCCTGTGCTTACTGTAGTCTTACCTGATGTTGACACTATACCTGTGCCGTTTCCATCAGAGTATACAAGCATGAACGCATATCCGTTTAGATTCAGAATTGTTGTTATTGTACTGTCTGATAAGTCCGTATCCATAAAGCATACTGCCTTTCCTGCCTGGTCAAGGCCAAGCAGGGCAAAGCTTCTTCCTGCCTTCCTGTATCCTTCGGGGATCGTCAGTACAAACTTTCCGGTCTTCAAGCTGTAGTCTGTCTTACCGTTTACCAAAAGGTTATAGGTAAAGGCTTCCTTATATCCTAAAGGCATTCCTGAATTAAAGGCAAGTCTTGCAAGGCTTCCCTGCTCCTGCTTTATACACATACTGTTATATGATGCTGCATCATAACTCCACATTAAGATATCAGGGTTAACGGGATTTGATCCTGAAGAGGACGAGCTCTCCTCACTCTCCTTATCATTACCCGCTGATGTTTTTTCACTTACTGTGTTTACCGTACTGTTATTTGTGTTCTCATTATCCGTACTTCCTTCTTCCCACTTCGCATAAAGAGTCATATCTCCCTGAACCGTATCTTCATCAAAATCCCATTTATTCGTACAATCAGATTCTTTATACCATCCTCCAAAGGTATATCCCTCTTCGCTCAAAGCTTTCGGTTCCGAAATACTGTCTCCATACACATGTGTCTGCGATTCAGGTGTCTTTCCATGACCCTTTGAATCAAAGCTTATCGTATATTTAACCGGTGTTGTTGAATATTTGGCAGTATAGGTTGTATCTTCTGTTATTTCTGTGATCTCCTTATCCCAGCCTGCAAAGTAATAGGTATTCTGTTCATCCGCTTCCCTTGTTGGTTCTTTCCCGTTATATTCAGGTATCTGCCCCTCCCAGTAATATCCCTTATCCTCTTCAAGCACTGTTCCGTCATAATTTACCCACTTGACTGTATATCCGGGCTTAAAGGTTAATTTATAATAGTAAATATCATCATCTCCAAAGAGAGAAGTGTCATTATAAGTCTTACCATCAGTGCCGTTTGCCGGAATGAAAACTTCTTTCCCATCTTTATGATAAGGGACATACTGTGCCTTACACGGAAGATCAGAAAACAGTCTGGGAAATGTTTCATTTCCTGTTAGTGTACTCTTTGCCGGAAATACAGATTTCCTTGTACCATCACTCTCAGACTTTCCTATAAATTGAACCTCCCCGGCCCCATCTTTAATGTACAGACATCCGGCTTCCTTGAGGGTAAATCCATGATGGGTTGAATCAACTATTACTGTTCCCTCTTCTATTATAAGTTTAGGAGCAGCACTTTTGAATGT
>JAILEM010000237.1 GCA_024687745.1 Lachnospiraceae bacterium
TCAAAGGAACTGAAAAAGTAGTAAGATTAAATGTAGCCTGAATTATATCGGGTAGAGGCATTAGGCTTATGCCATTAAAAGACTGGAGCAGCAATGTTTCAGAAATTTATAAATATCAACTATGAGTTGGTAAATAGCCAATGCTAATAATAATGCAGTTACTCTCATGACTTTTTTCATGTTTTTTCTCATACCTTTCCTTCTTCTCTTAATAAATATAAGAGTGTGTGTGATAATACAGCCAAAAAAATCATATCATAAGACCGGCCATCAGCCAACCAATATACCCAAAAAACTATACTACCAGATTCCGTGCAAAACAACTCCCCTGCTCAGATCCTGTTCTCTCCCTTAAGCTTCTTTAGCAGATGTGCCATACATAAAAAGCACAGCGTTATCTGTACTATTGTCGAACACGGAGTTGCAAGTCCTATATGAAAAAGTGATACCGGCTCCTGCCTGCTCATCATAAAGGATACAGGTATTCTGACAAGAAATGCACCTATGATACCCTGAACCATAACAAATCTTGTATATTCCATTCCGTTAAAAAAGCCTATAAAGCAGAACAAAAAACACGTCAGCAGGCAGTCTATCGCATATGCCTTAAGATAATCCCAGGCTGCCGCTATGACCTGAGTATCATTTGCAAAAATACCTGCAAGAATATCTCCATGGAAAAATGCGGTATAGAACATTATCCCTGCAAATATAAACGAAACACCTATAGCATACTTAAGCCCCTTAAATGCCCTGTCATACCTTCCCGCACCCCTGTTCTGTGATACAAAGGCAGACATTGACTGCGCAAAAGCAGAAGGGATCAGCATAATAAATGCACAAACCTTTTCCGCCACACCAACGCCTGCCGATGCTATAAGTCCAAGGGAATTGACTATCGCAAGTATCACAAGAAACGATATCCCAACTAGCAGGTCCTGCAGAGCCACAGGTGCTCCGATAAAAAGTATCTTCTTTATGATCTCTTTTTTTATCCTAAAGCAGTCTTTTTTTAATACAAACGGCAGCTTTTTTCTGCTTATAAGCTTAAGCGATATCAAAACACTTATGAACTGAGCGGCCACAGTAGCCGTTGCTGCTCCCTTTGTTCCCATATCAAAGCACGCGACCAGGATAAGATCCCCGATAATATTGCAGATGCAGGCGATAAACACAGTTATCAGTGGTGTGATCGAATCCCCCAATCCCCTGAAGATGCTCCCGATCAGGTTATAGGAAATGATCACGATCGCTCCGGCCCCACATATTCTTATATACGAAACAGTCAGCTCAAAAGCTTCTTCCGGTGCATTCATGATATTAGCGAGATCAACAGCAAACAAAGTTATAAAGAGTGTAAGGAACAATCCCATTGTAAAAAAAAGTATTATCCCGTTGGCGACAATGTTTCCACCTTCATCAGCCTTTTTTTCGCCTGTCTTCTGCCCTAAGAATACAGTCATACCCATAGAGATCGAGCTCACAAGGTTCGTTAGAGTCATCATGATCTGTGACCCGGTCGAAACTCCCGACACGTCGGTCTTGTCCGCAAACTTTCCGACGATCATCAGATCAACAGCTCCGTATAAGGATTGTAAAAACAGTGCAAACAACACAGGCACCGCGAATTTCAACAACGGCGCCAGTATCTTCCCCTCTGTAAAATTTATATTCTCATTCATTTATATACTTTCCTTCATTCCTGTGCTTCTTTTTCTGTATATCTGCGGATCCTGCTCATTCCTGATCCTCTTTTTCCAGTATTTATGCGGATCCTGCTCATTCCTGTTCCTCTTTTTCCAGTATTTATGCGGATCCTGCTCATCCCTGATCCTCTTTTTCCTGAGTATGCTCCACGATCCTGCTGAAGCCGTCAAGTACGAGAAGAGCTCCTACGCTTGATGCATAACTGTCCATAGTATATTGCGGGGAAACAAAGTCAAAAAGTCCGAGGATAATGAACAATACCATCTCGATCAGGTAGCGTATCTTTATCCATTTCTTCATTCCCGGATCCTTTTTCAGCGCACATGCACAGTTATACGCCGCCATCAGAAACACGATCCCAAAAAAGATACTGCTCAGCAGAAAAAGAGCATGTTCCTTGAAAAACATGAACTGATATGAAACAAGAGCAATGACCGTGATCAGCACCATTATCCTTTCCTGATAGAGATTCCATCCGGAGCGGTAGAGCCTGTAGATTGTCCTTCCTGCAAGAAGGATGAGCAAGGCTGTCACAACAGCAACAAAGATAAATATCATATTGGTACTTGGGATCACCAGGCACATTATTCCTGTCAGTATGGCTGCGATCCCCTGAGCAAGTCTTGAACGTATAAGCGACTGAAGCTTTGTATTTTTTCTCACATTTGTAGCAGCGTTACCAAATATTGCCTTTTCAGGAAAGCTTGCTATCGTATGAAGGGTCTCCTTATCCGCACCGGCAAGATCAACAAGTATCTGTTCAAACCCCTCGATCCCGTTTCCCGAAAGATCCGATAGGGTTTTTGCACCGTTTGCCTCAAGTGCCTCAAAGAGTCTGTCCACGAGCTGATGTCTTTTTTCATTTGAAACATCTTCTATCCAGGTATTAACGGCCTCACTGATCCAGTTACTCTCCGGTGTATTATCATCAGCAGTCATAAGCTTTCCGTATTCAATTCCCCAGTTTAAGAGCATATGCTGCATTATGCCGCTCACCGTGCATCTTACTATCTTTTCATCCCTGATAACCGGTTCAAAAAGCCTGCCGACCACACAGAATTCAGGTATTATCCTGGTAATCCTGTCCTTTAGCTCATCAAGTCGTGATATATCCGTTACATCACTGCAGATCCCCGGAGCATCATTCATATATATGTGACTTATTCGGGGCACATTATCCTTCCCTGTACGAAGAGCAGCATAAAGTGCAAGATTCCCGCCTTTGCTGTGACCGCCGATACAGATCTCCCTGCCGCTATACTTTTTCATGATATTCTCAAGATATTCTGCGGCCATTTTCTGTGCCGGTATCTCTGTGAAGCTTATCATGAAATCTTCCTTCCATCCGATTAGTGTATCATCGGTCCCGCGATATGCAACATAGACCTCTTTTTCTGATATATGGAAGGTCACCGCGGCAAACTGGACCTTATCGTTTACTATATCCACATAGTCTGAAACGAGGATGTCCTTATATCTTGGCGCGTTTACAGCCGCCTCAAAAAAATCCCTGTTGATCTCTCTGTCCGTATCCTCTCCCACTATACATACATGAAGATCGTCAGGATCTGTAAAATTACCGCATTGCTCAAGGGTAAGTGTCCCGCCTTTTTCTGTTGTAACGCTGAGATCATAGTAGGATAACTGACAGAATATCAGATTATCTATTTCGTCAAACGGTCTTTGTTCAAAGGTCTCATGACCGAGCCATTTTATATGATCCTTAATTGTATCCATTCTAAGATCCTTCCCTTAAATCTGCATTTACGGGTACGCACTCAGGTCTTTTCTCCGCTTCTTTTCAGTAAAAAACGATACTTCATTTATTATTCGAAAATGACGGTGCTTTAACAAAAAGAAGATAGCCGAATTATATATGACTATCCTCTTTTCTGCTGTTGACCAGCTTAATAACCTAAAGATAAAAACGCCAAAAAGGTCCAATAAAATACCGCTCAAAGATCACCTTAATCGGTTTCGCCTTCAACGGTTCCGATAAAGAAGATATATTCTTTTTCCTCATCATTTGCATTAAGAAGTTCCATTTGATCCTCTGCTGAAAGGTTGTTTCGGTTTGATACTCTTACAATAGATTCCTCTCCTGTCTTTCTGTCCCTTACAAGATACTTTCTTATTTCTGTTTCTTTATAATTGATGTCCATTCTTTCCTCCTGAATACGCATTATCAATACATTTAAAAAAATTGGATCAAGAATACAGATCTTAATATATTTTATCAAAATTCAGTAATTAACTATATAAATTCAAAAGCAGATATTTTATTATAATTCAAATGCTGCTATTTTATTATAATTCAAAAGCTTATATATTTAAAGGGTTCTCACACAGTAAGACTCCAAAAAAGATGTGGCAGAGGGTGTATAAAGCCCCCGGTGCCACATCTTCTCTTTCTTAACTTTGATCCGATCTGCAAAAATCAGGACTATCTCAGATCTTACGGAACATACAGGATTTCTGTCTTCTTAATTATGCAACAGATCCCCATTTCCCGTTTATCAGATCCTGAAGAATGCTATCGCATCACTCATCTCCTGATTTACATCACGCATCTCTGCGGTGGACTTCTGAGTATCTACACATGCATCCGTTACAGTCTGACAGGAGGCTGCAACCTCTTCTGCCGAAGCTCCCAGCTCTTCCGAGATCGCGCCAAGCTCGGATGTTGTATTTGTCAGCTCATTCTTGATTCCGTCAAGTGAATCTGCCATTTGTCTGATGGTTTCGATCTCATTGATCGATGCCTCAACCGAATCCGAAAGAACATTGAACTTATCCTGAGCGTTCTCTATATCTTCACGTTCTCTTTCGATCACTTCAAACACACGGTTTGATATGTCTACTGTTCCCTTTGAAAGAACCACAACGTTTTCTATGATCTGCTTAATTTCCTTTGCGGACTGTGCCGAGGAATCAGCAAGGCTTCTGATCTCATCGGCAACAACAGCAAATCCTCTGCCTGCTTCACCTGCACGGGCCGCCTCAATAGACGCATTCAGTGAAAGAAGGTTGGTCTGTGCCGCAATGTTTTCGATGGCTGCAAGAGCAGATCCTATATCTGATATAGCTGAGTTAGTCTCATTTATCTTGTCGCCTATATTCCTCATTGCCGTTACCGACTCATTTGCACCGGTAAGAACCGAGGCCATACAGTCATTCGCTTCATCATTTGCACTCTTGATAGTCTGTGAAGCATTATAAAGATTACGGACATTTTCATTAAGCTTCTCTATATCTTCACCAAGGTCCACTGTCCTTTCAGCCATTACCTGGGCACTGTGAGCAACGCTCTGGGATGTCTGGGCAACTTCATTTACCGCTGTGTTGATCTGTGAAACCGAATCCACGTTTTCACTGGTCATACCGTCTACGCTTACCATAGAATTATTGAGCACGTCTGCCGACAATTTTACGGATCTCATGGACTTTGAAAGTGCATCTCTTAACTTAGTAAACGAACGGATTATGCTCACGGTCTCATGAATATGGGATTCTGCATCACATTCCGCATTTACATTACCATCGCTGAGATCATCCAGTGATGAAACAAGCTTCATAAGAGGAACAGATATCTTACGTTCTACAAGCAATGCTATTATGGCAAACAATATGACACATCCTATACATATAGCAAGTATTATAAACTTGATCCTTTGAAGTCCGGCAAGAACATCTTCCTCATCGGCAGTTAATACAGCTATATAATGCTCATTCTCTCCGATATAGTATCCCGCATATTTGATCTTTCCTTTAAATTCATATGTGATTATTTCCGGAGCCGGATGCTGTCCCGTTGATATCTGCGCAAGCAGCTGCTTTACGGCACTGTTTTCTACGGGCTGTCCTATCTTCTCGGGTGTCGGATGATAGAGCATTGTTCCGTTATTGTCAACAAAATATGTATATCCGCTGTCAAGATTTAATCTTGAAACATCTGATATCTTTTCGGCAATATTCTGTACGTATATTCCGCATCCCGCATATCCCAAGGGTTCTCCGTCTACGATCACGGGTACATAAAGTGACATTATATTCTGTCCCGATGCAGGGCTTACCATTATACCTGTATTATATACTCCATCCGAAGCAGCAAGCATTGAATCCTGAAGTGTCTTAAGTCCATCCCCTTCCCTGAGTACAACACCTACAATCTGTTCACTGGGATGTGCTATAACCTTTGAACTCCAATCCGCAACATAGATTCCTTCCCATCCTTCAAGCTGAGAAAAATAATCAAGAGTATACTGCTGTGCTAAGGCGGCTGCCTCAGCGTCATCAGGGTTCTTAAGTGCTTCCCTGATCACCGGAGCTGTTGCATAAGCTTTAAGTATCTGCTTATCGGTATCTGTCATCGTATCAAATGTGTTACCTATATCCGTAACAACCTGTACCAGTGAATCATGAGTATATCCTTTGATCTGATCCTGGCTGTTTTTTACAGATACGATACCGATACTTACGGCAGTCAAAACCATAGGAATAAGTGCAAAAAGGATAAGCGTGGCACGCATGCTTATCTTTCCCGGCTTTTTCTTCCTACTCTTAGTTTCTTTTCCGGTCTTGGATATACCGGATGTTTTAGCTTCTTTTATTTCAGACTTAGCCATGTCTTAACCCTCCCTACGTTTGCATAGTAATAATATATATA
>JAILEM010000105.1 GCA_024687745.1 Lachnospiraceae bacterium
TAATCTCCCGTTTCTGTATCAAGAACTCGCTCATATCCCAGGGTTGCATCGGAGTTTTTCTGGGAGATAACATCATAGGTAGTATTTCTTGAATCATAGGATTCCATGATCATATCTCTTATCTGATCGGATGTCTGCATATTTATTATACATAAAATGATTTATTACCGTAAGGTCAGTTTAAGGATAGGTCTTTTCTATGCCCAAATCAGCGTTGACGGAGGATAAAAAGAGTTATAAAATCCTTTATAACAGATAGCCTCGCTTCTCTATATATCCGAAAGTACTGTAAAGTTTCATGTTCATAACCTCTTAAAAAAGACAGAATGTGAAAACAGAAGGGAGCTGCTCACACTGTATCGACAGGCAGCTGGTTAGAAAAATATAAAGGGATATTTATTGAATATCCTGAAAGGTTTGGGCGGATGAACAGATATTTTCACGGGGGAGAAATTAATAAATACAGAAAAAGGGGAGTTGATATACGTTATGACTTTTCCATAAATCTCTCACCTCTTGGAACACCAAAGGAAGTATCCGATTCGATAACAGACTATATCAGAGAGGGAAATCTATCAAAATATCCCGATACAGACTGCACTGAGCTGAGAAAAAAAATAGCCGGGCGATACGATACGGATATCAGGAATGTTGTTGTTTCAAACGGTGCCAGCGATCTTATATACAGCATCGCAAAGGCAGTAAAAAAAATGAAAAAAAAATCCTCTTCTGAGGGCGTATCAAGGGCTCTTATCATCGAACCGTCCTTTTTGGAATATGAAAGATCACTCAGTGAGGAGGGTTATGAAACGGAACATTATATGTGTAATGAAGAAGAAGGATTTATTCCCAAAGACTGTTTCTTTGAAAACAGGGAATTATTAAAAAGTGTCAGTCTTATCTTTATCGCAAATCCGTCAAATCCGGCAGGTGTACTGACCGCCCCTGAAAATCTCGAAAAGCTTTTATGTATCTGTGATGAAGAGGGTGTTAAGACAGTGATAGATGAAAGCTTTATAGATTTTGTCAGTGAAAGGGACAGATACAGCTTCAGAAAGAAGATACAGGATCATTCATCTCTCATAGTTCTGAATTCCTTTACAAAGTATTATTCAATGCCGGATGTCCGGATAGGGTATGTGCTCTGTTCCGACAGAGAGCTTGTAAATGAGATAGCAAATGAAGGTCAGCCCTGGAAGGTTTCAGGTATTTTTCAAAGAGCGGCCCTGTCGGCTCTTGATATCGATGACGAAGAGTACAGGAAAACTCTTATACAGCTTTTGTTAAGAGAAAAGGAGAAGATAAGCGCTTTTTTTGATGAGAACAATATAAGGTATATCGCAGGGGATGCAGGTTTTATCCTTTTCTTTACTGAAATACCGGAATTTTATGAGAGAATGTTAAACAAGGGAATACTGATAAGGGATTGCAGTAATTATTACGGACTGTGTAAGGGCTGCTACAGGATCGCCATAAAGAGAAGTGATGAAAACGATGTTTTATTGGAGGCGCTTAGGGAGATAATGCAAAGTCGAAAGGATAAAAATGTCTGAGAATATAATGCTACAGGGAACAATGAGCGGTGTGGGCAAGAGCCTTATCACAGCTGCACTGTGCCGGATATTTGCGCAGGACGGATATAGCGTTGCCCCGTTTAAGAGTCAGAACATGGCTCTTAATTCATTTGTCACAAGGGATGGTCTTGAGATAGGGAGGGCTCAGGCAGTTCAGGCATATGCGGCGGGAAAGGAACCGGATGTCAGGATGAATCCGGTATTGTTAAAGCCCTCAAGTGAGACGGGAAGCCAGCTTATAGTAGGCGGAACAGTGAAGGGGGATTATAATGCGGAAGCCTATTTTAAAAAGAAGAAGGAGCTTGTTCCGGATATCATGAGAGCATACCATTCCCTTAAAGAAGAGAATGATATAATTGTTATTGAAGGAGCAGGAAGTCCGGCAGAGATAAATCTGAAAAGTGATGATATTGTAAATATGGGGATGGCTGAGAGAGCAGATGCTCCCGTGCTGTTAATAGCAGATATAGATCCCGGAGGAGTTTTTGCGCAGATATACGGTACGGTAAAGCTTCTTCCCGATAATGAAGCAAAGAGGATCAAGGGTATAATAATCAATAAATTCAGGGGGGACAGAGCCTTACTTGAAAATGGATTAAAGCAGATAGAGGATCTTACGAAAATACCGGTGATCGGAGTGATCCCTTATATTAAAATTGACATTGATGATGAGGATTCAATGTCCGAGAGATTAAATGTAAAAAGCCATGATAAGCTTATAGACGTTGCGGTAATAAGACTCCCATTTATATCAAATCATACGGATTTTATCCCGTTTGAAAGGTCGGAGCTTACGGGAGTAAGATATGTTTGCAATATAAGGGAGCTAAAAAGGCCGGATATGATAATCATCCCGGGAACAAAGGATACAGTGGGTGATCTGAAATGGCTAAAGTCTTCAGGCCTTGATAAGGCAATAATCGCGCTTTCCATGCAGGGAACCCCTGTCCTTGGGATCTGTGGAGGATATCAGATGTTAGGAAGGAGGATTTATGATGAAGAAAGTGATGAGAGCGTGGAAGGTATAGGTCTTCTTCCCGTTAAGACTATATTCGGAAAGGGTAATGGAAAAATAAGAAAGCAGAGCAGGGGTGTCATAAACAATGTATTTTTTAGAGAAGTCCGGGTTTCAGGTTATGAGATACATATGGGTATTACATTAAAAGATACAGAGGATTGTGATAATGAAAATGAGTCCTCAGGGTATTTTATAAAGAAGGATGATGATACAGAGGATGGGTTTATATCGGGAAATGTTTACGGAACATATTTTCACGGATTGTTTGATAATGCTGAGGTTTTAAGGATATTTGAGGATATGCTTTTAGCTTTAAGGGGAATTGATATAAAGGATACGGGAAGATATGAAATAAGTGACAGAAAAATCTCCTCTCAGATTTTATACAGGGAAGAGCAGATCGATATTCTTGCAAAAACTGTAAGGGATAATATTGATATGGATCTGCTGTATAAGATCATAGAGATGGAATAAAAGCTTTCGGAAAGGTGAGATGATATTATGTCCGGCTTGATACATCTGTATTACGGCAATGGTAAAGGAAAGACGACAGCGGCATATGGTATGGCTTTAAGGGCGATAGCTGCCGGATATGGTGTTATGGCAGTGAGATTTTGTAAGGGTTCTTTATCGGGTGAGGCAGAAAAGCTTAAGGAGCTTGGTGCCCTGGTATATTCCTGTAAGGAGGATGAGAGATTTATTAAGGAGCTTTCGGATAAGGAAAAGGACAAGCTCAGAATAAATCAGGACAGGATAATTGAGGAAGTTTTTGAAAAAGAAAAAGAAAGCTCCGATAAAGGCGTGAGATCGTTCATCATACTTGATGAGCTTACCCAGGCCTTTTCAAAGGATCTTTTAGATAAGGAAAAGACAAGAAAGTACCTGGAAAATAAGGAATCTGAAACGGAGATAGTTATAACGGGGAGAGATCCCGAAGAATGGATGATGGATATTTCAGATTATATAACGGAGTTCAAGTGTATAAGACATCCCTATGATAAAGGGATCGGAGCCAGAATAGGAATCGAGTACTGAAAAAGGTCTGAAACCGGTAAGGAGTTAAGGTTGGTTGAGTATATAATGCCCGCTGATATTGAAACGAGGAGTATGGAGATAATAGAAGAGGAATTAAAGCAGTATGATCCGGATCCTTTGATGAGTCAGAATGAGCTGACTATCGTAAAAAGAGTGATCCATGCAACGGCAGATTTTGATTACAGTAGTTCAATAAAATTTATTAATAATCCTATACCGGAAGCAATAAAGACGATCAGAGACAGATCTTTCACAATAATTACCGATACAAATATGACGCTTTCTGGGATAAATAAAAGGGTGATACAGAAATATGAAGGTAATGCCATATGCTTTATGAACGATGAAAGGATAATAAAGGCAGCAGGGGAGAGGAAGGTCACAAGAGCAACGGTATCGATGGAATATGCGGCTTTAGTCTGTAAAGAGGGGATCTATTCGGTAGGGAATGCCCCCACCGCTCTTTTTGCTCTCGGGGAGCTTATAGAAAAGGGGGAGGTCAGGCCATCCCTTGTCACGGCTGTTCCGGTGGGATTTGTCAATGTGGTGGAAAGTAAAGAATTTATAAAGGATATATGCTTGAAAAGAGAGATACCGCTTATAATAAACGAGGGAAGAAAGGGTGGAAGTACGATAGCGGCTGCGATAATAAATGCCATTCTGTACATGGCGGATGACGTTACCGATCCGCACAGGAGATGATAAGATGACATCGGATCTTTTTGTTATATCACAGGGAAAAAACATGAGATGCGGATTTACGACCGGAACCTGTGCAGCCCTTGCTGCACTTGGGTCTGCAAAGAGTCTGCTTTCCAAAAAAGCCTATAGGGGAAGTCTTTCTGTGATCACTCCCAAGGGTATAAGGATAGAGGCAGAAGTAAATAAAAGTATCTATGATCCCGGGTCCGATACCGCGGTATGTTCTGTGATAAAGGACGGCGGTGATGATAAGGACGTAACAAATGATCTTGAAATATTTGTAAGGACAGAATATATTTCCGATTCCGACAACATAGAGATCGAGGGAGGAGAAGGAATAGGAAGAGTAACAAGAGAGGGACTTGGTCTTAAGGTGGGTGAGGCAGCGATAAATCCTGTTCCTAAACAGATGATTGAAAATGCGGTCAACGAGGCAAGGGAGGAAGCAGGATATACGGGAGGTATAAGATGTACCTTGTATATTCCAAACGGAGAGAAGATAGCAGAATCAACCTTTAATAAAAGGCTTGGGATAGAGGGTGGTCTGTCCATAATAGGAACAAGCGGGATAGTGGAGCCGATGAGTGAGAAAGCCTTCAGTGATGCAGTTTGTCTGGAGATAAGACAGCTTGCAGCAGAAGGCAATAAGAAAATCCTCCTTACGCCCGGAAACTATGGAAAAGAGTACGTTAAGGCCATGGGTCTTTGCAGAATTCCGCTTGTTATGTGTTCAAATTTCATAGGGGATGCATTGGATGCCTGTATCCTTTACGGATTTGAAGAGGTCCTGATAACGGGTCATGCCGGAAAGCTCCTTAAGCTTGCGGGAGGAATTATGAATACGCATTCAAGAATGGCAGATGCAAGGATGGAGCTGATAACCGCCCATGCAGCAATAAATAATGCGTCTCCAGAGCTTTGCAGGAGACTGATGGAACAGGATACGACGGAAGAAGCCTTAAAACTCCTTAAAGAAACAGATATCTATGAGACGACTGTCAGATCACTCCTTGATAAGATACAGTATCATCTGGATGAAAGGATAAGAAAAGACCTCGCAGAAGGAAAAATCGAGATAGGAGCGATCATCTTCAGTGCGCCTTTGGGATCTGATACAGGAGAAGACTGTAAGGAAAGGCTTATCGGAATGACTGAGGCAGGGGAGAGGATATTCAGGAGACTATGATGGTACATTTTGTTGGAGCCGGTCCCGGAGCGGTTGACCTTATAACGATCCGGGCAAAAAATCTTATAGAAAACGCAGATGTTGTTATCTATGCCGGAAGCCTTATAAATAAAGAGCTTTTATCACTGTGTAAGGACGGAGCCGGATTATATGACAGTTCTCATCTGAGTTTAAATGAGATCATCATGTTGATGGAGGAAGCTCTGAAGAAGGAAAGATCCGTGGTGAGACTTCAGACCGGTGACCTTTCTCTGTATGGAGCTATAAGAGAACAGATCGATGAACTAAAAAAAAGAGGAATACCATATGATATAACTCCCGGAGTGTCAAGCTTTTTGGGTGCGGCCGCAAGGCTTAAAGCAGAATACACTGTCCCCGGATCATCACAAAGTCTTATAATCACAAGACTTGAAGGAAGAACACCGGTTCCTGAGAATGAGAGGATATCAAAGCTTTCTTCCCATGGTACATCCATGGCAGTATTTTTATCGGCGGGAAATATAGGAGGACTTGTTGAGGAGCTGTTAAAGGGCGGTGCATATACCTGTGATACAAAGGCAGCGATCGTATATAAGGCAACCTGGCCCGAAGAAAAGGTGATAAGGTGCACTATAGGAACCCTTGAAGAAGCCGGAAGGAAGAATTCGATCAGTAATACCGCATTGATACTTGTGGGAGATTTTCTTGACAGTGAAAAAGAGGTAAGCAGGTCAAAACTCTATGACAGGGAGTTTACGACAGGTTTCAGAAGAGGGGTAAGGGAAGGAACGGGAATAATATGCTTCACAGACAGAGGACAGGAGCTTTCGGGAAGGATAAGTGACGGACTCTTCGAAAGGTACAAAGGGAGCATACACATATACAGGGCAGATAGTGACGGAAAGCTTAGGGAATGGTTAAAGGATGTTTTTTACAGATTTGAAAATATAGTTTTTGTAGGAGCCTGTGGTATAGCAGTAAGGATGATCGCTCCTTTACTTATCGGAAAGACGGTCGATCCGGCAGTGGTCGTTATAGATGAAAAAGGAGAAAATGTTATCTCATTACTTAGCGGACATATAGGGGGAGCCAACAGGCTTGCAGAGGAAACAGCGGACATCACAGGTGCAAGGGCTGTCATCACAACAGCGACCGATCTGAATGATAAATTTGCAATAGATTCCTTTGCAAAAAAATATGATATGGAAATACCGGACCCAAAGCTTATAAAAACCGTTTCATCGGCTGTGCTCAGAGAGGAACCTGTACATATTTATATGTCAGCCGGTTCCGATGACAGTATGCTTTCTGAAATAAGCAGGCAGAGCGGTCTTATCATACATGATACCGGCAGTATTCCCACGGACATAAGTGTTATTGCGCAAGATACAAACAACGTGATAATAAGCATATATGATATGGGAATTCCGGGACTCATACTCTGTCCAAGAAAAGGTTATCTTGGTATCGGTTCCAAAAAAGGAGTCCTGGCGGAAACCGTTAAAGCCGTGTTCGGGGATTTTATAAAAGACAATAAGCTGTTTAAGGAATCTATAGTTATGGCCGGAAGTATAGATCTTAAAAAGGAGGAGGCCGGGATAAGAGATTTCTGCAGGGATGAGGGATTTGAGTTTGAAACCTTTTCTGCGGAGGAGTTAAACACTTTGAACGGAGATTTTACATCCTCAGAGCTTGTAAAGGAAGTTACCGGAACAGACAGTGTCTGCGAAAGGAGCGCCTTATACCTGGCCCTTAAATATGCAAAAGAGGGACATATCGAGATCAAAAAATATGCAAGGGACGGGGTGACTTTTGCACTTGCGCTTGCAGATGCAAAGAGGTTAAATTAACCTGAACAGGATATGAAAATCACAGGATATCCGGGAGGAAAAATGCGCAAAGGGAAATTGTATATCATAGGGATAGGACCGGGGAACAGCGATGAGCTGACCTTCAGGGCCGTAAAAGCACTGAAGGATTCCGGGATCATATGCGGATATGATAAATATATCGGTTTTATAAGAGACAGCTTTTCCGGTAAGGAATTCTATTCGACACCGATGAAGCAGGAAACGGAAAGATGTTTATATGCGATCGGCAAGGCATCGGATGAAGGGAAGACGGTATCCATAGTATCGGGCGGAGATCCCGGAGTATACGGGATGGCAGGTCTTGTGTATGAGCTTTTGGAAAGGGATGATAAGGACACAGAGGTCGAGGTGATCCCGGGGATAAGCGCCTCATTGGCGGGGGGAGCTGTTCTTGGTGCACCCCTTATGAATGATTTTGTTACCATATCTCTGTCAGATCAGCTCACGCCCTGGGAGGTCATAGAAAGGAGACTTAACGCTGCGGGGATGGGAGATTTTACCGTTTGCATTTACAATCCCATGTCACACCTCAGGAGAGATAATCTTAAAAAGGCCTGTGATATCCTGTTAAAATATAAGGATAAAAATACTGTATGCGGATATGTAAGAAATATCGGGAGAGAGGGAGAGAGCAGCAGGCTTATTTCCTTAAGTGAACTGAGGGATGAAGAGCTTGATATGTCTTCAACTGTTTTTATCGGGGAAGCAGGGACAAGGATAATAAACGGAAAGATGGTAACAGAGAGAGGTTATGGGATCGAGGGATGAAGGTGATCATTTTTTCAGGAACGACAGAGGGAAGGATAGCTGCCGGAAAATTATCAGAGAAGGGGTATGATATCACTGTATCTGTCGCAACAAAACTGGGCAGGGAGGCTATGGATACAGAGCTGTCTGAAAATGGTGCCGATATAATAACCGGAAGACTGGGACCCGTTGAATTAAAGGAATTATTAAAAAAATTTGAAGTGTGCATCGATGCCACACATCCTTTTGCGACGGAAATCACAGAAAACCTTAAGAAGGTCTGTAAAGAGGAGGATGTGCACTATTTCAGACTTATAAGGGATAAGTATAATACAGTTTCAGGATCGCAAAAAGAAAAAGACAGTGATATGATACAATATGTTGATGATATTGAAGCTGCAGCAGATATATTAAATGATCGAAGTGGAAATATCCTTATAACAACGGGGTCAAAGGATCTTAAAAGCTATGAGTGTCTGGAAAGAAACAGGCTGTATGTCAGGATAATCCCTTCCGTCGATGGGATAAAGACCTGTGAGGAGGAGGGTATCCCCCATAAAAATATCATAGCGATGTGGGGACCTTTTTCTCAAAAGATGAATGAGGCAGTGATAGAACAGTTTGACATTAAATATGTTGTTACCAAGGACAGCGGTAAAAACGGCGGATTTGCGGAAAAGAAGGAAGCAGCAAAAAATAAGGATTGCAAACTCTTGATCATCAAACGTCCCGGAGAAGACGGGTTATCATATGATGAGCTGGTTTTGGAGCTTGATGAGTTAGATAAAAGGAACAGAAACGATATAAGCTGAGGGAAAAAATATGATCTATCTGATCGGAGCGGGAATGGGTGATACTTCCCTTATAACCGGGGAGGGTTTAAGTGCCATAAGATCCTCGGATATATTAACGGGAAACAGACGCCTTACGGATATATTAAAGGAAAGATATCCTGAAAAAAAAATATATATTACCGATTATGCACCCAAAGATCTGTATTGTACTATCCGGGAACATACTGATATCAGTTCAGTTAATATCTCTGTAATATACAGCGGTGATACCGGCTTTTATTCGGGCGCTGCGGGAATGGCTTCATATCTGGCAGAAAGATCGATACCTTATTGTCTTATCTGCGGGATATCTACCTATCAGTATCTGGCTGCAAAGCTTAACAGGACATATGAAAACTGGAGTCTTCTTTCAGCCCACGGAAGAGATATGGATCCCTGCAGCAGGCTGATGGAAGGAAAACCTGTTTTTTTCCTGACTTCAGGAAAGGACGGGGTAAGGGGTCATGTGAAAAAACTGATAGAGGCAGAGGATAATGATATCAGGATAACCCTGGCAAAGGATCTTTCATATGAAAATGAAAGGATCATATGCGGTAAGCCTCAGGAGATAATGGAATATCTTGGAGAAAAGGATCCTTTGGAAAGCTCCCTTTATGCTGTGCTGATGGAGGCGGATCGTTATCCTGAGAAATATTCCGGAGCCATACCTGATGAGGAATTTATAAGATCTGATGCTCCCCTGACCAAACAGGCAGTCAGATCCCATATACTCTCTCTTCTTAGGATATCCAAAGAGGATATCTGTCTTGATATAGGAGCAGGTACGGGCGGAGTTACGATAGATATGGCTATGAATGCCGGAAGGGTTTTTTCGGTTGAGATCGACAGTTCAAGGGCAGATACCGTAAAAAAAAATAAAGAGCATTTCAGAGCCTATAATACGGTAGTAATAAGAAGTGATGCAAAGGATGTTTTGGAGAAGCCTGAAAGCTTTGGAATAAAAAACGTCAATAAGATATATATCGGAGGCAGTAAAGGAGATCTGTATGGTATCATAAAGCTTGTTAACCGGAAATTTCCTGATGCCACAGTAGTTTTTTGCGCAATAACCATTGAATCCCTGCTTGAGGGGACAAAAGCTTTTGAGGAAGACAGATCAGAGTACAGTATACTTAAGAGTTCTGCTGCAAGATCATATGATGTTTCGGGAAGACATATGATGAAAAATGATAATGATATCTATCTTATAACAAAGAAGGGCAAATAAAGATAAAATGTATATATATATGATAAGACACGGAGAGACCGATTTTAATAAAGACAAAAGATATCAGGGAAATCTTGATATACCTTTGTCAAAGGACGGTATGAAATATTTAAAGAAAGCGGATTTTGATCCTGAAAGGGTTTATATCTCTACCCTGATAAGAACCAGACAGACTGCCGATATAATGTTTCCGGATGCACAGAAGATACCTGTTGACGATATAAAGGAGATGAACTTTGGAGATTTTGAAGGAAAAAATGCGCAGGAAATGAAGGATGATAAGGATTACAGAAACTGGGTGGATAATGACTGTGAACCCAGATGTCCGCACGGTGAAGACAGAGCGGGATTTATAAAAAGAGTTTCCAGAGGCTTTGAGGGAATAATCGAAAAAGAAAGAAGAGAGGGAGCAAAAAGAGTAGTTATAGTGGTACACGGGGGAACGATAATGACTACTATGGAAAAATATGCACTCCCCAGAAGAACATATTTCGACTGGCTTCCCGGAAACGGTGAAGGTTATCTTTTAGAGCTTAAGGAAAATGATGATATAACAAACTGCCATTTTATAAAAGAAGTGGCCTATCATATAGAAGATGCGCCAAAAAACATACATGAGATCTAATTTCTTCCGGTTATGGACATAATATATATGCCATCATGGGATTCAGTGATCTTTCCGTAAATACTGGTATCGGAAATAATTACTACATTATCAAAAATATCCAGCTTCTCTCCTGTACGGAATCTGATCCTGTCTGAAGATCCGGCAGTAATAATGATCTCCTTTTCTTCTGAACTGACATGCTTACCGTCCAGTATACACAGACGGGCCTTTACCTCATTTTCAAGCCTGATCAGATCCTCCTCTGAGCTTTTGTAAGATACATTATAGGGTGCTCCTATACCCTTTACGGAATGTATGGTAATGGGACTGTTAACTCCCTTTGGCATAACAGTGTAGCTGTCTTCAATGATAAGCTCTTCGTCTATTTCATCCTTTGTTTTTGTTGATATGAATATCTGGTCGCTTACCGTGTAGCTCTCTATGCGTCCGCAGAGATTTATACAGCTTCCTATGACATTATATCTGATCGCATATTCGGAACCGATATTTCCTACGACTGCAGTTCCCGTATTTATACCTATACCCATTTTTAATTCGGGATAGCCGTGGTCTTTATTCCAGATGTTTATATCATTCATTTCTTTTTGCATCAGGATCGCGGCTGTGACAGCACTTTGTGCATGCTTTTCATTTTTTACGGGATCGCCGAAAAGAGCAAGAATTCCGTCTCCCTGATATTCGATTATATTTCCCTTCATTTCTTTGATTATCTTTACCATCTGATCAAAATAATGATTGAGCATACATATGAGAGAATCCGGCTCCATGTTTTCGCATATGGCGGTGAACCCCCTTATATCACTCATAAGGACTGTGATATAGGACTGGTGTCCGCCTATGGAGAGGCCATCGGGATCATCGACTATTTTCTCTACAATTTCATCGGATAGATATCTTCCGAAGGCATACTGTATGAACTGGTTTCTCTTTTCAAGTGTACTGTTGAGAGATCTGATCTTATCCATCATTTTAAGATGTTCTTTTACTTCGACCAGCTCGGATATATCCGAAAGCATGATTATAATCCCGGTGATCTTACCGTTTTTTGTAAGACCGGAGGTTATGACGTGAAGATATTTTTTTTGGTTTTGCGTATGATATTCCGATACGATCTTGTGAACTGCTTCAGGATCATAAATGGCATTCAGTATTGTCTGGTTAAAGTCATCGTTTTTTTTGTTCTGGAAAAAAACGGAAGCAAATGTTCTGCCCTCAAGCTCCTCCTTTTTCTTATCGAGGATAGAGAGTGCTCTGTTGTTTGTGATAAGTATCATTCCCGAACGGTCTAAAACGATCACGCCCTCGTCCATATCGCGTATTATGTTTTTGGTTATATCTGAGTTTTCGTTCGTCATTTTATATCAAAATCCAAATAAGTGGTTTTTTTCAAGAAACAGTATGGATTCATCAAGACCATTTAAAGAGGATACCTCTATGGTAAGCGGTATATTTCCGTTCTTTTTTGCGTAAAAATCATCGGCAGATAAAAAATCAACATTTCCCGTTCCCAGTATCTTATGATCATCAAACATGCCGTTGTTATCGGAAATATGTATATATCCGATATGATCTGCGAGCTTCTCAAACCATTTGCCGACACTGTATCTGGTATAATTTGCATGTCCTATATCAAGGCAGATCCTTACTTTTTCACTTTGAACGTTTTGCATCATAAATAAGAGAGGATCATAATCGATATCATTGAAGTTTTCTATATACACATTAAGGTCATATTTTTCTGCAAGAAAACTATAGTATTCTGCTGCATCTCTGCCCCAGAGTCTTTCCTGGCCCGCACGCACGAAGGGAAGAGCAGTGGAATGAAAGACTATATTTTCTGCGCCTATCATTTTGGCCTGCCTGCAGCTCTTTTCACAGTGTTCCCTGGACAGCTTCCTGATATCGTCATTAAAGCTCAGCGGATAATTGTCTATAAAGACTCCGTGAACGGAATCAGATAATCCGCTGTTTCTATACCACTCATATTGTTCATTATCAATCTCTGAATTTAAATACGCAAAAGAGAACTCTATAATTTCGTATCTCAGAGTTCTCTTTTTTGCATAATCAAGCCATTTTTCCTTTTCGGTATACTTAGGTTGTATCTGTATCATTTAGCCTTTCTGCTCCGAAAGACATTACTGAATTTTTCCATGGCAGAGCTTAATGCGGAAGATATCGGAGAGTTCATCTCATATAATCCGACACAATCTCTTATAGTATCACTAACCTCTAAGAAATTATCATTTATCTCATTAAGACGGGTTAACAGACATTGAATGATGGAATATATCTTTTCCGGATGAGATATAAAATAATCCTTAAAGGTATCGTTATCGATCTTTGCCAGGGTTGTATCTTCATCGGCTACAACTGTTCCGATCCTGGACATTGAATTAAGAAAACCCATTTCTCCTATATATCCGCTGTCTGCTTTTCCTAACTCATACTGATCGGAAAGTCCGTAATTCTTATATATTGTCATCGAACCGCTTAATATTTCATAAAACCACAGTTCATATTCGTTTTCTTTACAAATGATATCACCTTTTTTAAAACTGATTATATTATCTGACATATCAATCCTCACTTTCCGCTGAGTAAAACTCTCATGTTATTGATAAGATCCGGATCCTGCGGATTATTGTTTTTTTCGGCCGTCATATACTCATCGATGAATTCACATGCTCTTAAGTATTTTTTGTCCATATAACGTATCCTTTTACTTATGGTCTGGATGAACAGATCAAACTCATCGGGGTTATCTGTAAAATAATCTTTTATGGAATCAGATCCGATCTTAGTGACCCGGGTATCATTTGTCAGTGCAACAGCAGTAGCATTTCTCGGAGAATCATTTATGAGTCCGTTTTCCCCAAAATACCCTTCCGTTAATTCTGCTAACTTGATCTCAGAGCTCATTTCGTATTCTTTAAAGATCCCCACAGTCCCGCTTTCGATCTCGTAAAGGAAAGGATCCTTAGTTCCTTCGTCAAATATATGGTCACCTTTTTTATAGGATATAGTGTTTCGGTCACCCATATGTAAACCTCCTTGGTATATTTTTTTGCTGCAAAAAACAACATATAATCCGCAGAAATTATAGCATAACTGCATTTTTAAATCAAATTTTTAGCAGGAGATGATATCCGAAAAATAACGTTTACACAACTGATAATCCTATAGTATGATAATCTTGTGACTCATTCCTGTATGTATCATGTTTTACAGGAATAATAAGGTAATGATCTGTAAGGAGGAAATGAAGATGGAACAGAAGTTTTTTATATGTGAACATTGCGGAAATATGATAGCTATGGTAAAGGATGCAGGCGTACCTGTTATGTGCTGCGGACAGAAGATGAAAGAGCTTATCCCGGGAACTACAGATGCTGCTGTAGAGAAGCATGTGCCTGTATATGAAGTGACAGACTGTCAGGTTACTGTTAAGGTGGGCGAAGTTGAGCATCCCATGATGGAGGAACATTATATAGAATGGATCAGCATCCAGACTGATAAGGGGACACAGATGAAGAAGCTTTCTCCCGGAGAAAAGCCTGAAGCAGTTTTTGCCATCTGTGAAGATGAAAAGGTGGAAGCAGTGTTAGCTTACTGTAATCTTCATGGATTATGGAAAAAATGATATCCTCCTGTTGGCGGATATATGGATCGATTCAAAACTAAAGCTCCGGCCGGGATTTTTATTCCGGCCGGATTATATTATTGGGAAGCTTGTTTTCAAGGGTATTATGCAGTTTCTTGTCCCGGAGACCATTATTCTTTATATGATCGCTTACAGCCTCCCTTGTACGGGCTATCTCGTTCCAGAAATCCGTTGCAGACATTCTGTTTGAACCGCTGCCCATTATAATAACCTGCTCCACCCGGTCGCTTGTTGCCACCGTTACGCGGTGCTTTTTCCTTATCTCATGAGCTGTCCTTTCTATATACTGGTCTGCGGTTTCGGCTTCTTTAGTGAAGACCACATCTATATTCTGATATCTGAGAACTCTTTCAGAACCACCCGGAACAAGGTAAGCATCAAATACAAGGATAACGGTCTCACGGCGAAAGCCCTGAAAATCGACAAGGATATCCATGAGAATATCTCTTGCAGCTTTAATATCTTTTACGGCAAGCTCATGAAGTTCTTTGGATGCATAGATTATATTATAGCCGTCTATCAGCAGATATTCATCTGCCAGAGGGGTTTCCTTTCCTTTATAGGTCCTTTCCTTTTGGGGTTTTGCAACATATTTTACCGGATCATTATTATATTCTCTTTTCTTTACCGGACCGTAGGTTTTTTCGAATATACTTTTAAGCTCATTTTCTTCGGCGATATAGTCGACAGCCTTTTTTGAAAGATCATTATCTTTATTTTTTAATTCACCTATCCTGTATCCGGTGATGTCGGAGCCGGAAAGATCAGTCATGGCGTCGCTGTAGGAAGCTTCACTTATTCCCGTATCCACATGCATGTAATCCCTTACCTTGTCCCAGGGTATCACGGTACCTGAGCCGTGGGAGCAAAAGACCGAGGAAGAGGGGTTTAAGGTATCGGAATCGGGATCGTATCCTGTCTCCTCTATGACCTGTTTTGAATTATGACAGGGGGCATATCCGCTTAATTCAAGACTTAGGATACCCTGTCCGGAGGTATAGGATGACAGTTCTTCCTTATAGTCTCCTATTTCCGAGGCGGGAACAATACCGGTAAGTATACAGATGTTACCTGAGTTTTTTTGCTCATCTATGGTTCCGGACATTCTTTTTATATCGTTCATAGCTCTTCCCGATGCACTTATGGGAAGCTCGATCTCATATTTGTATACAGGTTCTAACAGCAGATTTTCCGCCATCATCAGCCCCTGTCTTATGGCTCTGTAGGTGGCCTGTCTGAAATCTCCGCCCTCTGTATGCTTTTCATGGGCTCTGCCGCCTGTAAGTGTTATTTTTATGTCGGTAAGCTCTGATCCTGTAAGTACACCTGTATGCTTTTTTTCACCTATATGGGTGATGATCAGTCTCTGCCAGTTTCTGTCAAGCATATCCGGAGGACATACACTTGTTATACTTATACCGCTTCCGGGTTCGCCCGGCTCTAAAAGAAGGTGTACCTCGGCATAATGTCTTAACGGTTCGAAATGTCCGACTCCTTCTACCGTGCTCTTTACGGTTTCCTTATATACTATGCTTTCCTTTCCGAAAGCAACATCTATGTCAAATCTTTCCCTGATAAGATGTTTTATTATCTCTGTCTGCATATTTCCCATTACACGGATATTTATTTCGCCGATTTTTTCGTTAAAGGATATATTGAGCATCGGCTCCTCTTCCTCTAAAAGCTTAAGCTTTGTGTACAGCTTTACACTGTCCTCTCCTTCGGGAAGTATAAGAGAGCGGTTAATAAAGGGTTGGATGAGCTTTGAAGAAAATGAGGATTCATTTCCAAGTCCCTCACCTGCCCGTGTTTTTTTAAGACCCGTAACCGCCAAAACATCTCCTGCAAGTGCCATATTAACAGTATTAAATTTATTTCCCGAATATATACGAAGCTGGTCGGCTTTTTCTTCAATGCGGGCATTATCCGAGACATAGCTTATTCTATCCCTTGAAGAAAGGGATCCGCCGGTTAGCTTCATCCAGGTCAGCCTGTTTCCCTGTTCATCCCTTGAGATCTTATAGATCCTTGCCCCAAATTCTTCCGGATATTCTTTTTCTGAAATGTAAAGGGCCAGAGTGTCCATAAATTCCCTTACCCCCTCCATCTTTAGCGCAGAACCGAAACAGCAGGGAAAGAGCCGCCTTTTCAATATAAGCTTTATAATGTCCTTTTTTTCGATATCTCCTTTCTCGAGGTATTTATTAAGAAGTCCTTCGTCACATACCGCTATGGCTTCCTTTAAGAGAGAAGGATCGGTATCCCCGGAAAAATCCACGCATGAATCGGAAAGCTTTTCTTTCAGTGAATTCATAAGATATGTTCTGTCTGTGTCCGGTCGATCCATTTTGTTAACGAAAATAAAAACCGGTATATTATAATGATCAAGAAGTTTCCATAAGAAGACTGTCTGACCGGTTACCCCGTCAGAGCCGTTTATGACAAGGATGGCATAATCAAGAACCTGCAGAGTCCTTTCGGTTTCCGGTGAAAAATCCGTATGTCCGGGAGTGTCGTGAAGAGTGATATCAAAGTCTCCGATATTAAGCTTTGCCAGTTTTGAAAAAATAGTTATACCCCTTTCCCTTTCAAGGGAATAGGTGTCTAAAAAGGTATCCTTATGATCGACTCTTCCGGCTTTTCTGATGCTTCCGGATAAATAAAGCATAGCTTCTGACAGCGTGGTCTTTCCTGCATCTACGTGGGCCAGTATACCTATTGAAATTTTCCGGCTTGATATCATCTGTCAGTCCCCTCTAATATGACCACTGGAAATATGATGGTTGCAATGATACAGATTCCTGCCAAACCTGCGGGAAGTCCGATATCATATTATATCACAGTAAAAACCGGCTGGTAAATCCTGCACTGAGGATTTGAATCTGCCATGGAAAAATCCGCTATAGCATCTGATTGAATTATTTCTTCAATATGTTAAGATTATTCGCATGAAAAAAGAAACAGATATTTTAAAAATATAGAAAGAAAAGAATAAATAAGCAAAAATGATAAGATCAAAAGCAGAAAAACCAAATTGGACGAGAAAAGTAAATAAGGGATATTTAATGGAGGCAGAGTCTGTTCTTACAGAAGAGAGGATGTCTAAGGTATTGTTTCTTGAGAGTATAGATTCCACAAATCTTTTTCTTAAGAATATATCAGAAGAAGCGCCCGACAGACAGGTTGTTATGGCAGATGAACAGACAAGGGGCAGGGGAAGACTGGGAAGAAGCTTTGAATCACCGAAAAACAAAGGGATATATCTTTCCTATCTTATGAGACCTTCAAGCATCCCCGAAGATACAGCTCTCATAACAGCCTGGACTGCAGTTGCCGTATGCAGAGCGGTAAAAAAAATCTGTAATATTGAACCCGGTATCAAGTGGGTAAACGATCTTATTCTTAACAATAAGAAATTCTGCGGCATACTTACTGAAATGGATATAGATGAGCATGGAAAGATAAGGAGCCTTATCATAGGCATAGGTGTGAATGTCAATGAAGATACAGGTGATCTTGATGCTGCCCTCAAAGATAAAGCCACTTCACTTAAGCAGGAGCTTGGAAGGGAGATCAACAGAAATGTCCTGGCCTTTGAAATTATAAGGGAGCTTGACAGGATGTATGATGACTGGCCTGACGAAAAGGAGGGATATCTTAATGAATACAGAAGATACAGCATAATGACAGGCAAGGATGTATCGGTCACAAGGATCGCCGTAACAGATGATAAGGATCTTGAGGCATATAAAAAAAGATACGGAAGGGTCCTTGGGATAGGAGATGATTTTTCCCTTACAGTAGAATTCGACGACGGATCAAGAGAAAATCTAAATGCCGGTGAAGTAAGCGTCAGAGGCATGTACGGATATGCCAGATAAGTAAGAATTCTCTGAATGAGTTAAAAAGACCCCGCCGGGAGACCTCTTTACAGAGCCTTATTATCCGGTGGGGTAATACACGGTTATGCTATCCATTTTTAATTGAAACAATTCCTGACGATCTCTATTATTTTTTCCTGATCTGAGTGAGTCATATTTATATCGCTTGGAAGACATAGTCCTCTTGAGAATATGTCCATTCCCACATCCGAAACGGTTCCTTCGTCTATGTATGCATTGCTCATCGCTCTTGCGAACCCGTCCTTATTTACAAAGCTGTTGTTTCTGTATATGGGCTGCATATGCATGGGCTTCCATATAGGTCTGCCCTCTGCATTAAAGGAAGAGAGAGTTTCAAGGATCTCTGTGGGGCAGCTCTTACCTTTTTCAGGAATATAAAGAGCCTTCTTTTCATCCCTGACCTGTCTGCACATAGCTTCTTTGTCAATAAGTAAGCAGCTTAACCAGTAATTGGGTACGGCCTCTTTTGAGAAGGGGTTCATGGTAACCGGCAGATCTTTAAATCCCTCTTTATATCTCTCATATATTTCCCTTTTTAGGTTTATATGTTCTTCCAGATGTTTAAACTGTCCCCTTACTATACCGGCTATTATATTGCTGATCCTGTAGTTATAGCCGAGTTCCTCATGCTGATACCATGGAGCATCCTCTCTTGCCTGTGTGGAAAGCTTACGTGTTTTGTCTGCATCTGTTATGCTTTCCGTAAGGAGCATTCCTCCGGAGGATCCGGTAATTATCTTGTTTCCGTTAAAGGATATGATATTGATGTCTCCAAAGGTTCCGGTCATCTTGCCGTTTAAGGATGCACCGAGTGATTCTGCGGCATCCTCTATAAGAAGAGCATTGTGCTCATCACAGATCTTTTTTATCTCATCGAGTTTGGCCGGAGTTCCGTAAAGATTTGCAACAACTACAAGCCTTACATCGGGATAAAGCTCAAAAGCTTTTTTAAGTGATACGGGATCCATGTTCCATGTATCATATTCCGTATCTATAAGAACAGGCTCTCCACCCTCATATACAACAGGATTAACAGAGGCATCAAAAGTCATATCAGAGCAGAAGACCTTTTTACCCTCAAGGGATGCGCCGGGACGTAAGCCCGTATACAGCTTTTCACCGGCAAGCTTTATTGCAAGATGAAGAGCGGCTGTGCCGCTTGCAAGACCTACAGCATGTCTGACACCGAGATATCCCGCAGCATATTTTTCCAGTTCATTAACATTATCTCCTGCGGTAGTTATCCAGTTTTTTTCAAATGCTTCGTTTATATATTCAAGTTCTTCCCCGTGCATCCTGGGTGTGGCAAGGAATACTCTTTTTTCAAATCTTGTAAAATTCTGTTCGTCCTTAAACATATCATCCTCCAAAGACTTAATGATCATCAATGATTCTATCACAGTAAAGGGAAAAAATGAATGATTAGTTTCTTGTAAAGTAAATATAAATCATATAGAATAGCAGATATAGTGTTATTCACGCGAATCAAACTATAATGTATGACATGTTAAGGATCATACAGGAAAAGCAGAGGGTTTATAATGGTAACAAACGATCAGGGAATATTGCAGTTTAAACACAAGATAATCGAGGAGGTTGCAAGAGCTGCCTGGGAGGGTGAACTTACAGAAGAGGT
>JAILEM010000128.1 GCA_024687745.1 Lachnospiraceae bacterium
GTGCTTACTTCTCTTCCACATCTGATATAACCACACCAGACATGCCACCCGAAGATGAAATGCATGAGATGGAAAACATCGAATACCTGCCTGACCGTGCTGTTCTACACCGAATAATTGATATTGTGGAAATCAACACCCCCTCCAGCTCCTCTGATACCGCCGGTTCCGAAGAGAGGATTCTAACCACAAAGGGCGACTCTAACCCTATTCCGGACCGATACCCCGTAAACGCTGATGCTTATCTCGGACGTATGCTCTGGCATGTGGATTATATCGGGTCGGTTCTGCTCTTCCTCCACACTCACTTCACGGTAATCCTGTTACTAACCGTGGCCATGAGTCTTATGACTCTTGCTACTGCCCTTCTCCGCCGTTCACACCTTTCAGCTCCTCCAAGTACTGTTTGACAGGTTTTGAAAGGGTGGTGGCGGGGGCTCCTCCGAGTTCTTTTGACAGGTTTTGAAGGGGTGGTGTTTTAACTGTTGGATTGAGCTTGGTTAGCATCGCCCGGATCATAGGTATATACATCATGGTTCAAAATCTATATCTCCCGAACCGGTAAATTCAACAATATCTAATCCCCATGATTTCCATTTAGCCTCTGATTCGTATGTTCCTTCGCCGACAAACTCTTCCCAGAATGGCTCATAGTAATCATCTGCGTCACAGTACTCCCTCATGTCACTATCTAAATCTTCTTCAATCTGTTTCAAGAGAATTCCGTATATATCATCCTCTGATAAAAACGGGTTTTTCTTAAGCTCTGAACCCAGATGGTCATGCAGTTTCTTCTTATCCCCTACTGCAAAAGTGAGGCTCGCCTCGGCACTACAAGGGTAACTTCCTCCATGCTTCGTGTGCCAATCACACCTTCCGTCCCATTCTATAGTCCACTCAGATTTACAGAATTCCTCAAATCCTAATTCTTTCGCTTTCTTCCATGATTTCTTATTCTCATCATTGAAAAGCTCAAGATACACAGACGCTATGTCTTTAGCGGCTTTCTTAATTAAGACAATGCTCAGACTGGATATGACTGACTATTTCAACAGCTGAAGAACCTTTCCTTGCCATCTCATGCGTTTTTGACATCAAAGTAACAAGCACAAGCCTGGCTCTCTTTGGCTCAATCCCCTGCTTACCCTTGCCAGGCTTGACAATCGCCTTGTAAACAGCAAAAGGATCCTCAGAAAGCTTCTCAAACCCGTTCTTCCATATATAATCTTTTAGGAAATCAATTACATCGTTCATATCAATTGCCCTCGAACTCTCAAAGCCCGAGAATAGCCCTTAATTGCTCAGAAACAGCAAGCATATCATCATCTGACAACACACCAACACGCTTACCAAGCATACTTTTATCCACTGTAACAATTTTATCAGTCATCACATAGCTTACCTTTTGAAGACCGTTTTCTGATGACGGCTCTATACGCACTCTTGTACTGATATCTCCCGATTCATAAGAAGTGAATAAGCACAGTATAACTGAATCAAATGAATCGTGCTTATCACTCTGTATAACCACCACTGGTCTTGCCTTAGAAGCGTAATGTTTATCCTGTAATGTCCATATTTCTCCACGCTTCATTCCATCATCTCCATAGCAAGATCTGTTGCAAATTCAGTGGCTTCCTTCTCTGTCTCAAAAGGTTCTACCTTCATCCTGCGGCTCTGAACCGGATATGGAAAGCCATGGTAATCATTAAAAGCATATATGAACATACGTAAAGCATCAGCCGTCGTAGTTCCTATGTTTGCTGCTGTTTCCTGAAATAAATCATATTCTTTATCTTCTACCCTTGTGACCGCCTGCTTCATAAACAATCACCTCCTGTTAGCAAAATGATAGCATTTTGCCACTCCAATGTCAAGATTAAAGCCTTCTCTCCACCATAGGAAACACCGGCTCATCCCGATCAATATTCACCGCTACAGCCATATCAATCCCGCTCGGCTTCCTGTCTCCATTTACTTCTTAAAAAGATCGCTATGAGTCCCGGTTCTCGAAAGGTTCAAGACCAAGGTATCATCTTGTATATAGTAGATCAAAAGCCAATCCGGAAGAATGTGAAGTTCTCTATGTCCCTTCCAATCCCCACTAAGCTCGTGATCATCATAATCATCTATCAGCCTCTGCTGTTGATTACCTTCTGCAATAAGCTTGATCACATCATCAATCAGATTTATATCATAACCCCTTTTTATTGCAAGCTTGTAATCCTTCTTGAATCTGGATGACCATTTAACTTTGTATTTGTACTCTTCGGTCACTTTTTAAGCTCCTCCAATGCATCATCCACATTATAAGCTTTAATATCAGGGTCTTTTGCAATTCTCTCTGCCTCAAGCATGGCCTCTATGGTCTCCCTGTTAGGCATATCAAGACTCACGTCAAAAGGAAAACCTCCAACGCGCACAGCCTTTTTCAAGAAAACATTAATCGCCGTGCCGAGCGACATCCCTAATTCACTGAAAAGAGCCTCACTTTGTGATCTTAGAACAGGATCTATTCTGTGTGTATAGCTTGACGAAGTAGCCATAATTCACCTCCAAATAATATATCTGCTGAAAAATGGTTATCAGCCTGTTATCCGTTGTAAAGACGTGAGCAAAAGCACACCTCCTTTGTTTGTCTCATATTTTACATCATTTGTCGTGCAAAATCAAGCGTTTGTCGTTCACCCGATCACATCCTTGATATCGGTCAT
>JAILEM010000138.1 GCA_024687745.1 Lachnospiraceae bacterium
CTTGTCTATCTCAGATGCCTGAAAGTTCCTCCCTTAGATAGATACACCGGAATTTAGGAAGTTTTGAAAACTATAATTAGGGTATTGACATATTTCATGTATGGTGTATACTAAGTGTACTACGAGTGATAGTACACATGATGGACACAACCGCGAAGTACTGCAAAGAAGAAATAAAGCACAACCGTGAAGTGCCCACAAAGAAGAAATAAGATGCAGCCCGGAAGTACCCATTAAGAAGATTATGCTACCGGCAGGAAATTAACTGCACACTGCATACTGCACACTGCAAGCTGCAAATAACAAACTACATACAAAAAACCACAAACCACATATTATAAGGAAGATGCGATGCTTATAGAAATTGATTTTCGTGACAAAAGACCAATATATGAACAGATCGTAGGGAGGATCGAGAATTTGATGATCCAGGGGATAATAAAGCCGGGAGATACGATCCCGTCTGTCAGGTCCCTTGCAATGGAGCTTTCGATCAATCCCAACACTATACAGAAGGCATACAGCAGGCTTGAAAAGGACGGATATATATATTCCGTGTCCGGAAGGGGAAGCTTTGCCTCAAATATAAGCTCTCTTCTTCCCGGAAAGAAGCAGGAAGTTCTTGATAAACTTAAGGATATTGTCCTTGAAGCATCCGATATCGGGATGGAAAAGGATGAGTTGATAAAGTATATAGGCGAAATGTGAGGGGGATCTTATGATAGAGACAAAAAATGTTTCAAAAAGCTTTGATAACATCAGGGCACTCAGCGATATATCGGTAAACATAGATAAAGGAAGAGTCTTTGGGCTTATAGGTACTAACGGTGCCGGGAAAAGTACCTTTTTAAGGATATTGTCAGGTGTCCTTAAGCAGGACTCGGGCATTGTTATGATAGATAATGAGAATGTCTATGAAAACATAACAGCAAAGGCAAAGTTCTTTTATATACCGGATGAATTGTATTTCTTTGCCAATGCAACACCCGACGAGGTTGTATCCTTTTATGAAAAGGTTTATCCGCTCTTTGACAGAGACAGGTATATCCGCCTGATCTCAGATTTTGAGCTTGATAGAAAGAGAAAGATCAATACATTCTCAAAGGGAATGAAAAAACAGCTTTCCATAATAATAGGCCTTAGCGCCATGACAGATTATATATTCTGTGACGAGACCTTTGACGGACTTGATCCTGTCATGAGACAGGGAGTGAAGAGCCTCTTTGCGGGAGACATTGCAGACAGGGGATTTACACCTGTTATTGCATCCCACAACTTAAGAGAACTCGAGGATATTTGCGATACTATAGGCCTTCTTCATAAAGGAGGGATGCTCCTCTCAGAAGACCTTGATAATGTGAAGGCTGATATCCATAAGGTTCAATGTGTGATACAGGATAAGGAGCTTGAAAAAAAGACACTTGAGAAGCTGACGGTTTTGACTGAGGATGTCAGGGGATCGCTCCTTACGATAACCGTCAGGGGTAAAGAAGAGGAGATCCTCTCTGCGATCAACGAGGCATCCCCTGTTTTTGTGGAAATGCTTCCGCTTTCGCTTGAAGAGATATTCATAAGCGAGACGGGAATAGAAGGATATGATATTAAAAAGCTGTTTTTTGATGGTGAGAAAGCAGTTGGAGAAAGCAGCTGAAACAGATGTTTTATAAAATCATATATTTAAGATAAAAGTCAGAAACGCAGATAAACAAAGGGTTTAGAAAATTAAATCAGGAATTAACCGGAAAGGAAGCTGAAATGGCTGCAAATAAGAAATCAAGTGTTATTAATATGTTGATAGAGAATCTTAAGAGAAGACTCTGGCCCTTCGCCCTTACCCTGGCGGGTCTGTTCTTCTCATTACCGATATATTCGCTTTTGCTTACCAGTGAATGGAAGGAGAGGCTTATGCTTGGCATCACGACCTTAGGTGATGTACAGACGGAATTTTACAAGAGCATCTTAAGTCCCGCAAATGTGTTTTTGGTGCTGGTTATAATAGTACTTGCCTATATCAACAGCCTTAACGGCTTTTCCTATCTTCAGGATAAGAATAGGTGTGATATGTACTGCTCTCTTCCTATAAAGCGTACGACACTCTTTGTTGAAAATTATGCTACAGGGATAGTTATGTTTGCTCTGCCATTTATTGTTATGTGGCTCATTACCATTATCTTTGGATTTTCCGGAGGGTTTATGACAGGTAAGATACTGGCCTGTGCGATACCGTCGCTTATATATTTCCTTCTTATTTATATATTGAATTACAGTTTCGGGATCCTGGCTGTCCTCCTTACCGGAAATATCATGGTCAGCATCCTGGCCTCTTTAGTCTTTGCTTTTTACTTTCCGATGTTCTTCTACGGTATAGAGAGCCTTATGAGTTCATTCTTTGTAACGTGTTATGAGAATCCGGATAGCTTCATAAATAAATGGCTTGAGTTCCTCTCACCGGTATTTATTCCGTTTAAGGGTGTATCGATCCTGTTTGAATCGGAATCCGTAACGTTTCCCGGAGAGTACGTTGTAAATATGGTGATATGTGCCGTGGTCTCCGTATTATTATTTGTTCTTGGACATTATCTTATCAGGGTAAGGAAAACTGAGGTCTGCTCACACGCGATGGCCTTTAATGCAACTAAGCCTGTTATAAAGGTGTGTGCCATGATCCTTGCGGGAATATACGGCAGTCTTCTGATGTTTTATATCTCCGGGAAAAAGGTCGGATGGCTCTTATTTGGACTTGCGATAGCCCTGATGCTTGCACATGCGATATGCGAGATAATATATGAATTTGATTTTAAGGCCTGCATAAAGCATCTTTTCTCTTTTGCGACAGGAGCTGTCCTGACGGTATTAATAATTGGAAGCTTTGTATTTGATGTTTTCTCCTATGATAAATATATTCCGGATATCAACAAGGTAAGCTATGCGGCGATTTCATCGGCCGAGCTTCAGGGCAGCGAGAATTACATACTTATGAAGGATAAGGACAGACAGGTGCTTTTAGACGGGGGAGAACTTGATTTTACGAAGGTCAGTTATATATATGGCAACATCTTTGATTACAGGCTTTCACATATGGAGGTTGATAATGCGGAAGCTTTTCAGGTGCTTGCCGCATCAGGCCTTGACTGGGTAGACAGAAACAGATACAAAATGATATTTGATAATTATTATGATCCGTATGCAGTTGAAGCGATGAATCCGGATGAAGCATCAGAGAGAGCAAATATTACGGAGATTATAATAAAATGGCATTTAAATAACGGTAGAAATGTGTACAGGAGTTATTATATCGATATCACCGAGGGCAAAGAGTTTGAAGCATTTGAGGATATATATGGCACGGAAGAATACAAGAAGGGTGTATACAGGATCTTAGGCGCGGATGAAAAGGAGATCGGAAATATAGATTTAAGTACTCCCTTTTATAATAAGAAGCTTGATCTTTCCGACAGTGAAAAGCAGAGACTTCTTAAGGCGGTATGTACCGATATAAATGACGGAAATGCAAGGATGCTTAAGGAGGAATATCCCATAGCCAGATTGAACTGTCTGCCGCCCGGGAATGGCAGCATGTATGCCGAAAGCAGTTATTCGGCCGTCATATATCCTTCCTATAAAAATACTGTATCGGTACTTAGGGATAACGGATATGAAATTGATAACAATATCCTGACCGATGATCCCTCGAGTATAGTGATAGGACAATATAATGAGGAGGGTGATAATTATGATGAAAAGGAATATTTTAACAGAGAAGACATCGAGAAAATTATAGCAGCTTCAGACCCTTCGGAATATCTTTATGAGAATTACGCCCTCTATAAGAAAGCCTACTCCGATATCAACGTGGATGTGTATTATGAGATCACAGACAGAAATGCAGGTCGTAACTCCTATGTGAATTTCCGTATGAGGTCAGATGAGATACCTGATTTCCTGAGAAATGACCTTGGTTTGGAGTGATCAAAAGATATTGCTTCCAAAATGGTGATCCAATGGTCGATAAAAGCTGAGGCTGATATATGACCAAAGAATTAAGGGCGGGTCATCACAGTCAGATCCTTATGCTTGAAAAAATAAATAAAGAAAAAACCGTCACATCCGGCCGACTTTGCAACAAAAACAATTGCAAATTCGACCGGATGTGTTATAATGTCTAAATCAAATCGCTTTGATTCCAAAAGTAATAAAGATTTTATCTTTTTTTTGGACCTTTTTTAAAAACAAAAGTGTCTTTATATTAAAAGAGATAATGACTGTATCATATCTATTGGGGAGCTTTAATTTAGTAATTAGGGGAATAATTGATAAGAATTACCAGACAAGGGAGGTTTTTATAAAACTTCGGATTTGTTTGGATTTTTGTGGTTTATCAGGTTTTTTTAAAGTGTTCTGTATATGGACTAATGTTTGCTGTTTATGGATTATTGTTTTATAGACAGTCCGTAGTTTGAAATATTAGGTATGATTATGAACAGGATAGTTTCCTGTTTATGATATTTTTAAAATTATAGATATAAAAGGAGAGAGTATCTATGAGTAAGAGAAGATGGTTAAGATCGTTAGTGGCAATGATTGCCCTGGTCTCAATGCTTGCGGAGAATACTTATACAGTATTTGCCGTTGACGGGCAGAATATCGCGACAGAGGAGACCCAGGCAGCTGAACAGACAGAGGAGGCTTCAGGGGCAGAGGAAACAGCTGAAACTGAAGAAACTGTTGAGGAACCCGCAGCTGAGGGCACAACCGAAGAATCTGTAACGGAAGGATCAGCAGAGGAAGCACCGGCAGAAGAGATAAGCGAAGAAGCCGGAGCCGGTTCTGAAGTGACCGGGGAGACAACGGAGGATATTTCTGAAACGTCTGTGGAAGTAAGCGAACCGGTTACCGAACAGACCGAGCAGGTTGAGGAAATAACCGAAGAAGTTACTGAAACTGTTGAAGAAGTAACTGAAGAGGTTTCAAATGACAGAAAAGCACCGGGATCGGATGCGGCTTCAGGGGCTGAAACTGAAGAAACTCTGAATACTGAAGAAAAGGTCATCGACAAGGAAGAAAAGGTCGATGATGTTGTCATGTCAGTAGATGTTTACGAGGATGAGACCGGAAAGTGGATCGAGATAAAAGGATATGATGAGATCCCTCTTTATATAAATACCGAACAGATGAATGACAGGGATGCCTTCGAGATAAAGATAGAAGGACCCGAAGATATTCTATATGATGATATTCTTAACAATTCTCTCTCAAAAGCAGACAGCAATGTATATACTCTCGAAAATCTTAATAAAAAGACAGTAGTTATTTATATAAGCAGCCTAACCGAAGGAATGGAAGCAGAATATGAGGTAAGGGAAAGGGACGGATATCCCCAGCTTGTTCTTATTTCCGCAGAAGAACCCGAGGTGGAAAAGGAAATGTCAGCTACTTCAGACGGTATAAAGGGTGCGGGATATGATGAGATAACGATTTCAGTCGATACCGATAAGCTTTCGGACGGTAATATCTATACATTAAATATAGATACGGAAGCCGGAGTATTCTTTAATGACTTCTCCGTTTCCGACGGAATGATAACAGGTCTTTCCAATCAGGATACTTCCTTAAGTATATATAACCTTGACAGTAAGGAATTCAGTATAAGCATCACAGCAGAGGAAGAGGGAAATATCGTAGCGGAATACGAGGTCGATTCCGTTAATAACGGTATTGCCAGAATGATACTTAAGGATGCACAGGAGGAAGAGGAGAAGGAAGAAAAAGAGAATAAAAAGATCGAATACAATGACAGTGCAAGCGGAGTTACGGTAACCGCAACATTGTCTACTCCCGATGCGATACCCGATGAAGCTGAATTAAGGGTAACACCCATAACGGACAGCACAGCGGATCCTTACCTTGAGGCTATGGATAATGCAGATGACAGTAAGTCCCATACCCTTGAGAATACTCTTTTATTTGATATTGCTTTCATAATGAAGGATGAGGACGGAAATGAATACGAATATGAACCCAAGGAAGGTTCGGTAACGATAAACATAAGTCTTTCCGGTTCACAGCTTGACAAGATCGGTGCCGAGAGCACGGAGGATGTCAAGGTTACTCACATGCCCTTAGAAGAAGGAGTAAAGAGTGAAGAGGAGCTGACAGTCGACAAGACAGATATTTCCGCAGATGACATCATCACAGAGACAATGTCTGCAGATACAGGCGGATCGGAAATAACCTTTGAGACAGAGAGTCTTTCTGTATATGGTGTGGATACAACCGGAAGCTCAACCGGAAATAATACGGCAACCTCGGCAGCTGAAGCCGTTGCATCAGGAATAGATTTAACTCCTATGGTATCAAAGGTTACCATAAACGGTGAGGATATAAGAAAGGAAGGATATACCCTTCCGGAAACAGACGTATACAAGCTTGCAGTTACCTTTAAGGAAAACGGAAGCAGTCAGTTTGGTCCGATAATGTATTACAAGCTTCCTACAGGAATGCAGCCTGATAATACGGAAGTGGATTATGGAGAGATCACGCTTTCGGGTAGCTACGGTGATGGCGGAACTGCACTTAGCGGAACGATAGATTTTGCATATCACGTGGAGACAGATTCAAGCGGAAACTGTTATCTCATAGTTGAGATGGACACGACAAGTGACAATTATAAATATATCGATGTAGTCGGAAATGCAACCTTCCAGGTCGGTATTTCGGCAACACTTGAGGAAAGTGCCACAGAAATAAAATTTGCCGGCTCGGATTACTTAGAAGGCGAAGTCACCATCACTAAAAAAGAGGAAACTGATGATGACAGTACTTCATTTACGGAAAAAAAGACGGCAACATTATCGGAAGACGGTAAGAAGATTCATTATGTCTCAGTGACAACCGCCTCAGGAAATACCCAGAATGTAAGGATAGTTGATACAAATGACAATCCTTCATATCTTTCTCTTGATACAGGCAGTATAAAGGTTACATCCTCAACAGGAAGAAGTGATCTGGTTGTTGTTACGGACGGTACTGATGAGAAAGAAATGTGGCATATCGGAGATGTCATAACCCAGAACAGTGACGGGACTTATTCTGGTGGAATAAGTATGTCAAAGGGTGAGACGATAACTGTTGAATATGATTGTAATGTAACAGGTATCTCAGATGAGCTTTTAAAGGATATTTCCGTAACAAATACCGTAACGGTGTGGAGAAAGTACAACTGGATGACAAGTGACAGCGAAACTGTTGCTCTTCATGAATATGATATAGATATTCAAAAAAGCGGCGTCTATGACAAAACGAGCAGTACGGTTACCTATACACTGACTGTCAATTCCGATAAGTCAGCTAATGTTAAGGGACTAAGGGTCAAGGATCATCTTTCCGGAACAATAAAACCATGGGCAGAATATGCAGGAGAAGGTATCTATGTGAGCATAGATGATTCCGCTTCTACATTAGTTCCCTGGAGTTCAGTCAGGGGAGCAGATGGGTATGGCCTTGATGCTGTCAACGCTGGTCAGGTTTTCTACTATACCCCTATCAGTACTAAATCAGATTACAGCGGTTACAACAAGATAGTGCTCACTTATAAGGTAAAGGTTTCGGAGGATGAGATAATCACATCCGGAAATCTTCGTAATAAGGTGGATTTAGGATATTCAAATGAACAGGGTGTTTATCCCGGACATGGAGAAAGTGAGATTCCTTTTTACCCCGATCCGGACAATAAGCTTTCAGTAAAGAAGACCGTAGTGGAGTCAAGCAATGAGCAGGTAACCTGGAAGATCACATTTACAGTTCCCGAGGCAGGTTATGATTCCTGTATGCTTACGGAGATGTTACCTAAAAAGGATGGTTATGTGGATGATCTTATAGGAGACATTCAGGTAAGCAGCTCTGACGGAAGTGCGGTTTACTATTCAAGATATGATGATGATGATTCCATAACCCTGGTATTCCATAAGGATAAAGACGGTGATGAAGATGGATTTGCAGCCGGTAACACAAGGACGATCACCGTACTTCTGACTACCGAGATCGATCCTGACTGGTATGCGAAGGTTGTCGAAAATATGTGGTATTACAGGACCCATACAAATACTGTATATATAGATGCCAACGGAATACAGAAATCGGCTGAAGCAAGCGTTGATACGGACAATAACCGTACAATGATCAAGAGTTCACAGGGATATAAAACGGTAACTGTTGACGGTACGGAATATCCGAAATTTGAATATCAGCTCCAGTTATATGATGTTGCGGAGGACAGTATTGAGATTCAGGAGGTCTTTGATGATCATCTAAAGATCTATAATCCTACCGGAGCTGAAGTATATCTGATGTCAGGTTGGTACAGTGACAGCCCTGTACAGGGTACAGTTACTGAACCTACAGATGCAGATCCTTTCACTAAGATCACATTTACCGATATTCCGAAACAGAAAGATGGTTCCTATTATGATCTGTATACGATCTACTATTCGCTTATACCTGACGGAGAAGAAGGCCTTCAGTATATGCGTGAGCAGAGTGCCATTAATAACGGATTTGTTGTAGAAAACAGTGCTTCCTGGATGGGAAGGACAGCTACTGCTACACAGACCTATACCTTCTCTGACGGATCTGTAGGAAAATCAGAGACTGCAAAGCCGAGTAAAGAGAATGATTATATAGGACAGTACTCGATCGTTGTAAACGAAGCGGGATATACATACGGTAACGAAGAATATCTTGATGTTTACGATGTGATGACTAACCTGAAGCTTATGGTCGGAAGCTCCTATCCCATAAAAATAACCTATGGCGACGGGACAATTGAAAATGATGTGAACCCCATATGGAGTTCTGAAAAGAATGCATGGAATTTTAAGATAAAGAACGGTGTAAGTGCTACGATAACCTACTATGCACAGGTAATAGGAGAGCTTAACCAGAAGGTTAAATACTCAAATGCCGTCAGCTTCTTTGGATATGAGTCAAGTACCCAGAGCACTGAGATTGAAAAGGGAAAGGCAACAGGCAGTGTTGTCACAAAGACGCTCATTCTTAATAAGAAAGCAACCGAAGACAGAAATCCTCTTCCCGGCGCTACCTTCAGACTGTATAGGTGGAAGGGATCAAAGGATGCGTCTGCCATAACAACAGATGAGTCCAAGTGGGAGCCTGTAAGCGGTAATGACGGGTATGTTGAACGTACAACAAATTCTGCAGGTTCAGCTTCTTTCTGTGGAAACAGACATGAGGACGGATGGTTCCTTGATGTTGATGAGTTCTATGCATTAAAGGAGATAGCCGCACCGGCCGGATATATTTTGGATGAGACTATCCATCCGTTCATAGTTCAGAATGTTTATGCCATAAATGATAAACCGGAATGTCTGACTGTTATCCCTGTGGATGGTGACGGCGGTATTTCTATAACAAATGAAAAGGCACCTACAACGGAATTCTCCATTAAGAAGGTTTCATCGGATACAGGTGAGACACTTGCAGGTGCTAAGTTCAAGCTTACTCCTCCTGAAGGAAGTGCCACAGAGGAGCAGACTTATACAACAGGCAAAAACGGAATCGTTACCTTCACGGGATTATATGCGGGAGAGACCTATACTCTTACCGAAGAATCCGTACCCGAAGGTTA
>JAILEM010000167.1 GCA_024687745.1 Lachnospiraceae bacterium
GTGAGCGCAACATATACATCCTCATAGCTCTCCTTGATGATAGTGGTGTTTCTTATCACGATTCCCATATTTTCCGTGAATGTTTCGATCTCATTTCCATGTCTTTTGAAGGATACCGTACAATCATAGCCCTTCTTATTCTGCTCATGCCAGGCATCCCAGCCCGCAAAATCCTTCGTAAAATTCACTATAAGCTTGTTCTCTGCAGTTCCTTCGGCCTCCCAGTTCTCACCGTCAAGCCTTATAAGAGCATATTCCTTGTATGTATCGCCTTCAGGCCTTCTGTTTTCGGAATAAAAAATATCCAGAAAGGCGCAGTGCCATACAAGCCTGGCAGTGGGAAGACTCATCGTATGGAATGAGATTTTCATTCCGTCCCTTATCGGGATACCCTCTGTGTGTTCATACCTGTATCCATTCACCTGAATATTCGGAATGTCCCCGGCGGGTACGTTAATATAGCTTATCTCCTCTGCTATCCTCGGAATAAATCCGTCTTCAACCTTTTCCTCTGCTTTATCTATACTTAGATCGAAAAAGCGGCAGTTCTCGCCTGTAAGCCCGAGATATGCATACCTTACACTGTCAGGCAGCGCTATTATCATATTTGTGGTCTTGTATCCGTCATTTATAGTGATCTGTACATGATCCTTTACCCTGACAGCTTTTATCTCATATGAACCGGTATTGTCTGAGTTAAATTCCCCGTTTTTATTGTTTATGCTGCTTTCTACAGATATCTTTCTTGCCCCTGTGCATTCACTTTTTCCATTATACCAGATCTTTGCATATTCGAAATAATTGAGCTCTTTTACCTCTTTTGGCCTGTTGTGGAATCGACCGTCCAAAGAATCAAACATGATGATGGCGGGTTTTGCGTCACCGTTATTTTTGTTGTTTACATCAACCTTAAGCCGGATGGTTCTCATTTCCGCAGATAAAAGAATACCGTCGGAAACAGTATCCGCAAACCTGTCACATGACAGCTGGTCTTTACCTGCAAATTCCGTAACACCACTCCTCTCCTTCATCTCATACTCGGTATCAAGGTCTATGAGATGCTGCATAAGCTTTGCATACTTGGGATCGAACTGGGTTCCGCTGCCCTTAACAATCTCTTCTCTTACGATCTGCTGGGGAATGGGATCTCGATAGCTTCTCTTTGAGGTCATCGCATCATATGCATCCGCAACCGAAATGATCCTTGCGATCTCGGGGATATCCTCTCCTTTTAAGCCCTCGGGATAACCCCTTCCGTCAAAGCGTTCATGATGATACTTGGCACCTATACTCAGATAAAATGCTTCGCTTATACGGGAAAGGATATTATTTCCGTGAACGGGATGCAGCTTGATCTGCGCAAACTCCTCATCCGTAAGCTTGCCGGCTTTGTTGATGATATAATCCGGCACGCCTATTTTCCCCACATCATGCAGCAAAGCAGCATAATAGATCTCCTGGCATTCTTCATCACTTTTTCCGGAGGCGCGCGCAAGCTTCAGTGAATAATCCGCCACTCGTGTTGAATGACCATGTGTATATTTGTCTTTTGCATCTATCGCAGTAGCCAGAGCTTCCGAAATCTGTCCAAACAAAAGCTGGTTTTCTTTTAACTCCCTTGCCTCCTTCAGTCTGCCGTGATATATAGCAACAAAAATCGTAATGAGCGAAAAAAGGTAGGTCAGATAATTTACCGTGTCCCCTGAAGTTATCGATAAGGTCATATTGCCAAGGATCACTTCCTTTGGCTTGAAGGACAGCCCCTCATTGTATGTGAGCAGAACATTATAAAAAACATAAAAAGATACACTCAGAATGATCACCGTGATATAGGGACGATAGATCAGCAAATAACCGACATAGATCATCATCATCAGAAAACAGGTTATTTCCTTTTCTTCCCAGAAGTCACTGTATGATACAAGAATACCGAAAACCAGACCTATCAGGGCAAAGTTGATTATGACAAGATGTTCAAGTAATAATACCCTTTTGTCCTTCAGATACCTGAACAATACATATGTTACTATCGTCACACCGAATGCAAACAGAAATGTGTACAGACATACGATCAAAACATTCATGATGGTTGCCATGATCGGTGTAATAGAATCACCTGCTTCAAAAAAAGATTCCAGACGTATGACAAAGGTATATAAAACACATAAGCTTCCGTTCAAAAGCAGTATGACAAACCATTTTCCCGACATTTTATTATTTTTATTGGAGCTGCAGAACCTGCAAAAAAGCAGCAATCCCAAGCCGACTAAGAGAAACAGCCAGTATTTGGTCGTATACCTGATCAGTGCGCTGACAAGATCCATCCCTTCCTGACATTTGGGAATGATCTTGGAAATTCCCAGACGGATCAACATCCATATTTCTACCGAGAAGGTGATTATACCAATGTACATCCCGCCGTGAGTATTGGCATCATGGATATAATCACGTTCAAAAGTACTCAGTTTTTCAAAACCCAGCAAACGCAAGAGCTTTTGTAAAGATTCCGACATCATCTATCTCCATATTCTCTCTATAATATTTTACTGCATCACTGAAGCTCCACTTTTAGTATACACTGTATCATTGGATAACTACAATAAAAATCAGTATCGATTTCATACCTCAAAAATAAGTCTTTTTATCAGCAATGTCAGAAAAAAAAGAGAAAAACCTGAAGGTGAAAACCCCGGTTTACTCGGATGAGCATATTATGATATCATATATGTATATTTGATGCTCATTCAGCGCTTTGAACGACACAATAACAATTTTGATCTGAAAGCAAAGGAAAAACATGACTTTAAAGCCGATAAAAAAAGAAACACTACTTCAACCATTAAAGCTATAGCTCTGATCACAATGACGTTTGATCATATCCCGGCTGTTATCCTTGAGCCACTTATGGCCTATAAGTCTGCAGTTCTTCCCACAGGAATATCATATGTGATAAACGCGTTTGAGATAATTTTTCGTTTTTTGGGCCGAATAGCGTTTCCACTCTTCCTGTTTATGATGGTCGAAGGCTTCTTCTTTACTCATGACCGTAAAAAATACGCTCTCAGACTTTTGCTGTTTGCCCTTATAAGTGAACCGATCTTCGATCTTGCTGTTTCATATACAGGCTTAGGTATAGATGGTTTACACATATGGGATCCGAAGATCCAGAATATTTATTTTACGCTTCTCTTAGGGTTCCTCTCTATCTGTTGTATTCATATATTACTGGATAAGTTCGAAGAAAGGGGCATATCTCCATTAGATATAAAAATAAAGGACAGGCGTATGCAGTCCTTAAAACCCATCCTTGTAATAATCGCGATCTCCCTGATCGCCTCATTGATAGCCTTCTTTATCAAGTGCGACTATAGCTTCAGAGGTGTATTGCCACTTATAACAGGTTATCTCTTCCATAGATACAAGGCCACCGCGAAGCAGGTATTTTTAGCGATCCTTATAACGATATGTATCTTTAACTTTCTGGAGCTTGTGGGATTTCTTACTTTACCCTTCATTCAGACATACAAGGGTAAGCCCGGGCGAAAACTCAACAAATGGTTCTTCTACATTTACTATCCGGCTCACCTCGGGGTGCTGTGCCTGATACGACTGCTTTTATCCCGGATAATATAGTTCAGGGATTATTTGTGGTTCACAAATTATTTATAGCTCGCAGCTTATTTGTGTTTCACAGATTATTTATAACGCACGGCTTATTATCTCATGTTGTACCCTTCTTCAAGCACCTCTTATTATCTCATGTTGTACCCTTCTTCGAGCACCTTCAATATCCCTTCCTTCGTTGCACAAACGCTTCCCTGGACCATTTCCTTCGAACCGCCGCACTTTGCTCCAAGCCTGTCTTTTAACAGGTCTGCCGTATCTCTGCTGTCACCGTCAGAGACAGCGATAATGAATCTGTATCCATCCTCATCATTTCCGGAAAAAACCCCACAGATCCCGCTGTGCTTTGAACTAAGCTCATTAACCGCCCTTCTTTGCGTAATACTATTAACCTCTTCCACAAAAATGATCGCATTACCTTCTACCCTGTCAAGCTCTGCGACCTTCTCAAAAAGCTCCCTCCCGGTCCTTTCGACCTTTTCAAGCTTCATATCTTCAACCTTTTCCATAAGCCTCTCTACCGCCTCGGGGAGCTTATCCTGCGCAACTGAAAGCCTGTGCATAAGCTCTTCTATTATATCCTGCTGCCTGCAAGCATAGTCATAAGCCCTCCTTCCGCAAAGAATGGTAAGGCGCATACCGCCTTTATAGTTGATGTATTTTACTATCTTAATAAGACCGATCTGCCCTGTATGCTTAACATGGGGTGCACAGCATGCGCAAATATCAACGCCGGGGATCACTACAAGACGGGCCGGACCCTCAAAGCTTAGCTTACTCCGGTAATCTATATTATCAAGCTCTTCCTTTTCATAATATCTGCAATCCACTAAAAGATCTGCATAAACAACTTCATTGGCCTTCTTTTCAAGCGCCCTTATCTGCTCTGGGCTCAAAACCTTTGACGTATCGAGCGTAACAATATTATCAGACAGATGAAATCCCACGTTCTCGGAACTATAGTCACTGTGCAGGATCCCGGAGAGGATATGCTCCCCGCTGTGATTTTGCATGTTAGAAAACCTGTGGTCCCAGTTAATACACCCCTTCACCTCATCCCCTCTCTTAAATGCATCCGCCGGGCAGTCCGTTTCGTGCACTATAATTTCGTTATCAATATAAACATGCCTTACCTCATATCCTCCGATCGTGCCCTTGTCCGGGCTCTGACCTCCCTCTTTTGGAAAAAAAAGCGTCCTGTCAAGCACCAGCCCCACACAGTTTTCCTTTATTATCAGATCCTCGATACGTGCCCTGAATTCCCTCTCATAAGGCGCATCATCATACAATTTTACTGTAGCCATAGTCTCCATCCTTTCAACAGCTGCTCTTATTATAATAAAAAAAA
>JAILEM010000161.1 GCA_024687745.1 Lachnospiraceae bacterium
ATACACATACTCAGAGGGATCGTCATCTGAACCGATGTAAATGAATCATATGTTATAAAAAGCACTACATCCACACCAATGGGAATGAGCAGGATACATGCAGTAAATAATACCGCCTTAAGCTTATTTCTTTTAAACAGATTAACTATAGCGATCAGTAAATGGATAGCTATCAGCGCAAAGATCACCACATATATCTTTTTTTCATATATGTTAGTCTTCATTATAACCTGTCCGTAATATTCCCTGAAATCATTATAGATACGCAAAAAGCTGTGAGGAAGGTTCATGATCGCAGGGCCTAATCCATAACTGCTTGCATTATTATAGTCATCCATAGTAACTTCGTAATGCACAAGATTTATCTGCAGAAGGACATAATAGAGTATACCTCCGATAACATAGACTATGATCGTTCTTAAGATAAACATTAAAAGCTCCCTGTATTCCTTCTTATCTCTATACAATTCATATGCAAGATATAAAAGGATGACAAGGGTCCCACAGCCTATATATGCCTGATAAAGGCCCATCATAAGCGCTATGGAAACAGGTGCCGCGATATATATAAATATCCTGTTTTTTGCTTTGATTATCACATAAGCTGTAAATACACCAAGCAGACAGGCTATGGCAAAGACGCTTGACATATATCTGAAGGAAAGACATACACAGACGCTTACGTTTAACGCAAAGGTAAGAGATGCTGCATACATATACGGTTTTTTACTGACTTCAAATATATCTATAACGAGGATTATCGCCAATATAAAAAAGACAAGAGCCATAACAGATGATACGGGATCGGGAGCCAAATAAAACCTGAATCTGTCAAGAAATCTCCAAAACCATCTTCCTATACTGAGCTCATGTCTGCCACCGTAACAGATGGAACCATGCCATACCCCGTCAAGCTTGTTGACGAGCTGGTTGCACATAAGCAGAGAATATGCTGCCACGGATACGGCTAATGTTATCGCAAAAAGCTTCCCGTATTTTTGTGCCCTTTCCAATACATCCTTAAAAGAAAGACTGATACTGTCAACGATCGCAATTATCCCCTTTTTTAAAACATTCTCATCCTTCATAAAAACTGTCCGTTCTCTTCCCTCTTATCCTTATATTACTTACTAATAAGGCCATCTTACATCAGTATCTGTTCTGATAAGCCCCTCCTCTGTAAATAAGCCAAAAAGACCACCCTCAAGGGCAATTCTGTAAAACTCTTCGGCAGTCAGTCCGTTTCGGTATTCCTCGTTATAAAACATCTCATTCAGCTCAGGCATCACGCTGTTATAGCTCTCAAATGTGATGGCATCAAAGCTTCCCCCAAGCCATTCCTTTGCCTTTTCATCAAGCTCATCACTGTTGATGAAGAATCCTCCCTTTCTCATGGAATGCCAGTCCCTTAGCTTATAGCTTTCAGGATGCCTTATGCAGATCCAGGTTCCGAAGGTCTCAAATTCACTGAATCCAAGCTTCAGATTGTCCATATCTATGGAAAAGAATATCTTCTCATAAAAGGTATCTCCCTTTATGGACAGTGTCATTATCTCAGCTATCATCTCCTTCATATATTTTACGCTGAAGATCATATGCTCTGCTATAAAGGACTGTTTTATCGCTTTTCCGAATCCGAAGAGATTCTTTATGGTCTTAAAATATCCGGGCTGATATTCATTTTTGATACCGAAATAGGGCTTTCCCTCATCGTCAAACATATCCACCTTACGTAAGGGTATTGTATCTATATCCCAGGAAATATAATAATCGTCTTTGCATACCTCACTGTATGCCATCTTCAGAAACTGCTGGTAATACCACCCGGGTCTTGAATTCTCGGCCATTTCATACCCTGCTGCCTCGACACGGTTTCTCATCGCACCTATCAGCTTATCCGCAGGTATCAGCTCATCCTCTCTTAAAAACCCGATACGCTCATCAAGCTTACCTTCGCTCCTGTCCTTATCGATAAGCTCTGATACTTCATCAGGACCTATGAAGATTATTTCCTTTATGGGTAGAAATTTAAAAAAATCATCAAAATCCCTTGTGATCCTGATGTAGTCCTTTTTGATGGTTGGAACTATCATTGTAAATTTTTTACCGTCCATAAACCCTCCTTATAAATTTAGGACTCCGGGATTTAATACCCGACTCCTGTTTATACAAAAAAATGTTCCTCTAACATCAGACACCATGTATGATATACCGGCAGATGTAATTCCTGCACCATATATGTCTCCTTTTCGGGCACCCTCACACAGACATCGGAATGATCAAGTAATTTCCCACCGCTCTCTCCTGTAAGCGCTATCACCTTGATATCCAGCGCCCTTGCAAGTACAGCGGCATTTAAGATATTGCTGCTGTTACCGGAAGTGGAGATTGCAAGAAAAACATCCCCCTTCCTCCCGTATCCGAACAGCTGCTGGGCAAATACGCCATAGCCGTCCGCATCGTTGATATATGCTGTTGTAAGAGCCTCATGTGCAGTCAGTGGTATGGTCATTAACGATCTTTCCAGGTTTTGAGATAGTCTCCTGCCTATATCACCATCTATCTTCATAAGCTTATCCGAAAGTTCTTTTGAGATAGGACGGGGAGTTTTGAACCGCTTCATGAGTTCTCCCGTAATATGCTCGGCATCTGCTGCCGATCCGCCATTTCCAGCGACCAGGAGCTTACCGTCCTTTTCAAAGCATTCCTTCATTACAAGATAAGCCTCCCATATGGTCTTCTCTGCATACCTTAGGGCAGGGTATCTCTCTGTAAGAATATCTATATGCTTATATAATCCCTTATCCTGTTCCTTCATTATCCGTTCTTATCCTTTATGCCTTTAAAGCATCCCCTTATACTTAAAAGCTTAATCCTCTTTGTCCCATCCTGCAAGGCTGTAGATATTTTCTTCCATCCTGTCCCAGGAATATCTGTAGGCTTCTCTCCCTATCCCTTCCATAAAGCTCATAGCCCTGTCATTATCAAAAAAATCCACTATGGAGTCCGCTATTTCTCCGGGATCAAAAGGCTCTACCACATATCCTGTCTCATTATCAAGAACAACATCCGGCAGACCTCCAACCCTTGTTGCAAGTACCGGTTTTCTGAAGCTGTAGGCAACCTGAATAACACCGCTCTGTGTGGCCGATTCATACGGAAGTACAACAATATCACAGGCTGCAAAGAATTTCTCGACCTCTGATATGGGAATATAACCTGAGGTTATATCAAGCATATCTCCTATATTATATTCCTCTATCATTTTATCATAAACTTCTCTTGATGAACCAAAATCACCGGCTATTAATAATTTAAGATCCTGAGTATCAAAATCCTCTCTTTCCTTAAGGAGCTTTACAGCCTTTAGCAGATGCTTCAATCCCTTATATTCCCTTATGAGTCCGAAGAAAAGAAGTACTTTTTCATTATCCTTTATATTAAGTATCTTCCTTGCCTCTTCCTTTGACATATTCTTTATTTTAAAGAAATTATAGGCAGGATGAACGGCTACGATGAGCTTTGGATCCCTGATGACCGTCTTAAGATCCTCTCCGTCACTTTTTGAATGTGTGATAAAATAATCTGCCTGCCTTAATGTATGCTTTGTGAGCCATTTATCAAGCGGAAATCTTTCATGCGGGAAAACATTATGACAGATATACATTATCTTTATGCTCTTACTTATAAGCTTCGTAAGCACTATATAACAGGGTGCAAAATACGGATGCATCCACTGAAGAAGCAGCAGATCCGGCTTCTCCCTGTTAATATAAGAAGCCACCTTTATCCAGTTAAAGGGATTTGCCGAATGGAGCATATATCTGACATCATCAAGCTTTAATACATCGTCCTCATAATCCTTCTGAGGCTTTTTATATAAAAACCTGGGGTACATCATTGTATATGATATCAAAGAAACCTCATTTTTCTTTGACAGCTGTTTATACAAGATCGAAACATAGTGTGAGATACCTGTATTATATGGGTATACAGGTCCTATCATCATTATTCTTTTTGACATTCTACTCCTCAAATTCGGCAGTTACATAATATCCTCTGGGTCTTTCCTCAACCTTTACTACTGTCCCTTCCTTACTCTTAAGCCTTTCCCTTAACTCAAAGTTTCCTGACATTGCCAGTGAGGGGTCGATAGTATAATAGTAGCTTGTAGGTAAAACTCCCTCGGTTACCGTTATATGATCACCTTCATGCAAAAGACCGGGTCTTTCCATCTTAAATTCCATCTGTCTCATAAAATACTCCATTTCAGGGTCTAAACATTTATCACCTTTAATACTATACCACAGAAGGCTCTCACTTTTATGAATAATCTGCCTTTATCCACCATATATGTATATCTTTCGGTATTGAAGCCGTCTTCATCCGTATACATTATACTCTCGACCACACACTCTTCCATTGAGCCTATCTTCCATCCGAACTTTATATCAAGCTCCACCGGATGATCATTATTATTTATGATAATGATACTCTGATCTTCCCTGTTAAATCTTCCGTAGCATAATACATTATATTCCCTGTACAGCTCCCTGTAGGATCCGGCCTTAAACTCCGGATTTTCCTTGTGAACCTTTATCATCTGCCTGTGGAATTCGATCATCTCATGATCTTCATGCCCCCAGGGATAGGTCCTTCTGTTATCGGGATCTGTAAATCCGCAGACACCTGCCTCATCCCCGTAATAGATCGTAGGGGCTCCCGGCCAGGTCATCTGGAACATTACAGCCTCCCTCATGACAGCCTTGTTAACACCCTTGTTTGCTGCCTCGGGACCCTTATCCGCCACTCTTCCGACCACATGATTTGTTCTTGTAAGAAATCTTGAATGATCATGGTTTGAAAGCTCATTCATGGCAACATATATACTCTGCGAAGAGAGCTTTGTATTATTCCAGGCGATGGCATTCCAGAAGTTATCAGCATTTCCAAGCATATCCTGTCTGAAATCATCACTGTGCTTCTGCATACCGGTTAAAAACCAGGTTATGGGCTCCATAAAGGCATCATAGTTCATTACGGTATCCCATTCATCTCCCTGTAGCCAGCTTGAAGGATCTCCGTAGTGCTCGGCTATGATAACAGCCTCAGGATTAGCCTGCTTGACAACACGTCTGAAGTCCTTCCAGAAGGTATGGTTAAAATCTCCGCTGTAGCTTAAGTCAGCTGCCACATCAAGTCTCCACCCGTCTATATTATAGGGAGGAGATACCCACTTTGCAGCTACCTTTAAGATATAATCATAAAGCTTCTGTGATCCCTCATAATTCAGCTTAGGAAGGGTATCATGACCCCACCAGCCGTCATAGGTACTGTTATAGGGCCAGGAATTTTCATTAAAGAATTTAAAGAAATCCCTGTAGGGACTGTCCTGTGAGATATAGGCTCCCTTTTCATAGCCCTCCGAATTCTCGTATATCCTTTCCCTGTCGATCCACTTGTTAAAGGAGCCGCAATGGTTGAACACCCCGTCAAGGATGATCTTTATACCCCTTCTGTGCGCCTCTTCCACGACCTTTATAAACAGCTCATTGCTGGCTTCGAGATTTTTCTTATTCGTTACCCTGTTTATATATCTTGTGGCATATCTGTTCTCATTCTGACCATCTTCAAGAAGCGAACCCCTTTCATCCACTATCTTACCAAAATGAGGATCTATATAATCATAATCCTGGATATCATATTTATGATTGGAGGGTGAAACAAATAAGGGATTAAAATATATAGCATCTATCCCAAGTCCCTCCAGATAATCCATCTTATCAAGAACTCCCTGTAAGTCTCCACCGTAGAATTCCCTTACACCCATGGCAGCGGGATATTTATCCCAGTCCTTAACCTGTACGGATTTATCACCTATGTACTGATATTCATTTGTAAGAACATCATTTGTGGGATCGCCGTTATAAAATCTGTCCACATAGATCTGATAGAACACGGCACCCTTTGCCCAGTCAGGAGTATTAAATCCGGGTTTTAGTTCAAAAAAGAAATTCATGTCGACGTCATCGACAGGACCTCTTGTGTCATACTGACATCTCATGTTTCCCGTCTCAGCTTCAAAATAATAGACTATCATCGAATTCTCAAGCTGGACCGGTATCTCATAGTAATCAAACCTGCTGACGGTGCTTACCTTATCCATCACCATCCTGTCTCCGTTGAGTACAAGATACACATGATCTACATTATTCTTTGCTGTTCTGAATCTGATCCTGACTTTCCCATAGACGGTAGGCTCCCATGGGATGATATAATCTGACGAATAGTCTGAGAACAGAGCGTCTCTGTTAAGCATTGGACGCACTGTAAAAAGATATTTCTCCTTAACGTAAATATCTTCAAGATTTAAATACATATTTTTTCCCCTCTTTAATTATCTGCGCTGAAGACATTCCCCTCTTGTCATACACGCTTCATACATTATATAGTATATCTTAAAGGCTCAAAACACAAGGATTATTTTGTGCATGAAAAAAGACAGCCTCACGAATGCTGTCTTTTTTGGAGAAGGTATTTCTTTCTTATGGGGTATAGTCTTTAAACTATACTATGTATTGGGGGGTTACAAGTACATTATATGGATAACCCCCTGTTTGGTCTACCCTTACTTTTCACAAATTTTACAAAAAAGTAGTCTGATTTTTGTATATTTTACACAAAGAGTGCTTCAAACTCTTCTCTGGTGATCTTTTCCTTCTCAAGAAGAAGGGCTGCACTCTTGTGAAGTATCTCTTCATTTTCCTTAATTATCTTCTCTGCCTTCCTGTAGCAGTCATCTATAATAGCACGTACTTCCTTATCTATCTCGCTTGCTATCTCCTCACTGTATCCTCTGGTACTGTGGGCAAGATCCCTTCCTATGAAGACCTCATCGTCATCATTGTCATAGCAGATAACGCCGATCTTATCAGACATTCCGTACTTTGTGACCATCTTCTTGGCAAGCTTTGTCGCCTGTTTGATATCCTGGCTTGCTCCCGTTGTGATATCATCAAATATCAGTGATTCCGCAACTCTTCCGCCTAAGGATACTATTATATCCTGAAGCATCTTTCCCTTTGTATTGAACATGTCATCCTTCTCAGGCAGGGGCATCGTATAACCTGCTGCTCCCATTCCCGTTGGGATTATCGATACCGAATAAACAGGTCCGACATCCGGAAGGAGATGGAAAAGGATCGCATGGCCGGATTCGTGGTATGCAGTGATCCTTTTATCCTTGTCGGATACGATCTTGCTTCTTTTTTCCGCTCCGATGCCTACCTTGATAAAGGCCTTCTTTATATCCTCCATGGTGATGAATTTTCTGTTCTCCCTTGCTGTAAAGATCGCAGATTCGTTCATGAGATTTTCAAGATCCGCTCCGGTAAAGCCAACCGTTGTCCTTGCTATGTCTTCAAGCTTTATATCATCGGAGAGAGGCTTATTCTTGGAATGAACATTTAAGATCTCTTCCCTGCCCCTTACATCGGGTGTTCCGACAGATATCTTCCTGTCAAATCTTCCGGGTCTTAAGATAGCGGGGTCTAAGATATCCACCCTGTTCGTCGCCGCCATCACTATTATTCCCTCATTGACTCCAAAGCCGTCCATCTCAACAAGGAGCTGGTTAAGCGTCTGCTCACGTTCATCGTGTCCTCCGCCCATTCCGGTTCCTCTTCTTCTTGCAACGGCATCTATCTCGTCAATAAAGATTATACAGGGAGTGCTTTTCTTGGCCTCAGCAAAGAGATCTCTTACCCTCGACGCGCCGACACCTACAAACATCTCGACAAAATCAGATCCCGATATCGAGAAAAACGGTACTCCGGCCTCTCCTGCCACGGCCTTTGCAAGAAGTGTCTTTCCTGTTCCGGGAGGTCCTACAAGTATCACTCCCTTGGGTATCCTTGCCCCTACTTCTATATACTTTGAGGGATTTTTAAGGAAGTCCACGATCTCCTCAAGATCCTCTTTTTCCTCATTAAGTCCGGCAACATCCCCGAATCTTATCTTATTATCATCAGTTGAAAGCTTGGCACGGCTCTTTCCGAAATTCATCATCCTGCTTCCGCTTGCAGCCCCTGCCTGATTATTAAGATAGACAAAGAGAAATATCACAACAACCGCGATTATGACTGTCGGGATCAGGGATCCTAACAGCTCACCGCCATGAGATACATCCTCTATAGTATATGTGGGATATTTTTCCTTCAAAAGCTTTTCAACTTCCTTGACATCAGATACGTTAAGCTCTCTTTCCGTACCGTTTGAAAGGATGACCTGTACAACTCCAGTGGGAACCTCAGCATTCTGTACTATGTTTATGCTGTTTATGTCACCGTCATCCAGAATATCCTCAAATTCACTATAGGTGATATAGGACTGCCTCTCTGTCCACATGCTCCTCCAGACCATGGCAAGACAGATAAACATTATTATCATCATTACATAAAAGCCTAAGCCTCTTGAATTCCTGTTCAATTCTATTCTCCAATCCTGCTCTAAAAACTCACTCCATATGGACTATTCCGATATATGGAAGATTCCTGTACTTCTGGGCATAATCAAGACCATATCCGACTATGAACTCATCAGGGATCGTAAACCCTGTATAGTCTATATTTACCTCTACTTCCCTTCTGTCAGGCTTATCAAGAAGGGCGCAGAGCTTAAGGCTTTTAGGTCCTCTTGCCTTTAGCCTGTCAAGAAGATATCCCAGTGTATGACCGGTATCTATTATATCCTCAACAACCAAAACATCCCTATCCTTAATAACATCATCCAGATCCTTTGTCACCTTAACGACGCCGCTCGAAATGGTATCATCTCCATAGCTTGATACCGACATAAAGTCGATCGATACAGGAATAGTTATCCTCTTTGCAAGCTCACAGGCAAAAAATACACTTCCTCTTAAAATACAGATAAGATGAAGGGATTTCCCGGCATAGTCCTTACTTATGGTTTCTCCAAGCTCCCTTATCCTTGCATCAACCTGCTCTTCAGTATACAGAACCGATATTGTTTCAGCCACCTTCGTATCCTCCGTTTTATTCTATTTATTATATTTTTTTATTCTTGTTCTTTTATTTATCCGATCTGTCTTATTTATCTGATTACCCTTACTTCCAGAACACGTTTTGTTGCTTCACTTATCTTACAGCTCCCGCCCATCCTGAGCCCGATTATCCAGATAATATCACTGCCTCTTGCCAAAAGCTTTATATTATCTCTTTCATCGGATGGAATCTTTTGATTTATAAAAAACCTGCTGATACTCTGATTACCATGGCCCCCTCCAAGATCTATCGTATCGCCCTCATGACGGTTTCTTACTCTCAGCTTCGGACCAGCACTTATTTTATCATAGTCAAACCATTTAGTATAGTCATTTTGAGGATAGGACATTTCGGGAGAATAGGCAAAAACCCTGCATTCTATTATCTCTCCGTCAGAAAGCTCTGTCCTTCCTATAGGATCAAGCTCTTCATCCGTAACTGTATTATTTAAGGATCTATCCCTTCCCCTGTAAAAATACAGACTGTCATTTACCCTCTTTACCCTTACTTCATAAGGAAGACAGACCTCTTTACCGCTCTGAAGTCTTAGAAGCTTTATAATATCATCTATATTCTGATAGCTTATATCCTTCCACTTATCACAGATCCTTGTAAGTATGATCTTTATCATATATCTGCAGATAACTTCCGCTTCCTTTTGCATTTCCTTTATATCTGCGATACATAATGCGGTTTTTTCCGGTATATCCTTTTCATCTCTTACTGCGCTCTTATATAACTTACAAGCCTTATCCTCGATATAATCAAGGATCTCTGACATTTCCCCCGCTTCACGGGCTATATGTTCTACTGCCCTTTCGCCAAGCTTTTCCATTTCGGGGATTATCATGTGTCTTATCCTGTTTCTGGAATATGCAGTATCCTCATTTGTCATATCTGTCACATATAAAAGAGAGTTATCGCTTACATATTCCTCTATTTCAGCCCTTGTTACATTAAGAAGGGGCCTTATTATCCTGTCTCTTCTTCCCCTCATTCCAGTAAGCCCTTTTATCGAGCTTCCCCTGATCATATTAAACAATACTGTCTCTGCCTGATCGTTCATATGATGTGCAACAGCCACCTTATCGGCCCCAAGCTCCTCTATTGCCCTTTCAAAATCCTTATATCTTATATATCTTGCGGCTTCTTCAAGGGATAATCCGTCCTTTTTGGCAATGACAGGGACATCCTCGTTATAGACCTTCAATTCCGTATTATTTTTTTTACACAGATCCTTTACGAATTCAGCATCCGCTCTTGATTCCTCACCCCTTATACCATGCTCCACATGTACTGCGACAAGGCAAAAATCCAACTTTTCCTTAAGTTCAAGGAGTACAGAAAAAAGGCATACGGAATCCTTCCCACCTGAAAGGGCACAGATAATTGTTTCCCCTTTTTGGATGAGTTCATTGTCCTTACAGTATTTTAAAACCTTTTCAGTAAGCTTATGCATTATTTCCTCTGTTTATAATCGGTTTCGGATATCCCTCTCCTGTTTTTTACATAAGGGGATTTCCACTGTTCATAATACCATATAAAACCCCCATGCGGATATCTCGCATGAGGGTCATTTTCGGATTTTTTATGATCAATTCTGCCCTTTTATTATTTTTCTTCCCCGGATTGAAATATTATCTCATCTCCATATACCAGTCCGAGTCTGTCCTTTGCTACCTCTTCGACATATTTCGAGGTCTTGGTATATTTTTCATACTCAATAAGATCGAGTGCCCTCTGTTGCTCGGCAGCGATCTGGTCATTTAACTGCTCTTCTCTTTCAATATACATCTTCTGCTTACTGCTTAAATTGATCATGCTGACCAGTATCACTATGCAAAGCATCGCTACCACTATGATAACGCTTGCCATCCCCAGGCGGTTCTGCCTTTTCTTACGAAATGCGACCTTCCTCTTCATATTATTTTCCCCTTATTTCCCCTTTTAAAGATCAGTTTATAATCTTTGGCTTTCATAAATCCCTTATAAAAACAGGATTTCAAATTACTTGTTTACATAATTATAATGAAATATCCTCTTTCCGTCAAGAGTATAAGCATATCCCTGCGTAGCATGATAAAACCCGCAGTCGCCTGTTTAAGGTGTCTGCGGGTTTCATCCAATATAGTATCAGATCAAATTCAGATATTTCTTATTTCTTATTTTACCTTCGCACCAAAAGTTGCAAGGAGCTTGGCAAAATCAATCTTTCCGTCAGGACCGAGGAGGCTCTTTAAGTCAAAGCCTGCCGGAATATCGATAGTATAAGGTATTCCCATGTAATTAACGACAAGGCTTAATGAAACATCATTTCTTATAGAAAGAGCTTCAACTATCATTGTACTAAGATAAGCCGCATCTGTGATATTAAGCTCTAACTTCCCGCCGGGAGCAACGTTTGCTACCATACCTACGATCTTAGCCTCATATCCTGCCTCTCCCATGCTTATGGGATCCACATTTGCAGACGGATTAACCGGATTTAAATTCTGCACGGGATCAGGCTGCCATACGGGATCCTGATTATTTGAACTGCTGTTATCGCTGCTTTCACTGTTTGATGTATTATTTGCGGTCTGTTCTGCAGAAGCATTATTAACCGGATCAACAGCAGCATTCGCATTATCTTCAGTTGGAGTATTTGCATTATCATCCGTTGACGTATCTGTATCAACAGTTGCGGTTCCGTATTCATCAGCTTTTTCAACTGCCTGTTCAAGCTGTTCGGCTGTAAGTGTAACTCCACCACCCGCAGGTACTGTTAAAGTATAGGTGGTTCCGTCATCGTTCTTTGTAACCTTTATAGTTCCTGCACTTACACCATAACCTTTCTTTACGGTAACCGTAAGGACAGTATCCTGAGTGGCAGTATCATAACCGGCTTTTTCTGTTGTTCCTGCAACACTTGAGATATTACCAGAAGATCCATCAGCTGTCTTTATGATGTAGAAGATATTCTGTATCTGTTCTTCTTTCTTTGTGGAATCCTCTGTAGCATCAAGTGTGGTCTTAACAAGATTATCTGTATTTCCAGCAATCTCATATACTACTATTTCGGAGGCACTTGCGTTTTCATTCAAATCAGTATAACGATTAAATTCTATGGCAGAATCATCTCCTGATACCGTTACTGTTCCGGTGATAACGATAGTCGAATCACCATCGGTTGTTATTGCAGATTTACCCTCGGAAGCAGTAACGTCTCCATCGATGGTTATTTTACTATTTCCACATTCACTCACTGTTCCTGATACATCTCCGGTAACATTTACTGTACTCTCTTCTGCAACAACTGCAGCTTTTCCTTTTCCACCACTTACATTTCCGGTAACGCTCACTGTTGCTCCATCCCCTGCATTTATACCTTCTCCACTTTCAGAAGAAACATTACCGGTAACCGTTACTGTCGTCCCTTCATACCGCGCATTTATTCCGTATCCTTCATTCCCATTAGACTTCACATCTCCCGTAACATCGACTTTAGCTCCAGTTACTGCTCTTATACCAGCTTCATAGGTATTACTTTCTCCAGTTGTTATGTTACCATTATTTACAGTAACTTTAGTCCCTTCGCCACTTGCAGAGATTGCATCACCTGATTCATTACTTACATTTACTTTGTTAACAGTGACCTCTGCTCCATTGCTGGCTTCTATACCATCAGTGACTTCACTATCAATGGCATAAGATTTGTCCTCATTACAGATTTCAGCAAACACTACTGAGGAGTTTGACATCACCATCGCTGCGCATAATACAATCCCTAAAATTCTTTTTTTCATTAACATCTCTCCTTTCGGTTCTAATCTGATCTGATTGGTGAGATTTTAATATGAATTTTCGTTTTCCATAAGTTTACAATTCTGTAAACCCTGATAAAAACAGCATGAATCAGGAATTTTGTTTTTGTAT
>JAILEM010000164.1 GCA_024687745.1 Lachnospiraceae bacterium
TTAAGCACAGGATTAAGCGAAGAATTAAGCGAGGGATTAAGCACAGGATTAAAAGTGTTGAAAAGCAAAGGCTTTAGCAGGGCAAGTTTCAGTAAATCTTCGGATAAACGCGGTAAATAGCCGGACTGAATCAGGCAAAACCATCCCGGGGAACTCATCGGCACCGGCCTGTAAGTTCCCCGGTTTTTATATCAATCTGTCACAGCGTCTGATTCACCGTACCACTCATTAACAGCCTCAGAAAGCTTATCTATATCATAGAACGCTCTGTAATCGGCTATCCTTACATCTTCTGTAATTCCATCATTATCATAATCAGTATCGTACATGGTGATCATCACGTCTTCACCATCAGACCTTTTAGGTATCATGTCATAGTCTACCGGTATACCCTTGTCAACATTATCTCCGCCCCCATAGATAACTCTCCCCTTGTATGAGGATAACTGATATGTATAACCTTCACCGGTAGTCATCGGTAATACACTGCAGGAACCGCCACCACACTCTTCTCCCAGTATCATGTAACCTCCGTCCTTCATAAGCATCGGAAAAAACGTTCCGCATGAAAAGGCGGAATTGCTGGTAAGCACAGCAAAATTCAGATCATAGGGATCTCTGTCATCCTTTTCATCAAACTTCTTATCCAGGTTTAAGTCTGCCTCATATGTCTCTGTTATCATCTGATCTGTCAGGGCATTAATGCTTATATATTTCATCTCCCTTTTTCCGGTTACAAGGCAGTATAACATAGCTACCTCATCGAGTGATCCTCCCAGATTTTCGGAACAATCAATTATAAAATTCCTGATTTCCGGGTCATTTTGCGCATCTTCCATTGCATCCATTATACCTACTATATCATCGACGGACTTATCCGGTATCTCCCCGTTACCCAGATAATAATCATTCCATTTCTTAATATCAAAACCCATAAAGTCGTCTAATACATATACAGCGGTATCACCCTTCTTAACATATTTTTCTCCGCCATAGGCTTCTTCCCGCAAATCAAGAATAGCCTTATACCGTCCTTTGTATCTGATATTATCTTCATACCGTAAAATATACTCTTCATTTAAACCTGAATAGAGCTTAACTAATTCTTCGTCATTTGCAAGTTTATTGATTTCATCATTGATGGTATCTGTTATCATTTTTCCCGGACCGGCCATGCCAAAATCAGAATGACCACCATCTGCCATAAATTTTCCTAACTCTCCCATACCGCATAAAAACTCCGCAAAATTTGTTGACTTCAGAAGTTCAATGGTCTTTTCTCCCGGTTTTCCATACTTTTTAAGAGCTTCCTCAAGTCCATATTCCTTCAGGTCGTCATTTATGATCGCCCGCCCCGGATATCCATAATAATGATCTACGGCAAAGCAAATTTCATTGTATGTATATTCTGCAATATCCTCTTCCCTGTATAGTCCGTCCTTTAGATTCTCAATCAGAGGTTTCGAGTATTCCGGATCGATCTGATTTATATCCGACAGGAGATTATCGTCCTGAATATAGAAAACTTCACCGTTAAATGAAGCAAAGTGATATGCCGCATCACTGAAAATATCAGAAATAGTGGCAACAGGGAAGTAAATATCCTCATCCTCTCCTATAATATCGATATCATATTTTCCCAGATCAAGTTCAACCTTACCATCACCCTCTGCTTCAACACTTTTTACCCTGACATATCTGATCCCGTCATAATAAGTATCTGTCAAACCTTCCTGTTTTAAAGACATCAGGCTGAAAAAACCTGCTCCATTGTCTGTTTTAAGGATATCCTTATCTGTATCCATAGTTGCCTGACCGTAATTATTTGTAAGTGTATAGCTATTATCCCCCTCTTTAGTCACGATCATTTCATTTTTTTCTTTATCTAAGGATTTCTTCAGATATGTGTCATAATATTCCTTTATTCCCACATAGGGCACATTGGGAGTCTGATCATAGTAACGGACAGTGATGGTCTGATCGGTAAGTTTATCACGAATTACCGGAACATCCTTCTCTGTATATCCATACGCCTCACTGTTTGCTTCTCCACCGGCTTCCTCACCGGCCTCTGCGCTTGCTTCTCTTCCGGTTTCCTTATCTCCTGTGCTCTCACCACTGTACTGCGGCTGTATCATATATCCCACGGGATATGCACAACCGGATAGAGCAACAAATACCATCGAAATCAATAATGCGGACAGCTTTTTTGGTTTTATCATTGATCGTTTTCTCCTTTTTGTAAGATCTACTTATATTCTCCTAACTCTCTCAACTTCTTCTCTTCTTAGCTTTTCACTTCTTCGTTTTTTCACTTTTTTCTTCTTCGCTTATTCGCTTTTCACTTTTCGTTTCTTCTATTATATTATATCGGATTCTGTCTCTTATGTGGATATTTTTTGACTCAATTAACACTTTTTAGCTTCCTGAGATAAACACCCTTCTCAAAATCCGCGTTTTGTAAATTTGTTTTAGATTAAAAATATAAGGAGTGCCTGTAAAATATAAGCACTCCTGGCTATTTTCGTATTTATAGTTGACGCCAGAATAAATGTTCTATATAATTAATATATCGAATATATGTTCCGGCGGAGGCTATGTGTATGTCAGAATTAAAAGAAGTAATAGCATCTTATCATAATCTATCCTTCAGTGACCGTATGGTAGTGTCAATTCTGACACTCCTTTTTTATTTCTAAATCTTTTATTTTCAAGGGTTTCTTAACTTTTTTACAATAAAAAAGTGATTACCCCCTAAATAACCAGTATAATTGAATCTGCGAAAACACAATTATCCGTATAG
>JAILEM010000182.1 GCA_024687745.1 Lachnospiraceae bacterium
AATAATTCAAAATCTATTTTAATACCCCGGGTTAAGATAAGCTTCCACGAACCATCTTGATTGTTTACCGCGGTAACTCCCTCCGGAAGATTACCAATACTGGTTATCGTATAACCGTCAACAGGTGTGATTGTTATTGTGGAAGTATCGGAACTATCTCCTTGTTTTCCAAGCCATTTATAACCATTATAATCGCAAAAATTCTCATTTGAACCATAAGTTAGCAAAGCATTATCAGAGTGGTTTATATTTACTTGGTAATACGCAAATCCATCTGCAACATTTGTCGTAACTGTACCATTATTATAATTGTATACGGTCCCCTTATTAGTAGTCACGGTTCCGTTATTGGTAGCGACTGTTCCGTTATTAGTGGTAATTACAGCATTAGCATTGTTAGTAGTCACGGTTCCGTTATTGGTAGCGACTGTTCCGTTATTAGTAGTGATTGCAGCATTTTCGCTGTTAGTAGTCACGGTTCCGTTATTGGTACCGACAGTAGCGTTATTAGTGGTGATCGTAGCATTTTCACTGTTAGTGGTCACGGTTCCGTTATTGGTACCGACAGTAGCGTTATTAGTGGTGATCGTAGCATTTTCGCTGTTAGTAGTCACGTTTCCGTTATTTGTACCGACAGCTGCGTTATTAGTAGTGATTGCAGCATTTTCACTGTTAGTAGTCACGTTTCCGTTATTTGTACCGACAGCTGCGTTATTAGTAGTGATTGTACCATTTTCACTGTTAGTAATCACGGTTCCGTTATTTGTATCGACAGTCCCATAGTTAGTGGTTATCGTAGCGCCGCTGTAGGATTCGGGGAGTTCAGGAAGTCCACTACTTTCATATTGGAAAACCTCTAATGTGCTAAGAGTAGTTCCGTATCCTGTAGATCCGATTCCGCTTATATTATTATCATTTACACCGGCATTTAAGGTAACCTCGCCATTATTTGTACCTATATTTCCGTAGTTGCCACCTTCAAAGGAAGTTCCGCTTCCCGTATTGCTGCTATTTGTTTCTGTTATTCCTACGGTACCGTTATTTGTGGTAATTTCTCCGATATTAACAACTACTGTGCCACTTGTATCATTGGTTTTTACCTCTCCGGTAAATGATTCTTCGCTATATCCATCTTCCTGTTTGTCATTAACGATCACGGTTCCTTCATTTTCAGTAATAGTACCCTGATTATCGCATACGGTTCCTTTATTGGTATCAACAGGTTCTTCCTTTGCAACAACATCTATCGTTTGATCGCTTTGAATGTCATTGTTTTCGTCTGCCATTATATACAAACTGCTCTGAGTCAGTGTGAGTGCCGTGATCACGGTAACTGCAATGACATTTTTCCAATTAAGTTTAATCATCCTTTTCCTCCCCTGTTTTAAAACAAAAACCCTCTTACCTTACAATACAATTTCTACTTTACAACACAATTTTCTAAAATATTACTTTTTCCCATAATATATTCTTAATTTATACTATATAAATCGGATCATTAAATGATATATATAATATAAAATTCAAATCCAGAATATATTATAAACCTGATTTAATGATTTTGATACCCTCCATATTAAAAAATTTTTCTCTGTATTCCCGGCTTAAATATATGCCAACATATGTTTATACCTGTTTATACGATAATGAAAACAAAAAAGCTAAATATTTAATCTAAACAATTCTTTACTGTGTTATAATAGGGAAATTTCCTAATATCTTATATAAATAAAAGAAATAGATGTATAAAATCAGAGAACATTTTAATGCATTTTTAAATATTTAAATATGCATTAAAATACATGATCAAATAAGTATTACATTATACTGCTTTTAGAATTTGTGATTTTTTCTATAAATACATCAAGAGGAACGGGTTTTGAGAAATAATATCCCTGCTGATAGTGAACGCCTAGTTCATCAAGCTTTACTACCATCTCTTCATCTTCCACTCCTTCGACAATGATCTTTTTATTCCGGTCAAGAAACTGTCTTACAACCCATAATAATAGATCATTTCCGCTTCTGAAATAGTCCCAGCATATGGATTTGTCTATCTTAACTATATCAAAAGGTATCTTAATTATGTTTACAAGATTGGAATAGCCGGTTCCGTAATCATCGAGAGAAAAACGTATCCCGTAATTTAGGAGGTCATCTATATTTTTAAGTGCATCTGATTTATCTAAGGCTTCCGTTTCAGTGATCTCCATTATTATCATTTCAGGATCTACCTCATAGTCGTTAACTATATTTATTAAACTTTCAGACAGATCTCTGAATATACACTGTTGCGGTGACAGATTGATCTCTATACTGGTAATTCCGTATTTTTTTATATTTTCTTCCTTTATCATCCGGCAGACCTTCTTAAAAACGATCATGCCAAGCTTCATAATGCTTCCGTTTCTCTCTGCTATTCTTATAAAATCATCTGGAAAAATAATCTTTTCAAGGATTGGATCATAAATCCTTACCAAGGCCTCCGCGGAAACTATTCTTTTTTCGTTGTTTGAGTATATAGGCTGATAATATACAAGCAGGTTTTCTTCATGGTCGAGTGCGTATTTTAGGGCTTTTTCGGTATCCCTGCGTTTTTTTGCCTCAAGATGGAATTCTTCGGATATTTCTATATTTTTGATTCCGGGAACATCAAAAATATGTTCAATTACGATGTTAAGAGTATCCCTGAGATCATCATAGTCTTTGAACTTTAAGTCGCCGTTGTTATAGAAACAGCTGACTTCAAAATTAAGGGAACCGTTTTCGAATTCAAAGGGTCTTTCAAACCTTTCGTTTAGCTTATCTACATATTCATGGACATTTCTCCTGCCCTGAAGACTGATTATAAATGTACCTCTTCCGAAATAAAATATTGCGTCATCTTTGAATGTGACTTTCAGATAATTACTGATATATCTTAAAACTTTAGTTGTATAATAATCACTGTCCGCAAATTTGAAGCTGCTGTAGTTTGTCAGGATAAATCCGACAAAGGGTTTATACTGATTATAATAGTATTCCTCGTCTGTGTATAGTTCAAGGCCACGTAAATTATATAGTTCCGTGCGGCTTTCCCTGTAATAGTCAGGGTTCTGAAAGGCAAGTGCTATTGCCGTTATTCCGATAACAGCACCTAATGACACTATTTGAGTAAAGGGAAAAACAAAACACTGTAAACTGTGAGTCAAAATCATTACAGATATATAACCTAATATTGCGAAAATATGCCTTCTTCTTAACACTTTTTTACTGTTTCTTAACACAAAAACAGTAGATAAAAGCATATAAAAAACTGTTTCTATATACATTATGACTCTTCCGGGACCATAATGAAATATTCCATGTTCAGAAACAAAAAAGATCAGATGGTTTACAGGTGTTGATAACACTATGATGATCACAAGTATTGCTGGGACATTTATAATAAGATAGGTTTTTAGCTTTACCTTGTCGGCATTTACGACATAATAACAGAAAGCACAGAAAACTAATGGAACGATTGCCAAAAAGCAATAATATACCATATTGGAAATATATATCATGTTTGATCTGAAAAAATCGGGATAGGATGCAATAAACGCACTTAAAATATCAGCTACGGTAAGACAAGTCTGCATAACAAGTAAACTCAAAAAGAGTCTGTTGCGACGAATCGGAAGATTTCTTCCAAGACAATAATATATAAGAAAAAGTAAGCACACCGTAAGGGCACTTATATCGAATTCAAGGGACCACATTCTGAAGCCTCATCATATCCGGTAATAGTTACTACCCTGATATAAGATCAATGGTTGATATACTTATTTCATTATAAATTATGTGAACTATTAAATCCATTAAAAAACTTAAGAAAAAAGTGTTCTATTTTATCTTTGCATTTGGACAATGAGAAATAATGAATTGTTCAACGAAATCAAAATCTTCATCTGATGCATATACCTGATTTTTGCCAAGAAGCTGATTGACATAAATAATATTGCGTTTGCGCTTTACTTTAACAGACGCAACATTTTTAAAAACAGAGGTACTTGAGGAATGACCTGCAACCAGTAATCCCTGTCCGTTTGCGGTAATATTGCCTGCTATCGCTCCTGCAAACATAGTTATCCAGCCTATTGCCTGAGCCTTTTTAAACTGTTTCGGCACGTGTATGTGATTAACCGTTTCTTCATTCAATTCAAACAGAACAATATAGCTTCCGCCATAAGTAGCGGCAACTATAAGATAGGCAATGGTACCAACCATGATAAATCCTATCATTATGATCCCAAACACTTTAGTGATTTCAAGAACCCCCTCTATTCCATCTCCATCAGACAATACGAGAAATAAAACAAATAACCATACTATAGAAAGGGAAAAAGCAAGTACCTTAAATATGGTATAGAGTATCGACGGGTTTTTATACATATTAAAATCATAAAACCAGCGATAGTTACCGTCATCACACAGGACAATGTTTGGAGTAACGTATTTTCCGGTAATTGTTTCATTTTCTGATCCATTTTCGTAATTTGGATAAATCATAGATCGCTTCCTCCCTTAATCAATACATTGGCGGATTATATATCCATTCAATTTCAGGACCTTCGCTATAAGTGTATTCATATACATTATACATTCTGACATTTCCTGAAAAACCATCCATTACACCGTAAACTAAGTATATTTTATCTCCGTCTCTGTCTCCCGCCGGGAATACTCCGTCAAAACTTATTCTTCCGGGGGCTTCAAAGGTCACATCATTTTCATCGAGAAAGCTGCTTTCAAAATACATCTGCGGATGCACCTTTATACCGTATTCTCCCTTGTTAAATTCAACATCGGCAAGTGCCAGTGAACAATGAAGAATTCCCTCTGTGTTTTCGGGATCACTGTAGGAGGTATTCTTTATCCATATATAAAAGGATCCGTCAGCATATACAAATTCATCAGGATATATTTCAGGCAAGTATAATCTGCAATATGAGCCATCATCCATATTATAAGTATAGACCATGTCTTCGCCTTCAACACCGTAACGCTCAGCTTTTATAATGATATCTCCATCTTTGAGCTCTTTTTTATTTCCACCGATGAATTTTATGTCGGTCATATCCCAGTGTCCCTTGCGTTCTTCTGAATAGTACTCAGGATCACCTTCATGCGTCTGATCATTTTCATCTTTTATAGCTGATCCTTTTTCTGTTAGCCTGAATGTATATTCCCAAATATAACGGGTGATCACTTTATCCTGCGAATCGGATATGTCCAGGACAACAAAGATAGTATCATTTTCGGCACAGATCCTTGGAAAATTTGAACAGGGTTCAAAATAATACTCAAGATCACCGTCACTTCCCTCTGATTTTCCATATAATCCATCATTATCTTTAGAAAAATGACTCATCTCGATGGGATCGTATGTAAAATCGTTTTGTTGGAACTTAAAATATTTCCTTATAACAAGTTCATCGTCCAGGTCTGCTCCTTTATCGATTGTATCGGAAAAATACATGGATCCCCAGATATCATCACTGTCCTTGATATCATCGGCTTCAACCCTGAATGTAAGATGAGCATCTATTTCCTCGCCGGGCATATACGTATCGGATATGTTTGATCGCCATATATCATAATGGTTAGGATATTCTTCGCCAAGAACTCTTTCTTGCGTCATGACCCATTGTCCTGACTTAAGGTTCTTGTTATGATATATTCTGTCCCCTTGCTCAAAAACATATTCGCCACATGCGTCTACCCGACAGTATGCTTCTTTGCCTTCAGTATTAACGGTCCTTTCTTCTTTTTCGATCCTTTTGCTATTAGCTTCCACTGTTTCACATCCGGTTGAAAAAGATATAATGCACAAAAGGATTAACATGATAATGTATATTTTTTGATTTATTTTTATCATAAAACCTACCTATTATATTACAGTAATGATTTTGCCAAATTATCTTCTATATTATTATCAATAAATATTTTATTAAAATCAAGTTGTGACTGAATAATGTCAATGACTTTTTTGTCACGGCCTGTCACACCTGTCTGAAACCGTACATTTTAATGATGAAACTGATCTGTAATATATAATAACGAAGAAATAATAAGAAAAAAAGCAGATATAAGGGCAATTGTATAGTTTTATATGCTCTGCTATAATTATTTAATCAGGTCAGTGATTCAGTCCTTAATATTTATGGATAGATAAATAACTATTCGACAGGAGGTTGAGATATGAAAAGCAGAATAGCATTGATCATGGTATTTACCTTAATCTTGGTTACTTTTTCCGGATGCGTGATGAGCACAGGTACCGTTTCAGAGCCTGTTTCTCAGACTGATACAGATACAAAAGCCGATGAGGAGCCAGACCAGAATAAGGATAAAGATTCCGGGGATGCAGCTACAGCCGGTAAAGATGTTTATGCCAAAGATAGCGAAAAAGAAGAAATAAATGAATCCGGTGATGATATATCCGAGGGGGAGATTGAGGCTGTGGCAGAGGATATTCTTTCGAAAATGACAACAGAACAGAAGCTTGCCCAGATGATGGTTGTCACACTTCGCTCGAACCTTGATGATTCAGAGTTTGCACAGGAATTATCCGGGGATTATTCGGATCTTTTTACCAAATATGATTTTGGGGGTGTCATATTATACAAGGGAAATATAGTTGATGCTGATCAGACTTTTACTATGATAAATGATATCCAGAAGGCTGCACTTAATTCGGAATTAGCTATTCCGATGTTTGTATGTGTTGATCAGGAAGGTGGAATTGTAAACAGAGTATCTTACGGTAGTGTTACAAGCGGTAATATGGCCCTTACTGCAACGGGTGAGGTATCTAATGCAAAAGAAAGCGGGAAGATCATAGGAAGCGAGTTATCCGCACTTGGTTTCAACGTTGATTTTGCTCCTGTATGTGATGTAAACAGTAATCCCAACAATCCTATAATCGGAGTTCGTTCTTTCTCAGATGATCCGGATATAGTTTCAGAATATCTCACAGCCTTTATGGAAGGAATCCAGGATTATAATATAATCACTGCTTTAAAGCATTTTCCGGGGCATGGAGATGTAGATCAGGACAGTCATACCGGTCTTCCAAAATCTATGCTTACTAAGGATAAGCTTATGGAATGTGAGTTGCTTCCCTTTAAAGCAGGGATCGAAAAGGGTGCAGATATGATAATGACAGCGCATATCCAGTATCCTGAGATAGAAACACAGACTTGTATCTCAAAGCTTGACGGAGAAGAAATATTTCTTCCGGCAACTCTCTCTGAAAAGATTCTTACAGGAATCCTCAGGGATGAGCTTGGTTATAATGGGATAATCATTACTGATGCTGTGGATATGGATGCCATCGCAACTCATTTTGACCGGACAGAAGCAGCGGAAATGGCAATAAATGCGGGTGCCGATATACTATTATGTTCGATGAACCTCTATAAAGGGGATGAACACAATACTCTTGCCAATGAGGAGGCATTTTTCCAAAGTGTAGTCAAGAGTGCGGAAGAAGGAAAAATAGATGCTCAAAGGATAGATGAGTCTGTTCTGCGAATACTTAAACTCAAGTTAAAAAGAAATATTATGGATATAACACTTGAAAATATCGAAGATGAGAGCGCAAAAGAGAGTCTTTCAGAGGTCGGTTCTGTTGAAAAGCGTCAGGCACAGTGGGATATAACCAAGCAGGCTGTAACCCTTCTTAAAAATGATGATGTTTTACCATTTGACGGTACAAAGACAGAAAAAACCCTTGTTCTATATCCTTCAGACTCAAGAAAGGCATCAGTTGAATATTCAATTGACAGACTGAAGGAAGAAGGACTTGTAACAGATACAGATTTTTCACTTCTTCTTTATGATGAGCTTACAGCTTCAGATGATACTCTTAATAAGGAGCTTGAGGAATCTGATAATATTATCATTATGTCTCAGTCGGCTACAAGAAACGAAGAACTTGTAAAGATTATAGATATGGCTCATGAATCAGGAAAGAAGGTTTTACTGTTGAGCCTGAATCTTCCTTATGATGCAGCCTGTTATGAGAATGCAGATGCTGTATTATGTGCTTATCAGGCTTATGGTACAGCTTATGATGAAGAGGGACGGGGACCCTTTAATCTGAATGTTGCGGTTGCTTTTTGTATGTCGTACGGCGAGGCTGTTCCTCAGGGTACTCTTCCAGTTAATATTCCAACTCTTATTTCAAAAGATGATGGTGAATATGAATTTTCGGACACATGGCTTTATGAAAGAGGAAGCGGTTTTATGAACTGGGGAAAATGATAAAATGAATTATTTAAGGTCGGTTTAGCTGATAAAACTAAACCGACCTTTTTCAATATTGTGCTGTTGTTAATAAGCCCATTATTTACGATAATCTTAATGTTTATTCGGGCGTACATGCTATCAGATCTTCTTTGGGGATCGTGAGGAATATTTCTACAAGTTTTTCATCAAGTTGTGTTCCGGCTACCTCTTTGATTATACTTATCGCATCTTCATATGATCGGGGTTCTTTATAGGATCTTCGCATAGTGATGGCAGAGTATGTATCAGCAACTGCAATTATTTTTGAAGGAAAGGGGATATCTTCGTTTTTTAACTTATAGTAACCGTTTCCGTCTATTCTTTCATGATGGTAAAGGATCCAGTCGGATATTTCATCAAATGTGTTTAAAGATTTTAACAGATCAACCCCAAGTTTAGGATGTGTTCTCATTATTTCCCACTCTTCTGCCGTCAGTTTTGCCGGTTTATTAAGTATAGCTTCAGGAATACCAAGCTTTCCGACATCATGCATCAGAGCTGCATATTGAAGACTGACCTCATTAATGTCTTTTTTCATTTGACCGGGCATAGCCTTGTATAACAGCATTGTTACATCCTGAACCTGTCTGCTGTGACCGTTAAGATTGGGATCCCTGGCATCTATGACACCTATCAGTACCTGAGCGATGTCAATACTACGTTCTTTTGCGGTATCAAGCAGATTGAATATAAGTGTCAAAACTATGGCCACAAAAACACTTCCCCAAAACAGTACCATTGACATGATAAAATCCGGATCCGAAAAAAGTGCGATTACAATATATCCGATCAGAAAAAAGATCAGAAGTATAAACGCTATCCTTGTCCAGGCTCTGTCACGTGAGCTTCCTGAGGAGATAACATCATGAGTAGATTTCATAAATTTTATGTACCTTATGATGTTTATTACCATCAATAAGGCACCGGCCATAATAAAAGAAAAGATGATTATCTGCATAGGATCCTTTCATATATGATAACAAGTATGATAATACATGGTTTTAAATGATCATTTTCGTGATTTATGAGATCAGGGCCAATCTATTGTATAACTTCCTTCAGTTACATTTATATGTACTTTTTCTCCCATAAGCAGAGGGTAATTATAATCTCCGTGACCGGATGGAAAATCAAATGCTACCGGGATGTCTGTATCCGTAAGAAACTCTTTTTGTATCATGTCGGCAACCGATTCGAATTTTCCGCCTCTTATGGCACCGAAATTACCCGAACCATCTGCAGGAAGGTCAGTCCACTCTCCGAATATGATGCCTGAGGCCCTGTCCAAAACACCCATGTGTTTAAGTATTGTAAGATAGCGGTGTATATGCTGGATGTTTTCTCCGATCTCTTCAAAAAAGAGTATATATGGTTCATCTGTTTTAGTACAGTCATAGGCTGTGTTTAGAACAGATGTAAATGTTGATAAGTTACCACCTATCAAAATACCCGATGCCTCTCCTTCGATCAGATGTGTATCTGTTTCACATCTGTATGAAGGTATCTCACCCATCATCATATGAAGCCCTGCATCTGCACATTCTTTTGGAAATTCATTAAAAGTGACACTCATGCAGGAGTGTATGGATGGAAATCCGGCTGCAGTCCATGCTGAATGATAAACAGTTATATCGCTGTAACCTATGATTGGCTTAGGGGATTTTTTTATCATATCAAGTGAAACCATATCCATTACTTCAGATGCCCCATAACCTCCACGTACACAGAAAATAGCCTTTATTTCCGGATCATTAATTGCCCATTCAAGGTCTTCTATCTGCTCATCAAGTGTACGGATTTCGGGGCATACATGTTTTCCCTCAACAGGAACAAATCCCCAGTTACTAAGGCCTTCTATCGTCATATCGACCTGATTCCTGCTCGGCAGACCGGAAGGTGATATTACGGCAATTTTATCTCCTTTGGATAGAAAATATGATTTCTTGTCACCATTGTAATTATTATATCCGGTTATCTCACATTTAGTATTAACACCCTCGTTGAGATATTCAGGTTCGGGGGTCTCAGTTACCTGCGGTTCCACAATCTCATCCTCCTGTTCTAACGGCTCATTTATATTTACAGTCATTGTACATGCGGATAATACTACACTAATAAGCGGCAGGATAATTATACAAATCCTGATAATGTTTTTTTTCATTTTGACACTCCTCTTATTATTTTATATTTTTATTGTATCATTATTTGGCTTTTATAGTATTTTAATTTTTATAATGGTTAATAACAGTTTTTTTTTATACAGTCATTTCTGCTTCCTAATATGATATAATCTGTTTATCTGCCATAATAAAGCAAAAGTTATGTGTAACTTAAAATTTTTGTCAGAGAGGAAATCCTATGAATCCTATAGTTGAAGTTTTAAATACAGTGCTTCCGGTACTTTTAATGCTTGCGATCGGTGTTCTCTGCAGAAGAACAGCTCTTCTTTCAAGGGAAGGTATAAATGCTTTAAAAAATGTAGCGGTTAATATCTGCCTGACGGCTGTAATGCTGAATGCTTTTGCTTCTATGAGATATTCGGCAAATAATATAATTCTCACCCTGATGATGTTTTTGATATGTCTTTTAGGGTGGGCTTTAGGTAAGCTTATCAACAGGTTTTTTAAGACTTCACCATTTCTTCCTTTCCTTACAACGGGTTTTGAAGCCGGAATGCTCGGGTATTCACTTTTTACAATTCTTTATGGTTCTGAAAGGATATCTGAATTTGCCTGTATTGATCTTGGACAGGTGCTTTTTGTTTTTACTCTGTACAAGATGCTTCTTGGAAAGGAAAACAATGAAAGGACGGATTTTTCAAAGCTTTTTGTTGAAATGATAAAGTCTCCTACTATTATAGCGATAATAGTAGGAGTAATACTTGGTGTAACCGGTATTTATGAAGCGCTTATCCCATCCGGGATAAGCAGTGTAATGGATTCCTGTACTGATTTTATAAGTGCTCCGACTGCAGGAATAATTCTTATAACTATCGGGTATGATCTTGTTCTTGATAATATTCCCTGGAAAAATGTCTGTACAACTGCAGTATCCAGAATAGCTATAATGCTTATACTGAGAATAGTTGCCGGATTTATTGTAAATGCCTTTTCTATGGGACAGGAACTTGACCTGGCACTCAATGTTATGTTCATCCTTCCGCCGCCTTATGTACTTCCGGTATTTGCCGATGACGAGAAACAAAGAAGTTATGTTTCATCTTCACTTTCAGTGATAACGGTTATTACCGTTATTTGCTTTATTATTCTTGCGGCGATATGATCTATATAATGTCTTAATCTGTTTTCCAAAAGATCAACAGGAATGTAATATACGGATCAGTTAATTAATTTTATGATCTGCCTCTTTTCCTGTATCCTCAAATTCTACGATACGTCCCTGTCCGTAAGGATCTCCATATGTCTCAGAATCAATATTTCCTCCAAGTGTATCTACGATATAATCGATAAGAACCTGGTTATCAAGTTTGACGGATTCCTGAAGTACTTCACAGTCCTTAAACATGCTGTACCCGTCACCCATATTTAACAACATATAATCATGAGATGCTATAGAATAGGTTTTTTCCGGATCTAAAGGTTTATCTCCTACCATAACATTTTTTACGCGGTATTCACCGCCAACTCCTGTAAACATTCCTTCATCATCAGAAGTACAGCTGCTGTCAATATATGTATGTATTTCATAGGTTAATCCTGAAACCTGGAGGAATGCTCCGGATTCTCCCGGGGTAACACGACTTCCCCACTCAAGTGCATCAAGTATCTGCTGACCGGTGGCTTCAACAACTGTTAGCATATTTCCGAAAGGATGAACTTTAAGGATGTCATTGAGTGTGATATCTCCTTCTGCTATATTTGACCTTATGCCACCACCATTTACAAAGGCTATATCTGAACCGGCCTGATCTCTGTATGCATCGGCACAAAGATCTCCAAGATTTGTTTCCATTCTTCTTACTATTCTTACCGGCTTACCGTCTTCAACCTCCTCAGGGTCGTTGATAGTTAATTCGACATCAGTATGTGCGACCACTTCTTCGAGCCTTTCATTGAGTTCATCAGTTGCTTCTTTAAGTTCAGGTGTCATTTCATTTTCAAGGCCGAAAAGCTCAGAAGCGGATAAATCGTTATTATAACTGTAAAGTCCGGTATCCACACTTCCATCTTCAGCGCTGATCTTTAACCAGCCTATGCCGTTCATTTTTGTTCCGCAGGCCTGACGTACGACATCTTCTCCGTTTTTATTTTTCATGACTACTTTGTCACAGTCATGGCTATGTCCATCAAGAAATGCATCTATTCCCGTTGTATTTGCTATCACATCCGCATATGTCCAGGGCTCACACGCAGCTTCATTTCCCATGTGTCCCATGATGATCACATATTGAGCACCCTCTTTCCTTGCATCATCTGTTGCCTGCTGAACTGCATCATAAAGAGCTTTACCTGAATTATCCTGGAAAAAACCATAAATAAATTTTCCGTTTTCATCCATAAAGTATTTAGGTGTTGAGGATATAAGTGTCTTGGGAGTTGTTACTCCTACAAAGGCTATCTTCACTCCGTCAAATTCTTTTATGATATATGGATCGAATACAAGCTTTCCTTCCTTATTAAAATTACAGCTTATATAGGGAAAATCTGCCATTTTTACAAGCTCTAAAAATCTGTCCATACCGTAATCAAATTCATGGTTTCCGGGGATGGCTATATCATATTTCAATGCATTCATCAAGGTGATATCAGCTTCACCTTCTGTCATTGTACCAAGAGGTTCTCCCTGTATTGAGTCACCGTTGTCAACCAACATAAGATGACAGTCAGTTTTTTTTGTCTGATCGATGACCTGTTGTAAACCTATATATCCGAAATTTTGATCTACACCGCAGTGAACATCGCTTGTAAACAGAACCATCAGATCCTTTTTTAGTGTTTCCTTTTCTGTCGCGCTTTCAGCCTCTGCCGAATTGTCACTCTTTGATTTATTCGTATCAGCATTAACGCAAACGCTGCTCATTGTCAGTGCAAGAAGTATCATAAGTGCAAATATTTTCTTTTTCACAAATTATTCCCCCGTTTCCTGAAATATAAAGTAAATACTGTTTACATAGTAAATAGTAGCATGAACAAAAGACAATCTCAATAGGATAAAAACCAAACTTTTCACAAAGATCAGTGTGACACTATCATATATCCAATCTCAACTGCATATCTATCCAACTAGATTGATCGGCCTTGTGAATAGTGTCTTCATGCATAGTACCACCTATCAGAAATGGTGATTTCGGGTCATGTTTTATAATATTTTCTCTTACCAATGCTGCATTTGTATTTGCATAACAGTATTTACAGAGATGACCGCAGGTATCATATGCCCCTATATCATTTCCTAGAAGACAGGTACATTCCCCGTCACGCTGGTTTTTCCTTCCCTTTTGTACGCAAAGTCTCTTATTAAGAGCTTTTTCATATGTTTTTACACTCATACAGCCTGAACAATCTGCTCCATATTGTTCCAGTTCAGTTCCTTCTGCACAGGGTTTCAGCGTCATTCCACATTTACCGGCTATATCTATGAAAGCTTTACCGATTGTTATTTTATCTTTTTGACAGACATTTCTTGCTTGGGGGAAATTGCGTTCGACTTTTTTATAAATATCGATAAAGCTGATAACGCAAGTCTCTGTGTACCCCTTCAGATTCTTTGCCATCTTCTCAAATTCAGATATATGCCATCCCACAGAGTGCTCGAGATCGACAAGTATGGGATCATAACGCCATCCTATACTGTCTACTCCGACTATATCCGAAAGCTTTTTAAAGTCTTCCATTACTTTTTGTTTATCTGGAACATTTGGTTCAATATCCTTTCCGTAGGGAGTAATGGTTACAAACCAATACTGACCATAGGGCTTAAGATAGTCCATTTTTGTAAGCATCGGGGCTGGATTTTTTGTACAAAATCCGATCAGATCGACAACATCAGGCGAAAGATCATACTTTGTTACCTGATATGGATTATAGGGATTTCTTACAAGTACATATCCTTCCTTTATACGGTTTATCAGCCATTCGGAATAGAATGCCGGAATATCGGTTCGCATTCCTGTTTGAATGATCATAACATCACTCCCTTAATTCTATGAGTACTTCTCCTATATCTTTGTCAATACAGATGCTTCTGTGACTGATCTCGTTTGGACAGAACGCTTCTCCATAATTGATGCATCCATATATTGCCCGTTTATTTGCTAAAGTCATCTGCCAGAATGGATATTTTATTATACCCGGAGTATTGCCTCCTACACCGAGTTCAAGGAAAAGTATATGAAGATTCTTGTGTTTTCGGATATAATCCGAATAAGCGGCAGAAGCTTTTTTCCAGCCTTCATCTTCCACAAAAGAGTCATCTGCCCTGAGATTGGTTGTCATATCAGATCCGTCCTCAATACATTTAGGGATGATTTCTGTCGGAATAGTCATCAATATGCCATTTTCAGGCATTTCAAATATACCATCACTGTTTTTTATAAACCCCTGGGCATCCATTGCTTTCATAACCCATTCTTCATTGTCGAAGGTTTTATTAATTGATGGATTAACACTTTGAAACAAACCATAATCACCCTGAGTATAGAAGAGCTTTTTTTTATTAAATCCGGACTTTTGGAAACAGTGATCTACATTTGTCGTGATAACAAAATAATCCTTATTTTTTACTAACTCAAAAAGTTCATTATAAACCGGCTTTGGTGCATCGAGATATCTGTTGATATAGATATATCTCGCCCAGTAAGCCCAGAATTCTTCCTTTGTTGAATATGGATAAAATCCGCCTGAATACATATCTTTAAAACCATATTTTAAAGAAAAATCAGAAAACCATTTATCAAAGCGTTCTCCATTGTATATAAAACCTGCGGATGTAGAAAGACCGGCACCTGCGCCGATCACTATAGCATCTGCATTTTCGATCTCATTTTTAAGTTTTTTTATCTTTTCTTCTTTTGTTTCATTATAATAATTATTTTTATATAAGTTTTTCATAAATAATCCTGTCCTCATCCGTAAAAACATTGAAGATTATTCTCTCTATCCTTTCAGGATTCCTGTCTAGCCACTTTTTTACAGTACCAACTGCTATTTCTGCCGCTCTCTCATTTGGAAATCGGAAGACACCGGTAGATATACAGCAAAAAGCTACACTCTGTAATCTGTTTTCTACGCACATTTTTAATATATTTATATAACAGTCAGCAAGATCCTTTTCCAACTCAGGGGTAAGTCTGTTCTGTACTATAGGTCCTACTATATGTATTATTTTCCTTGACGGAAGGTTATAAGCATCTGTTAATAAAGGAACTGCAGTTGGCTGCTCGTAGTCTTTTCCGTATTTTATTCTTAGTTTCGTCATTTTCCTGCTGCATTCAGCTCTTAACTGTATTCCTGCATATGTATGAATGCAATTATCAATACAGGTATGCATAGGGACAAAACAACCAAGCATTTGTGAATTGGCGGCGTTAACTATAGCATCTACTGATAGTCTTGTGATATCTCCCTGCCAGATGGATAAACTATTTTTGATGGCGGGTATATCTTTGGGTTCAACTATACCCTTTTCTTTTGCGCATTCCTTTAGATATTCATTTTGAATTTTAAGTACCTCTGGAGAGATGGTTTTAGGCATACGGACATTCATCAGGGAACGTAGGATACGTTTCTTTTCCATTATATCCAAAGGAACATCAGGATTTTTATAATCTTCTGAATCATTTATAAATTCTTTAATCAGATAGTTAAGTCGTTCAACCTGTTTCATATTCATAAAAACACTCCTTAAAGTGTAAATATTCTTTTTTTCATGTCCGTATGAAGACTTGATAATTCTATCGTTACATCATCCAATGTAAAGGGTAACACATCTTTATTATCTTTGTTTTTGCATATTTTTTTAAGGATCTGACTTGAAGCAATAACCTTTTTTCTTATATCTGTATTATTAACGAACCTAACTTTGCCGTCAATGCGGATCCACTGAGTTGTCTCTCTGTCTGCTACCGTAATCTCAACATACGGATTCTTTAAAAGCTCTATATATGTCTGTTGGGTTTTCATCACATCAAACCAGAGTTTTCCGTCTTCCTCATACTTAAATTCGAAGGGCTTTACCTTGGGTTTTCCGTCCATTCCGATAACACCTATATATTGCATGGGGTGATCTTTGAGAATATCCAAAACTATATCCATATCTTTCCTGTTCATTCCCTTACCACCTTCACTCTGCCCTCGCGTCTTTTTTTGATATCAGGATATTTTCCATTAACATATCCTAAAAGAACGAAACATTTGCATTCCATATTTTGGGGAATATCCCATTTTCTCAGATATTCCTGACCTTCAGGAGTCATAAATGTTTCTTCTCCTCTTGCCACAATGCATGATGCCAGACCTAGATCATAGGCCTCAAGTACCATATTTTCGGAGATACAAAATGCATCCGGAATGTTATAAAGAAAGTTTTTCTGGGCAAATACAGCAATAACTGTCGGGGCACCGTAGAATCCGCTTTTTATGGAAGGATCATCGATCAAAGAGGGTTGTTCTTCAGATACATACCCGCCTGAAAGTCTATCTCTTCTCATACAACCGGCATTTAGTCTTCCTACCTTTTCTACGAGCTCTTTATCATTCATTACCAACAACATGGAACGTTGTCCGCCGCCGGCATTTGGAGCATACAGACCGGCTTCTATTATCTTATTAAGATCATCTTCTCTGATCTTCTGATCTGTATATTTTCTGATCGAACGACGTTCTTTTATTATATCTAAAAGGTCCTTATTCATGATATATTTTCTCCTTTTCTTATCCTGTCATCAGCTCGTCCTTACAAGGGCTTGTTTCTAACCAACATTGGGGATCTTCGGCATAAAAATCACCATAAGTTCCCTTTGCCACTGCAGGACAGCCTCTGCACCAAGCCAGAAGCTTACATTTGCTGCATTTATTGAATTTTGAATAGTCACGGTATTCCTCAACCTTCTCTATCCATAAATCCTTCAGACGATCCTTAAATACATTTCCGACTCTGCTGTCTTTTACTCTTCTGCAGGCATAAACTTCACCGGTAGGAAGAATTGTAATATGACAGTTGCCACAGTTACACCCTCCATAGATCATGCCCTCTTTTGCAGTCTCAGGGATTCTGAAATCGCCAACTTCATATTGATAAAGTGTCCAGAGATGATCTTTAAGGGTAAAATATGTAACACATTCAGGATCATTTCGGTATTTTTTGTATTTTTTATCACAGGCCTCCAACAGGGCTCTGTATTCAATGGGACTTATGCCTGTGCTTTTCTCATTACTTGTGGGAACATATCTTGCAAAAGCAAATACATCAGTTTTTGATTTTACTACAGTATCAATGATGTCAGGAATTTCTTTTATGTTCACTGAAGAAACGGTCGTCATGACTACAGATGTAATACCGGAATTATTGATCATTCCGATCTTTTCCACAGTTTCGTCAAAAGAACCCGGTTTTCTGAACCAATCATGTGTATTTCTCGTTCCGTCGATAGAAAGCTGATACTTGTCACACCCGTATTTCTTTAATCGTATAAGGATTTCATCTGTCAGATGAAAAGGATTACCAAGTATAGTAAATGGAATCTCTTTCTTTTTTAATAATCCCATCAACTTCCAGAAATCAGGATGAAGGATCGGATCACCACCTGTGATGTAAAAATAAGGGGATCTTTTGTAAGTATTGCAGAATTCCTCGACATTTTTCACAACCGTTTTCATCTCATTCCATGTCATTGAATCCAGTTTCTTACATGTATTTTCCGCAAATATATAACAATGCTTACATCTTTGGTCACATTCCTCCGTTATATGCCATTGAAATGCAAAATATTGTCCCATCAATCCTTCCTCCTGTTCTGAAAAATGTTTTTAAAGGTTATATTACCTTTATATCAGGCTCCGCAAGCTGACGAAGGCTTTTCTTCAGGGGCTGAAGCACCACAAGCTGATGAAGGAGCTTCTTCAGGTGCTGAAGCACCACAGGCCGATGCAGGAGCTTCTGAGGGCTTCTCTGCTCCGCAAGCGCTCCCACAAGCTGAAGCAGCTTTTTCATTGTCATTTGCGTTCCATCCTGATAAATTTGAAATTGCCATATTTTTTTCCTTTCCGCAGTTCTCTGCTAAAAATTAATTTTACATTTGAATATTAACAGTAAATAACTGTACTGTGAAATGAATATATGTTATTATTTATAAATAAATGGAATAAATAGGAGGATAATGAAGTTGACTACTGCCCAACTTGAATGCTTTTTAAGCCTTGCCGGTACACTTAATTATATGAAAACTTCTGAACAGCTTGGTCTGACACAGCCAGCGGTTACAAAACAGATACAATCTCTGGAAGCCGAGCTTGGCTGTAAACTTTTTAACAGAACCACAAGGTCTGTAGCACTTACACAGGTCGGAACAGCTTTTCTTACGGATGCCAGCTCAATGATCGACACCTTTTATCATTCGATGGAGCGAATATCAAGCTTTCAGGAAAGAGAGCGGCATGCACTGCGAATTGGCTATATGGATCCACATACTATAAATCTTATAAGCCGAATACTTAAACCGCTTTTAATATCAAAATCCAATGTAATACCTGAATTTATTCATGATCAGACAAATGCAAACCTAAGTCGTCTTGTAAATAGTCAGCTGGATATAATCGTTGGAATGAAGGATGCAAAATTCAGAGATTCGGATATTAGTTTTACCCTGCTTCATGATGAATATTTTGTCTGTGTCATGCATAAGGATCATCCGTTAATAAGAAAATTGAAAATACAAAAAAAGGATAGGGTAACTACGGGTGATCTTTGGGATTATCGCCAGATCATATCTATCCCTCCCTATCTGTTGGGAAATTTTTTTTCAAGAGGCCGGCACATTGTTCCGGTAAATGATGATATGGATAATGCGATCTGTTCCAATGCCAACGAGGCCTATGGTCTTCTTCTTGCCGGCTTTGGTTATGCTTATCTTCCCGAACATGAGGTCATGGAACACCCTGATCTTGTTGTTTTTAAATGGGAAGAGTCTCCTCATGCGCCATTTGGAATATATAGTAAGGCATCAGTTTTTAAAAACAAGTCAACATCAGAGTATATTTTTATAAAAAATGCAAAAGAGATATACAAGATATGATTATTATCTTGTATATCCCTGTATTTTTCATTATAATTCTTTCCCCATTAATATGACTTTGTTTTCCTGAGTAAAACCGTATTTTTCATAAAATCCCGGAAGAAAACCTTCAGCTGCGGTTATAAGATGTACACCTACTATTCCATGTGCTTTTATATCTTTAAGAAGCTTATCCATAAGTTGCTTTGCTATTCCTCTTTTCTGGTAAAACGGATCAACAGCCAGATCATTTATTTCAAATGTCCGACCATAATGAAATAACATGGATGTTCCCAGAATGAAGCCAAGGACTCTTCCGTCCTCTGTGTATTCAAGTCCATAGGACTGCTTTGATTCAAATATTTCCCGGACATGAATGACAGCATCCTCTTTTTTCCAGGGGTCATTCCACGGAGCTTTGGAAAATGCTGCTGCATATATCTCTCCATATCTTTCAAGATGTTCAATTGTACATTCTTGTATTACCTGATCTGACATTTTTCTCCTCCGAAACTATTTGAACATTTTTTTCATAGGTCAAAGTTTTACAATAAAACGGTTTTACTGTTCATATAAAAAAATAATCCGGATTACTTTGCCTGTATGATGATATCACATCACAAATTATATTGCTATTATATAAATAAGATATATGGTTTCTTATTGTAAATGTTACTATAGTAATGATAATCCTGATAGAAAAAACTGATAAACTATGCTATAGTAGCCATATTATTTCAAATCTTATTTATTAAAATTTTTTCAGGAGGTACATTATGGAATTCACTACCGAGATTTTCGGACTCTTTCATATTAAGCGTGCTCTTTTAACGGCGGGAAATAAGGATAAGTTTAATACAATGACCATTGGCTGGGGAGGACTCGGGACCATATGGAATAAACCTATGGCAACTGTTTATGTCAGAGAATCAAGATATACACATGATTTTATGGACGAAAACGACTATTTTACTATCAGTGTGTATCCTGATGAATATAAAAAAATACTTGGAATTCTTGGACAGAGATCGGGACGGGATATGGATAAAATGAATGATTCAGGTCTTACTCCAAAAATACTTTCAGATTCTGTGACCTTTGAAGAAGCAGAGGTAACTTTTGTATGTAAAAAGGTATTTAAGCAGCGCATCCCTATTGACATGGTACCAAAGGATGCAAGGGAAACCTTTTATTCAGATGGTGATCCGCATGACATGTATATCGGAGAGGTTGTTGAAGTCATTAAAAAATAGCTTCATTAATGGATCTGATAACTGTTATCAAACCATATCACCAGAGTATTGAAAAATAATAAGCCTCCTGCCGGGGATCTTTCCCTCAGCAGAAGGCCTATTTTTTAATTATATATTAGCTAGAAGGCAATTAATTATTTAAGCTTTGTTGTAAGTCCATCATCAAACATCTGCTGTCTCTCATCGATAACTTCCTGATATCCGGCATCAAGATATTTCTGTGAAAGCTCATCGTAAAGTGCATCAAATTCTTCAGGCGCACACATTACAAGCTGATCACGATACTCAGGATAAACCTCTTCCTTAAGTGATGTTCCATAATCTGTAACAGATGTAAGAGCTCCACCAAACAGACAGTCTACATTTGCGTATCCTGCTTCATAGAGTGCTAACTGACCCTTGTAGTTTGCAAGAATGTCATCATAGAAATCCTGAGGAAGTCCCTGAGGATTGATTGCTGCTATATCGCTCTCGATATCTCCGAATGACTTAGATGCTGTAACAACCATCCAATAGTCAACATTATTGTTATGTCCCTGCTGTTCGGGAAGACCTGTCTGATCTCCAACTGCTACAGGATTTCCGTTTTCATCATAGTTGAAGTTAACTCCTTCGATACCCCAGGTCATTGTGAAGAGTGTATCCTCCTGAGCCATCCACTCAAGATACATCTCACCGGCCTTTACTTCGTCTTCGGTTGCGTTGTTAGCAAATCCGATCATAGCACCAAAGATATTGTTGGGTCTGAATGCATTACTTGATCCCCAGGTATCATCCTGAATGAATTCGCTGCTTGAAACCTTAACTCCGAGTTCTGCATCCGGATTTGCTTCATAGAAGGAATTAAGTACATCCATTGTTGACGATACATAACCTGACCACTCGAAAGCCTTACCATTGATAAAATCTGCATTTACATCATCTGTGCTTCTGAGATAGTATTCAGGATTTAAATATCCATCATTGTAAAGCTCGTTGTTCCATTTAAGAAGTCTCTTCTGTGCTTCTGTAGAAAGTGCAGGTATCTGATAATCACCGGTTGTGCACCATGTAGCCTCATCCTGAGGATAATCTCTGAACCAGTAGTTCTGATCAGCGCCTGCTCCGGCAACCTTAGATCCGCTCATAGGATATTCATGTCCGTTCTCAACCATCTTTGCAAGTGCATCTAAAAGCTCTGAGTTAGTTGCGGGATATGATCCGTCGAGACCTGCCTCTTTGAGCCAGTCCATACGATACCATGTAACGTATGTATAGTTGGTGTTACCATAAGGTCTCATACCCATAACGATGTAATCTTCATCCTCAAACTTTGTATAATCTGTAAGTCCGTTAGCTTCCATGTTCGACCAGTATGTAGGAGCTATAGCTTTGAACTGCTCAAGATCTATGGGCTGAAGGTATCCGTCAGATGCCCATGTAGCAAGCTTATCATAGTCATATTCCATACAAAGAGTAGGAAGAGTGTTTGTTGAAGCAAGCATAGCATAGTCTGTCATTACGTCAGAACGTGTGATACCCACGTATTCAACCTTGATATTATACTTGTCACCAAAGTTCTCCTGAACCCAGTTTGTCCAATAGTTGTTTTCAACATCTGAGCATCCGTTTCCGTTATCTCCTCTGTCGTAAACAGCAATTCTTAATGTTACTTCATCTGCAAATGGCTCCCATGCTCCGGCTTCTGCGGGTGCTTCAGCTGTTTCTTCGGTTGCTTCTTCTGCAGGTTCCTCAGCTGTCTCTTCTGCTGCTTCGCTTCCGGTTTCTGCAGGTGCTGCTGCTCCTGCTCCGCCGCAGGCTGTAAGTCCAATTACCATGCTTGCTGCAAGTAATGCACTTATTAATTTCTTCTTCATTTTGTTCCTCCTTTTTTTACTTATAAACTTTATATAGCTAACCCAAACGGGTTACTTTTATAATTATCAGCTTTGTATTACGTATATGGATCAGCTTTAGCCTTTTACCGCACCTACCATTGTACCCTTAACAAAATACTTCTGAAGGAAGGGGTAGATTATTATGATAGGCACTGTAACAAACATTATACATGCTGCCTGAAGCACTTCAGGAGTAGTCTGAACAACTCCACCCGTATCTGCAAGAGAAGCATTCTGCGCCTCGGTAGCTGATGCAACAAGCTGATAGAGCTTGTACTGTATAAGCTTTAATTCCGATGATCTTGTATAGTACATATTATCAGCATATGCGTTCCACCTTCCCACAGCATAGAATAAAGATAATGTGGCTATTATAGGCTTAGAAAGCGGAAGCACGATCTTCCAGAGTATCTGTATATTTGTAGCTCCATCCAAAAATGCCGATTCCTCCAAACTATCCGGAATAGTACTCTGGAAAAAGTTTTTCATTATAAGCATGTTGTATGGCGAATAAATGAGCGGAAGTATCAGAACCCAAAAAGTATCAAGTATGTGTAACTGATAATATAATATGTACTGAGGTATGATACCGGCGGTGAAGTACATGGGAACCATTAGAATAAAGGATAATGTACTCCTGCCCTTAAGTCTCTTCTTGGAAAGGGGATAAGCCGCACATGTACATACTATCATTCCAAGTATCGTAAATACCAGAGTTACAACTACGGAAAAGAGCATTGAATATGTCATGGACTCGTCCGCAAAAACCTGCTTAAATGCATCAAAGGTAATGTCCTTAGGCCAGAAATATACGGATTTTGACATTACAGCCGTATTTCCTGAAATTGATTTTGCAGCAACATGTATAAAAGGGAATACGCAGGTTGCGCAAAGAATTACAATAACAAGGATCATAAGGGCATCACTTATCTTGAACTTATTGACAGCATTAGCTCCGCCGGATGAAAAGTTTTCTTCTGTTTTCTTTTTTACATCAGTTGTATTAGCCATCTTTCAGTCCCTCCTACAGAAGTCCGTCTTCGCCAAGCTTCTTGGCAATTCTGTCTGATATAAGAACCAGTATCACACCTATTACAGACTGGAACAGACCTACTGCCGTGGCCATACTGAACTTATTGTTTCCTATACCTTTATTATAAATATATACGGCCAGCTGATACTGGAATTCCTTAACCTGTGTATTGCCAAGAGCTGTAAGTCTCTCAAGATTACTTCCCATTACCCTTCCAAGATTCATGATAAGAAGAGTAACAATAGTACTTTTAATACCGGGTAAGGTTATATATATGATCCTCTGCCATCGATTTGCCCCATCAATCATAGAGGCTTCATACTGTTCTCCGCTTATACCTGTTATAGCGGCCAGATATAAGATAGTTCCCCATCCCATTGACTGCCAGACACCTATAAGCAGATACGTGATGGCCCAATGCCATTTTTCATTTAAAAAAGGAATCCCTTCATCTATTATCCCAAGATTCATAAGTGCTATATTTACAAGTCCGCTGGTAGGCTTAAACATTGTAAGTGCGACACTGCCTATGATCGCCCATGAAAGGAAGTGTGGCAGATATAGAATCGTCTGTGAGACTTTCTTGAATCTTTTAAATCTGAGCTCATTTAAAATAAGAGCAAGGATTATCGGCATAGGAAATCCTATAAGAAGATCCAGCACATTAAATACAAGTGAATTTCTAAGCGCTCTTTTGAAGTCTGCATCTTTAAACACTTTTCGGAAGGTGTCCCATCCGACCCACTTACTACCTGCATATCCTTTTGCCGGCTTATAATCCATAAACGCCATTCTAAGTCCGGGATATGCACCGAAACTGAATATGATTACCATAATGAGCGGTATAAGAAGCAGTAAATATAACTGCCAATCTCTTTTTAAAGCCTGTTTCCAACTTGTTTTAGTTTTAACTGTAGCTTTCATATTTTTGGATTCCTTCCTGTTCTTATGGCTAAATATTAGATTAAATGTTTTTTCATATCTATTCACTTAGTCGAAAATAATATGCATATTCGACCATTTATTTTCAAGCAAATCATAAATTATGTTTATTTTTAATAATAATCATGCCTATTATTTGTGAATATTTCACAGTAATCGTTTAAGTTATCAGGTGCTCTCACTGAGTTTTTCCGCTCTGGTCCATCCTGTATATTTCATGATCGATGCATTGTCTATTTTCACCATACGCTTTCTCCATTCGCTTGGCTGAGATCCCATTTTGTCGGAAAAATGTCTGTTAAAGCTTGATACAGACCTGAATCCGACCTGTTCAGATACCGAAAGGATCGAATCCTCTGTCGTTCTGAGAAGAATACAGGCCTGAAGTATCCTTATAGTATTCAGATAATCCAGGGGGCTTGTATTCATTATTTCATTGAATATCCTTCTGAAATGAGTCTGACTCAGATGGCACATATTAGAAAGGTCTTCAATACCGAATTCGGTCATGTAGTTTTCTCTTATATATTCAAGAGCAGGCGCAATAACAATAGCATTCTCATGTGATTGCTCATCCGGTGTTTTTTTGTTACGGATCTCTGAATAAACTCTCAAAAGCTTCATGAAAAGCGCAAGAAACAGGCCTTTTACACTTATCTGATAATTCATTTCTTTTTCGACCATCTCTCTTAATATCTGTTTTACTATATAATATATATCGCTGTTTTTTTCTCTTGAAAGAACAAGCTGTACATTCTGGATCATGTCAGAATACAGTTCACTGTAGGGAGAAGCCCCTCCGTATAATCCTTTCAGAAGTGCATCGGGATTTATATAAATATAGGACCACAGGCTGCTCTTTCCCTTTGCACTGTAGGTTGTATGGGGTACATTTCGTGAAATTACCGTGACATCTCCTTCTTTAAAGGGTACTTTTTCCTCACCAAACTCCAAAAAACCGTTGTCACTGTGACATATTCCGATTTCCAAACAATTATGAAAGTGGAGTTTTCCGGATCTTACTTCAGATATGTACCATTCTTCGCCTGTAAGGACCAAGACCGGGAAGTTGAGCGGCAGCTCATAATTCCTGTATTCTATCATTGTTTTTCTGGGCCGTGACATATCCACATTTCTCCTTTTCCTCAAAATATCCTCACCTTATCTTTATATCCTGAGCTTTTTTCAGATATAAAAACAGATTTTGGATAAGCTAAATTGTATATGAAACAATTTTATATGTAAATAGTTGAATTTGCACATTTTTTTAATCTACATGAATAGACTTTTCGACCAAAAATCAATATAATTCAGCTAAATTGATAATACTATGCTGGAAGGAGTATTGATTATGGCCAATCTGATTTATGACAAAACAGAAGTTGAAAATGCAATAGATAATATAGTTAAACGTACAATGCGAATGGATCTTACCTGGGACTGGCCGGGTGGTGTGGCTTATTATGGTGTATGTGAGGCATATAATGCAACAGGAAAAAAAGAATATATAGAAGCTCTAAAGGAAAGAGTAGATGAATATATAGAACTCGGTCTTCCTTCTTTTACAGTTAATACCTGCGCCATGGGACATGCGATGCTTTCTCTGTATGAGTATTCAAACGATGAGAAATATCTGGATATAGCAAAGAAAAAGATAGATTATCTTGAAAATGAAGCCTTACGATTTGCAGATAATGTTCTGCAGCATACTGTTTCAGTAAACAACGATTTTCCTGAGCAATGCTGGGCAGATACGCTCTTTATGGCAGCCTTTTTTCTTCTAAGGGCCGGGGTTATGTTAAAAGATGAAAAACTTATAGATGATGCCCTTAATCAATATTACTGGCACATAAAATATCTTCAGGATCCTTCAACAGGTCTTTTCTATCACGGTTATAACAATATAACAAAAGATCACATGTCCGGGTTCTTTTGGGGAAGAGCAAATGCATGGGCAGCTTATACCATGTCAGAAGTAGGCAGAGTTTTGCCTGAATGCTACCTTTATCCCAAATTTCTTGATGTTGTGGGCTCTCTTAATGAACAGCTTGCATCCATCAAGCTCCTTCAGACGCCAGATGGCCTTTTCAGAACAATACTAAATGATGAGGAATCCTATGAGGAGATTTCCGCTTCATGTGGTATCGCTGCAGCTATGATCAATAAAGGTAATCCTTTACATATTAAATATATAAACAAATCCGTATCAGGAATTCTTAAGAATGTCTCTCCTGACGGAAGGGTTCTTAATGTTTCAGGTGGTACGGCAGTAATGAAGGACAGGGAAGGATACCGTAACATTTCAAGAGACTGGATACAGGGATGGGGACAGGGACTTGCTCTTGCCTTTTTCTCAGGTATTTTAAACTATGATAAGGTCAGGAGCGACGGAGCACTCTGATCGGTTTAAGATTAATAACTTATTTACAACGGAAGCTTTATAATTATCTATTTTTAAATTAAGAATGTATTTTGGGGGTTATTGAAATGGCAGATTCTATAAAGCATACAAAAGGCGGTTTTACTCTTCCCGGGGAATCCGGATATGAGGAGCTCACACTTAAACTTGCGGAAAAATGGGGAGCCGATGTCATCAGGGATTCAGACGGAACGGTTCTTTCTGATGAGATCCTTGATTCAGATTACGGAATATATTCCACTATCTGTATAATAAGAGACCATAATGAATGGGCGAAGAAGAATACTGACAAGCTTCAGCAGACTTTCCTTATGACAAATCCCAAGGTTGCAGGAGATACTTTCCTGACCATACATCTTATGGATGACTTTTTTGAGGAACAGTTTCGGGTAAATGACAGCCCTGACTCCATGAAATACTGGCAGGTTTTTGACAGAACAACAGGGCATGAAGTAATGGGTAGTTTATGGACCTACGAAAAAGAAGCTCAAAATGTCATTATAACGAATGCCATTCCTTTTCACAGATATACTGTAAGTTTTCTTGCGTACAGGATCTGGGAAGAGATCTCCATGTATAATCATATAACAAACAATTGGAATAAAGAGCATCTGATGCAGATAGATCCGATATATCCGGCCGTTCAGGAATACATGATCGACTGGCTTACAAACTGGTGTGAAACTCATCCACGTACAAATGTTGTTCGCTTTACCTCTATGTTTTATAACTTTGTATGGATCTGGGGAAAGAGCGAAAGAAACAGAAACCTTTTTACAGACTGGGGATCTTACGATTTCACCGTGAGTCCTCGTATGCTTGATGCCTTTGCGGAGAACTGCGGCTATAAGCTTACTTCGGAAGATTTCATCAATAAAGGGGCTCTTCACGTTACTCATACTCCTCCGGTGAAAACACAGAAAGATTATATGGAATTTGTAAATCAATTCGTAGTTTCTTTTGGTAAAAAACTTGTAAACATCGTACATAAATACGGGAAAAAAGCCTATGTTTTTTATGATGACAGCTGGGTAGGGGTAGAGCCATATTCAAAGCATTTTAAAGAATTTAATTTTGACGGACTGATAAAATGCGTATTTTCGGGTTTTGAAGTAAGGCTTTGTCAGGGCGCATGTGTTGAAACACATGAACTTAGATTTCATCCTTACCTTTTCCCCGTCGGATTAGGAGGACTTCCCACTTTCTCAGAGGGCGGGGATCCGACAGCGGACGCAAGAAAATACTGGGTTTCTACAAGAAGAGCCTTGCTCAGGGCTAAAATAGACAGAATCGGGCTTGGAGGATACCTCCATCTTGTAGAAAACTTCCCTGATTTTGTTGATTATATTGCTAAGATCTCTGATGAATTCCGGATGATTAAATCACTTCACGAAAACGGTACACCAGAATCGCTTCCTATAAAAGTTGCCGTACTTCACAGCTGGGGAAGTTTAAGGAGCTGGACCCTAAGCGGCCACTTCCACGAAACTTATATGCATGATCTTATACATGTAAATGAAGCTCTCTCCGGTCTTCCGGTTGATGTCAGCTTTATAAGTTTTGATGATATTAAGAAAAATGATCTTAGCGAAATTGACGTGATAATTAATGCCGGAGCAGCTAATACAGCATGGAGCGGCGGCGAAAACTGGAACGATCCCATAATCGAAGAAATACTAAATTCCTGGGTATATAACGGCGGAATTTTCTTAGGAATTAATGAACCATCATCAGTAGAAGGATTTGACACCATGTTCAAAATGTCAGGGGTTCTGGGTGTAGATAAAGATACACCCGCAAGAGCATGTCATGGTAAGTGGATTTTTGAAAATTCTACGATAGAAGGACTGATCCCAAGAGGAGCCTATGTACCATCAAAATGCAAGGTACATCTTACAGACGGTAATGCAACTGTACTTTTATCCAAAGATGATAATCCGCTATTTACTATCAATAATTTCGGAAAAGGTAAGGGTATATATTTATCTTCATTTGAGACTAATCCCGAGAACAACAGGATGCTTCTCAATATCCTTCTCTATGCCAAAGGTCTTTCGATGAAACAGAACTATATTGCTGATAATACTTATATCGAATGTGCTGCCTTTATCAACAGCGGAAAAATGGTGGTCATTAACAATGTACGTACACTACAGAGTACATCCATACCAACGGAAAATGGTATGGTTAATATAAATGATATCAAACCCTTTGACACAGTTATAGTTGATATTTAAGCAGGTTACAATAATTTATCCTGATATTAATCCTAGGTTATGAACCAAAGAGTGATTGCTATGTACGAATATATTTTAAAAGGATCATACTCCGATAATATATATAATGAAGAAAAAGGATTTGGTTTCTATGATACCGGATATGCATCCTCTTCTTCTCTCACCCTTGCCGAAAGGTCTTTAAAAAACGGAGGATGGTTCAGAAGAGATCTCAAAGAAAAAACCGATGTTTCCGACAGGGAAGTTCTTATAATAAAAATCCCCGTCCGGGAATTTGGTACCTATCAGATTAAACTGAAAATCCTTGCATTAAAAGAACCTGTAAAGAAGCTGTCAATCTTCTCAATGAGAAGGACAATTCTTAACAATATGTTAAGTCTTGAGCCGGACAAGGCTTATACAAGAACATTTTTCGTCGCTGTTACTCCCTATATTCCGGCATTTTCCTATAAAAGGTGTAATGATAAGGATATTTTTATAAGTCTTACGGGCGAAGGACTGATCAAGTCGTCCGGAGATTATGGAGCATATAATACCGATAATCTGGAAATATCCATTGAGATAGAAAAAAAAGAGGTTCCTGTTATTTATATTGCCGGTGATTCCACAGTTACGGATCAAAATGCGGGTATACCTTATTATCCATTTGATTCCTGTTGCGGATGGGCCCAGACACTTCCCATGTATATTGATTCGGCTGCCGTATGTAATCAGTCGCATTCCGGTCTGACCTCCAATTGCTTTAAGGATGATGGGCATTATGGCATTATTCTGGAAAGGATAAAACAGGGGGATCTTTTTATAATCCAATTTGGACATAATGATCAAAAAAGGCGAAATCTTAAAGCCTTTGAAGGATATGCGGACAATCTCAGAAGGTATATTTCAGATATTAAAGGAAAAAAGGCAGATATAATAATCTGCTCTCCCATCAGCCGAATTCCACAGAAAAATAAAGACGGATCTTCCTATTCTCTCCTTTATGACTATTCAAAGGCGGCAGAAGCAGTTGCAAATGAGTTTAATATTCCGTTTATAAATCTTCATTCACTGACTTTTGACAAATGGACAGAAATAGGCGATAAAAGCACGGATTATTTTATGAAAGGCGACATAACACACACAAACGAATACGGTGCCTGCCTTATTTCATCACTGTTCATGAGGGAGATAAGAAAGATAGTATCAAAAGATCCTGATATTCTGATAAACTCTGCAGATAACGGTTTTACAGCTCCTTTTTTTTCTCCGGATTCAGATACTAAAATTATTCCTGAGCAGACGGCCGGAGATGATATCTTTTCAATCGGATTACCTTTTATCGACACTGTTAATTACCCTGCAAAGGAAGAGCTTGAAGAAGCCTTCCACAGAGGTCTTATGGATCCATGCGTTATGTATCTTCACCCCTATGCAGTAATGCCCAGGGCCCAGCTCCTTATGATCCTGTTCAAGGCCTTACGAATAAGCGGAAAACGTCCCTATAAAGGGTACTATGCAGATATTCATTATGATGAATGGGATTCAGGTTATATACAGACACTTCATGAAGAAAACCTTATAGACCCACAGACAGTAAAAAAATCAGATTCCGATCTATATTTCAGGCCCGATGATCCGCTTACTTATGAGGAACTTTTCAGTTTTCTTATAAGATTTCTTGAAAAGGATAAGGAAAAAAGAGATATATCTATTAAGGATTGCGTTAAAAAAGCCAAAGCGCTGGGGATTGACACAAGAACCGATCATCCCGAACTAACATCCAAAACAATCGGATCCGGTAAATACAATATAGATTTTGAAAAAAATATATCTATAGAAGAAACAGAAATTGAAAAAAGATATGAATCAGCTCAGGGAAACTATATTTCCAGAGGTGAGATATATATAGTTCTTTCAAGATTCATTGATATAGCAAAGGATATAAGAAAAAGGAGTATTAAATATGAAGCATGAATTTTTACTGGATTTCAGGGCAACAGATACAGAAGCAGAGATTTTTTGGGATCTTCCGGAAAATGCAACATCGGAAACCAGTTATGACATAATCAAGGACGGCATAAAGATCGATTCTACTAACAAAACTCACTTTTCTCTTTCAGATCTTTCTCCGGAATCAGACACGGAAATAGAAATAACAATGGGCGAAAACATCTCTCTTGGAATGATTACTGTTCATACCAAAAAAAGCAAAAAAAAGATCGATATCACTCTTCCGCCCTATAACGCAAGGGGTGACGGTAAGACGCTCAATACTAAGGCTATCCAGAAAGCACTTGATGACTGTGACAGAAATTCCTATGTATTCATACCTAAAGGAACCTTCCTTACAGGAGCACTTAACATGCATTCTGACACGGAGCTGTATGTAGATAAAGAAGGTACTTTACAGGGGACCGAGGAACCCGAGGATTATCTCCCCAAAATTCTCAGCAGATTTGAGGGGTATGAGATGGATTGTTACAGAAGTCTTATAAACCTTGGAGAACTTGATCATAATTCAGGCTATAACTGTGAAAATGTTATTATACGGGGGGAAGGCAGTATAATAGGTGGTGGATGGATACTCGCAAAGAAAATCGCCAAGCTTGAGGCAATCCGCCTTAAGGATTTTATTGAATCTCTTGGTGATAAAATAAAAGAGTATGAAAAACCCGAAACCATATCTCACAGGGCAAGGGGAAGGCTCATTAACATGAGTAATTGCAAAAATATATGGATCCACGGGCTAATGCTTGGTTATGCTCCCGCATGGAACCTTCATTTTATTTATTCGGATAATATAGTGACAGATCACTGTACAATAGAATCAAAAGGTGTTTGGAACGGTGACGGATGGGATCCCGATTCTTCCACAAATTCAACTATATATGCCTGTCAGTTTTTCACAGAGGATGATTCTGTGGCAGTAAAATCCGGGAAAAATCCCGAAGGTAACGAAATTAACAGACCTTCCAAACATATACGTGTCTTTGACTGTGTATGTCATTTTGGACACGGTCTCTGTATCGGAAGTGAAATGTCCGGCGGAGTTGAAGATGTAAGGCTGTGGGACTGTGATATGGGTCCCACCTGGTCAGGCATAGAAATAAAAGGCACCAAAAAAAGAGGTGGTTATGTACGTGACCTTATAGTAAAGGATATAACTGCCTCACATGTTATGATCCATTCGGTTTTATTTAATGATGACGGTATAGGTTATCCCATACCACCGGTCTTTGAGAACTGTCATTTTGAAAGAATGCGCTTACTTGGAAGATTTCTTGACAATAATGCCGGGAAAAACGATTGGCATGACTGTCCTTCCATACTTCTTTGCGGATTTGATATTCCCGGACACGAGGTAAAAAATATAACATTTAAAGATATCGAAATGGAAAATCCCGCTGAGGGCACTGACAGTATCCATATGGAACACTGTGAAAATATTTCCTTTGAAAATATAAAAAGTGTTCCACGAAGATAAGGATACATCACGAAGATAAGGATACATTAATAACACAAAAACCCTTAAGCTGCTCCTCACATTACTGTGATTCGCTTAAGGGTTTTTTATCGTATCACGTTATTATTTTACTTCATCATTTTTTTATGCTGTATCTGTCCATAAGCATTTCCTTAAGGGTCATCAGCTCCTTAACAGGATCAAATCCCTTTTGGGGTCTGTAAACAAGGCCAACCGCATAACGGGTCACAGCTGCGAGCATGATATGTAATGATGTTGAGAATATCTCCTGCCCCGAGACATCTGTTCTCATGGTACCGTCTTTCTTTGCCTTTTGGTTGATGATCCGAAAATTCTCGGCAAGCTTTTCAATTACATCCGTATAAGGCTTTATTACCTCTGATCCGATTGATTCAGATTGGATGTAAATGTTAAAATTCTGGTTGAATCTCAACAGATCTTTATGGGATTTATACAATTCCAAAAATGAATCAAGAAAGAATTCGTAAATCTGAGCGGCTGTCATGTTGTCAAATTTCTTATTCTTTCTGCTCTTTTGGTTGATCTGTGCATACTCCATCCATTTCCACCTTGCGATAGCTACTACAAGAACAGGTTTCGCACCAAAATACCTGTATAGCGTAGCAACTCCATAGCCGCTGGCATCAGCGACCTCCTGCATTGAAACCGTATCGATAGTATTTTTAGACATAAGATTATAGCCCTTTTCCAAAAAGGCATCTCTCTTAATGACCATCTTTGGTTTCCTGATTTCCTTTGCTTCCATTGTTTTGTCTCCCTCCTTAAAAATAAAACATATATATCAAATAATATGTTCCCTGAATCATGCTCCGATCAATATTAATGACCGGAAAGACAGTCAGATCTGTTTCTGCTTATTATCAGCCATTTTATTATCTCTGACCATTTTTTCAAAATCCTTCACAGGTACGGGCTTTGAAAAGTAATATCCCTGAAATACAGTACATCCTAAGTTTACAAGTGAGTCCAACTGTATTTTGGTCTCGACACCCTCTGTAATCACACCCATTCCAAGATTTTTTGCCATATCTATTACTGAACTTAGTATTATCGTTCCTCTTTCGTTATTCCTGGTTTTTCTTAAAAATCCCATGTCTATCTTAAGTACATCTGATCTAAGATCCTTTAAGAGGCTAAGAGAAGACGAGCCTTTTCCAAAATCATCTATTTCTATGGTAAATCCTTTGTTCTGCATATATTCAATGATCTCATTGTTATCAAGCGTTTCATCCGCAACTGCTGTTTCGGTTATTTCAACGTGAAGTTTTTCATATGGAACATTATATTTATCACAGAGATCAATAATAGTTGAAGCGATATTTATATGATAAAAATCCAAAGGCGATACATTTATTGAAAGATAAAGATCGGCAAATTCACTATCTTTCCATGAATCAAGCTGTTCAATTGCCAACTCCCATACATACCGGTCGAGAGAGGCAATAAGATCGGATTTTTCAAGAATTCCAATAAATTCATAGGGTGGAACCATCTGACCGTCGGGAAGTATCCATCTGACTAGGCATTCTGCACCAATTATCCTGTTATCCAGATTGATCTGAGGCTGTAAATATATCACAAACTGACCACTGCGCAGATTGTCCTCAAAATTACTTATAACCTCCTGCTCGTGAAGAGCATTTTGAAGCATTGATTCATCAAACCAGGCGATCACCTTTTCCCTGTTTGTACGGATAGTCTGTAAAGCCATATGAGCACGATCAAACATAATAGATATGGCCAGATCCTGGGTATTTACCTGATATATTCCTGCATGAAGAGTTAATCTGTATGTAGCACCATCGATCAGACTCTTGATCTTTTTGATACCTTCGATAAGAATTTCCTCTATATCAGCTCTATAAGGAATAAGAATTGCAAACCTGTCTCCGCCAAACCTGCCTGTACATCCCTTTCTACCGCTAAGTTCAGAAAAAACAGCACCTGCCTCAACTAATATCTCATCACCCTTTTCGATACCAAAAAGGCTGTTAACAAGCTTAAAATTTTGAATATCCACAGATATTATAAGCCAGTTCTCATCAGGATAAAAGCTCATCAATTCTCTTGCCGTCTGACAGAAACCATCTCCGTTTAATACTCCTGTAAGAGTATCATGTGTTGAAAGGTAACCGGCTGTTTCTATACTGTCTTTATCATTGCCCATATTTTGAGGATCATCAGAAACAGGCGCAATATTTATCATTTCCATATTACAGCTATATCTGGTTCCATCAGCAAGATTAATAATAAGCGGAACTGATTGTATCTGGTATTTATTTCCATCGAAGAATTCTAAACGATCTTTTTTCTTAAGAGTCCTGCATGCTAAAAGACTTGTACAATTACTGCATCTATGATCGGCATTCCATACTGAATAACATTTATTTCCATAGGAAATCATTCCATTGTCGTTATTAACGGATATTTCCCGACACTCCTGGGGATCCACAAGACGTACCAGATCAAATAAAGATTCCATACCCACTATAAGGGGATTAACATCTTTCCAGTTATATTCTTTTATCTTCACTGGCTTTACAGCCGAATTATCACTCATAATAATCTATTTCCGGATTTGGTTGACTGCCATAGTCAATCGCGCGTTTATATAGCTGCAAATCTCTGTTTTCACTAATAATAGTGTTAAATCCCCTATTTTGTATTATGGAAAGGACATTTCTTTGTATTATACCACATAAATGATATTTTAATTATTAATATTCTATAACATATATTTTTTATAAAAATGATTATACATAATATCATTAAATATGTCACGTATTTGGAAGCCTCGACAATGCTTGCTCTTGCAATTGCCTTTTATAAAAAAGATTATATTTCGGGGTTGTGATTTAATATATTATATTATAGAATGTAATCGCTTACATTTTGGGTTTGGAAAATACAAAAAGGAAATCATATGAATATATACGACATTTCGAAACTGGCCGGGGTCTCTACAGCAACTGTTTCACGGGTTATAAACGGTGCAGATAATGTTAAACCTTCAACAAGAGATAAAGTACTTAATGTCATTGAAAAAAACGGCTATACCCCCAATGCCTTTGCAAGAGGATTAGGGCTTAACACAATGAATTCCGTTGGTATAATGTGTGTGGATTCCTCTGATCTTTATATTGCCAAAGCTGTGTATTGTATTGAAGGAGAATTACGAGAAAACGGATATCATACAATACTTACCTGTACAGGTTTTGATCGCAAAGGCAAGGAAGAATCCCTTTCAATGCTTCTGGCTCAGCATGTAGACTGCATAATCTTTGCCGGTTCAGCATTTATCGATGATAATAATGATAAAAATAACAAATATATATATGATGCTGCCGATATTGTTCCGGTTATGATCTTAAATGCCTGCCTCGACCACCCAAACATACACTGTGTACTATGTGATGACAGTATAGCCACAAGAGATGCAGCCCTTTTTCTTATTGATAATGGAAGACGTGATATTCTTTATCTCTACAATTCACGCACCTACTCGGCAGTTCGTAAGGTTGCCGGATACAGAAAAGCGTTTGAACTAAGAAGAATGTCCTGCGATGAGAGATATCTTCAGTTTTTTGAAGGTTCTTCAAGAGATATAAACGGTGTATGCAATTTTGTGACTTCCCTGCGCAGAAGTGGTCTTAATTTTGATGCAATTCTTACACTGGATGATCTCTTAGCTATCGGCGCTGTAAAGTATGCTCTAAGAAACAGCATTTCCATACCTGATGAACTCTCCATTATGGGGTATAACAATTCAATCTTTACAGTCTGTTGTGAACCGGAGATATCAAGTGTTGATAACAGACTTGAATCCATGTGTAAAAATCTTGTAAGTATCTGCCTTGATGTACTTTCCGGAAGGGAAGCACCCAAAAAATCAATGTTCAGTGGAATGCTTGTACATAGAAAGACCACCCTTTTATAAGGGTGGCCAAATAGGAGAAAAAAAAGAAATTAATACAACTCTATAACCTTTATTACCTCACCGTTTATGTCTGTGATCAGTTTGACATCTGCTTTTGTATTAAATATCTCACGAAAATCTATCATTCCTCTTGATCCTGTTTTTGAATTTTCAATCCTATATATATGACCGTTAAGATGCTGTTCATATACACTCTCTACTCCGGTTCTGCAACCCCAGTATAACTCGTCACCCTCTCTGTGAACTCCATATACCCTGGATACATATTCAAGAACAGAAAGCATGGCCGGACCGTAGCCGTCTATCTTTGTTCCATCCTCTGAAAACATTGAGGGCCTGGCACTAAAAGGATCAAACTGCTGGACAAATACACAGTCCTCCTTAAGAGCCTCAAACAGTATTTTGCCAAGCTCTATTACAAGATGGTCATAACCATAATTTTCAAGTGCCCTTATCGCACGCTGATATGTCAGCATCTCGCATTGGCCGCTCCAGTTATTTGCAGATATATTTCGAAACATCGAATCACTTACCGAAACAGACGGTAAAGGCATTTTAGTCCAAAACTCATTAGGATTTAAAAGATGTCTGTCGACAAATTTCTCTGCCATATCATTATCTATACTGTTCCAGTACATTGCCCGCAATGTATTATGATATAGTATCGGCATCCTGAAATGGTTCTTATCTCTGTCATAACAAGTCGAATCTTCTTCACTCCATAGATATTCTCTTATCTTTCTTTTTATTTCCTTTGATCTAAGAGACCAGTATGAAATGTCCTCGTCCCTGCCAAGCAGTCTTGAAACCTTTTCCAGTGTCTCACGGGCAGAATAGGAATAGCTCATGACATCGATCGAAGCCATTGGAACAACGCGACATCCTTTGGGTGGATATTCTTCTTCCCAACCGTCGGGTGCATCCATATAACGCATAGCGTTATCCTCCCCGGTATCATATTTACACCACGTTTCTAGGCATCCATCCCCGTCGGAATCGCGTACAGACCAGAGATAATTATCAAATCTCTCAAGGGTCGAATATAACAGTTCCAGATAATCTTTATCAAGTTCCGCGATATAATACATGTTAAGGGCCGGTTTAGGAAAACAAAAGCCCTGAAATTTATTATACTGAGGCACGACTTTATTATCTATAAGAGCAATGGAACCGGGAAGTCTTCCATCCTCCCTTATATTTTCCATAAACATAAGCTGATTGTTCAGTCCTACTTCGATATTCCTCTTGGCATACATTTCTCCGCCCATAGGCTGGGTTTCAAGCCATATCTTTTCATAGCCCCCACCCTCGACAAGAACTTTTTTTCCGGCAAAATCCCTGATATTATCAAGACATTTCCTTTCAGCTTCATCATATAAATGTTTAAGTTTTGTATCAGATATATCAAATATCACATGTGAATCCTTATTCACATTAACCCCCATTCTTTAATTCATCATCGTGAAAACCGATGATTTATCTCAAAAAACTCAAATCCGGCACATGCTTTTTTTTCAAGCATATCATGTACATACATACCGAAGTGCGCTCCGGTAAAGCCTCTGCAGTATTCATCTGTAAGTATCTGAGTGCTTCCCTTTACATCAATACATATCCATTTTTCATTTTCCCGATATTCAAAATATATATCCGTTCCGTCTGTTTCTATCTTTAGTTCTATCGGTGCCTCTAATGACACCTTTATGGGATTGATAAGATCGGTTATCTCTCCCCGGTCACTTTTTAATATGGTAAGGACAGAATTTCCATCCCCGTCTGCCGTTTTTCCAAAAATGTAAAAATTCAGATTATCGTAAATATACGTTAATCCCGCAAACTCTTCCTGAACGATCGGATTAAAATACATTTTTGTGACCGCAGAGCATGCATGTTCCTTTTGACGAACAGCAAGAAGTGACACACTGTGCAGAGAATTAAGAGATTCCTGCCCCCTGAGCATAAGCATATTATTTTCTATATGCGCAAATTCATCATATCTTCTTCTTAATGAAGAATATCTTACGTTTATCGTTTTATCAGTAAAATTATCACAGAAATCCTGAGGATCGCTTTCTGTATACTCCTTAAGTCCTTTAGGTTCATTAATCCGGCTAAGACAGTAGCCATCCTTATTTGCCGGAAAAAAGAATCCGTCTTCACCTAAAAAGATTTCCTGAATGGCGGTTTCCCTGCCCAGAATACATCCCTTTGCACCTTCTGTTCTTCTTGCACACAGATGAACAAGATAATAAAAACCATTATCAGCCCTTACAATGTCCGCATGTCCGCATTTTTGCAAAGCACCTGATATATCAGAGGTTAAAAACGGATTACCAGGACAGGTTTCATATGGACCATAAACATTATCTGATCTTGCCATAGTAACACAATGATCATAGCCTGTTCCGCCCTCTGCAGCTATCAGATAATAATAATCTCCTATGTGATAAAGATGAGGCCCCTCAAGGAAACCTATACCTGAACCCGAATAAACCTTAACGTAATCTCCCAGAGGTTTAAGATTTTCCGGATCTAATTCTCTTACAGTTATCCCCTTAAATCCGTTTATCATATTTACAAGGTATTTTTTTCCGTCAATATCATGAAACAGTGACGGATCAAAACCCATACTATTCAAATATAAGGGATCTGACCAATCCTTATAAATATCATCTGTCCAGACAACATAATTATTTGTATTATAAAATCTGCCTTTTTTTGTCTTTACATCGGTATATACAAGATAAAACCTTTTTCCGTCATAACTAAGACACGGAGCCCAAACACCTCCCGATGGAGGATCTCCTGTAAGATCGAGCTGAGAATATCTGCGAAGCGGTGATCTTATCTGTTTATAATTCTTAAGATCCGAAGATTCAAAGATTTTAACTCCGGGCCACCATTCAAAAGTAGACACAGCAATATAATACATTCCATTTGCGTTTATTATGCTTGGATCAGGGCAAAATCCCCGAAGTATGGGATTTTCAATCATATAGTATTATTCCTCTATTTATCCTGATAATTCTTTTTTATCCCTTTAGTCCACTGGTCCCTATTCCCTCTACAAGATATCTGTTAAAGACAAGGAATATCAGGAATACAGGTATCAGAGACAGTGCCGACATTGCAAACATGGCACCATAATCAGTCTTAGACGCAGAGTCAGCAAACATCTTGATCGCCAGCGATGCAGTATAAGATTCGGGTTTGCTTAAGTAAAGTAACGGCCCCATATAGTCATCCCATTTCCAATAGAACTGAATTATAACAGTAGTTACAAGTGATGGCTTTAAAAGCGGCAAAATGATATTTGTATAAATCGTGTATTTACTACACCCGTCAATAGTTGCCGCCTCATCAAGTTCTCTTGGTATTCCCTTCATAAACTGCATCATCTGATAGATAAAAAATGCCTGACCACAGAAGTGAGGTAATATAAGCGGAACATAACTGTCGGAAAGACCGAGTTTATACCATATAAGGAAAGACGGTATCATTATAACCTGTCCCGGAAGCATCATGGTTGCAAGCATACAGGTAAACCAAAGCTTCTTACCCTTAAACTTTACCCTTGCAAATGCATAAGCGACAAGAGATGAACTTATTACAGTTCCAAGTGTTGCTATTGCTGTTATGAAAAAGGAATTTAAAAAAAACGTTGCAAATGATATACCAGCAAATCCTTTCCATCCCGTAGAATAATTCTCAGGCTTTAATTCCTTGGGGATAAGGCTTAACGAACCTCTCAGTATTTCAGAATTATCCTTAAAAGATCCCGATATCATCCACAAAACAGGATATATCATAAAAAATCCCAAAGTTATTACAAGAACATGATATATGACCTTCTTAGAATTATTTTTGACTTTCATTGTCAATCTTCACCCCCTTCCTGGAATACCCAGAACTTGGAGGATTTGAATATTATGAGTGTGATAAGACTCATTATAACCAGCATGAACCAGCTCATTGCACAGGCATATCCCATATGATTATATTTAAATGCCTGATTATAGACGTTAAGTGCATATAAAAGTGTACCGTTGTTCGGCCCTCCCTGTGTGATGACAAAGGCCTGTGTAAATGACATAAATGCCTGAATAGTCTGCATTACCAAATTATAAAGGATTATGGGAGATAAACATGGAAGCGTGATATTTGTAAAGGTCTGTCTTCCGTTAGCTCCATCTATCCTTGCCGCTTCATAATATGTAGTGGGAATTTCCTTCAGTCCCGCTGCAAATATGATCATTGATGATCCGAACTGCCACACTGTCATTAGGATAAGAGGATACAACGCCAGCTTTTGATCTCCAAACCAGTTAACAGTCTTAAGACCCATATCAGCCAAAACTACATTTATCAATCCTTTCCTGGCAAATAACTGCTTCCAGACAAGTGCAACGGCAACACTTCCACCGACAAGTGATGGTACATAATACAGGGATCTGTAAAGAGTAACCATGCCACTCTTTCTTGTAAGAACATAGGCAACAAGCAGGGCAAAAGCGAGCTTAAGAGGTACTGACAGAAGTACATACTTAAGTGTTACTCCCAGCGATTTTATAAAAACATCATCCGAAAATAGCTGGATGAAATTTTTAAACCCGACATAAGTCACGCTCTTACTACCCATGGAATAATCTGTAAATGAATAATAAAACGAAGTAACTATAGGGATCAATGAAAAGCAGATAAATCCAAAGATAAATGGAAAAGCAAAAATATATCCCACCGTATTATTATTATTTATAAATTTTGAAAATCCTGATGTCCTTTCGGTCTTTTCAGACATGATGGCAAGCCTCCATAAATATTAATCATCATAAGCGGAGTGTTTAACTAAGTCGGGGAAATACCCCGACCTAGTTAAAAAATATATTTTTACTGCTTACTCAAAAAGGTTTTGAGCATCAGCATAGGTTTTATCTGCCGCCTCTGCCGCTGTTATATCTCCGGCAACTACCTGTTGTATGTAATTACGGTAATTATCTACAACCTCATCCTGTCCGGCGGGACTTAAAACATTGATCTTCTCAGGTGTTTCAAAAGTACCTACCAGAGTAACATAATCATACATTGCCTTCTGTCCGTCGGTTGCTTCTGCTTCAAGAGCTTCACGAACCGCATCATTGATGGGGATTCCTCTCTCTCCCTTAAGTACATTATTACAATCAACACTGTTCTGGAACCAGCTTATGAACTTAGCTGCTTCTTCTTTATACTGGCTGTCCTGAGATACACAAAGCATCTGTGAAGACTGTATTACTGTTCCGGAAGGTCCGTCATTCTTTATGCGGGGCACTGTTGCAAGTGCAAGTGTACGTCCTTCTTCTGCACAAATATCATATATTGTGGGGAACTGATTAACAGCTACCCATGTCATTGCTGCTTCACCTGTTACAAGGAAATCGTTCTCTATATCAGTTATTTCCATTTCAGCACCTGCATCCGGTGATGCACCTGAAGAAATAAGATTTGCCCTCATCTCTATATAAGGTGTGAGCATCTGAGGATCTTCAAAGCCCATTCCGTCAAGATCTATATTAAAGAAGCCATATTCTCCTACTTCACCCTGCTGTGCAATATAAGTAGAACATCCTGCTATGAATTCACTGGAGGTAAATCCTGATGAACCAAAGTTACCTGTATGTTCACTTATCTTTAGGGCAGCTGCTTCAAAATCATCCCATGTCCAGTCATCAGTAGGAAGAGGAACTCCTGCTTCTTTAAACATATCAACATCATAAGCTATACCATATGTATTAAGTCCGTTTGAAAGACCTATCTGATTTCCCTCTGTATCCTGTGTGATCTTAAGATATGCATCAGATATTCCAGAAGTATCAACTACTCCGCTGTCAATAAACTCATTCATATAATAAATCTTATCCAGATATTCGGGGAAATTTCCTCCAAGTTGGAAGATATCCCATACCTGATCAGATGCTACTAAAGTCTTAAGTTTTGTAAAATAACTGTCAAAATCATAAAATTCATACTCAATATTTACATTGGGATTTTCTTTTTCATACATCTCAATAACTTCTACTGTTATATCGTGTCTTGTCTGTGAACCCCACCATGCCATTCTTAACGTAATAGGTTCTCCCTCGGTAGCTGCTTCTGTTTCTTCCGTTTCTTCAGTCACCTCTTCTGCTTCAGCTTCAGATGTTTCTGCCTCAGCTTCCTTTGCAGCAGGCTCTGCAGCTGCAGGTGCCTCTGCCGTTGTTCCTGCACATGCTGTCAATGATAATGCCATTGCAGCAGTAAGAATTGTTGCCAAAAATCTCTTTTTCATTAATCTGATTGCTCCTTTCCCTTTCATGATCATATGAATATGATATTCTGCGGACCTTTCAGAATATCAACCCTGATAAAGCTATACTTTGCGCATGAAGTATAAAATGCATTCATCTAAGATAAATTATGTATATCATGTAATCGCTTACATAAATACCAAAATATTTGTATTATTTTTGAAATATTACATATTTTTTGACTTTTTAGTGTTATAATATCATTAAATATCTATTTCTTTTGTCTATATTTATTGTTTTAATGGTAAATCGAAATGATTTATTGGTTAATATTTTCAGGAGGATTTTATGAGTAAAGAATACAGCGATGGAAATCTGTACATAGATACTAAGATACGTAACCCTGCATTTGAAATGAATTATGAACACTCACACAACTATTGTGAAATATACTATCTTAAAAGTGGCTCATGCACCTACTGTGTAAATAAAATGAAGTATCATTTGAATTCCGGAGATATGTTCATAGTAAGTACCGGAGAACCGCATTCAACCTACTACGAAGGCCAGACAAGCTGCGAACGTATAGTTATAGCCTGTTCAACGAAAAAACTACCTGCTGGTTTCCTAAATTCATTTCCCGAGATCAGGGATACCTTAAACTCTACCTCTAAGGTGGTTCTTGGCAAATCCCTCAAAACACGACTTGAAGCTATTTTCGAAAAAATGCTCAGGGAAAACTCAACACCTGATAACTATTCATCGGATCTCATGATGCTTTATACAATGGAAATGCTGGTAATGCTCATGCGTGGAGGTATATTTGTACATGAAAACGAAAGAGAATCAAATGAGATAAGTGCTGACATAGAGCAGGCGATTAATTATATAGCGCTTAATTATAACCAGCCGCTTACGCTTGAGGAAACAGCTGCTCGTTTTAATCTTTGTCCTTCATATTTTTCCAGGAAATTCAAATCTGAAACCGGTTCCACTTTTAAGGAATACATCAATTATATTCGATTACGACAGGCAGGGCAGATGCTTCTTACTACAGATGATTCGATAACAAAGATCGCAATAAACTGCGGCTATAACAGCAGCAATTATTTTAAAGACTGTTTCCAGAAAAAATACGGCATGTCTCCCCGCAGTTACAGAAAGACAAGAACTCTTTAAAAAAATGCTTAAACAAGTTACATTACCATTATATTCGTGATCGCACACTGTTCTCCTGTAAGAGCCACATAAACCATCTTTTTGCGATTATTTAATGTTGTTATGTTATGAATGGATACACCAAAATTCTGACTGGAAACATTAATTTTATTTCCTGATCTGGAAAATAAGACCGTACAGTTAAAGCCTTTTTTATTCTTTATCTTCCAGCTATCCCATCCCTCAAAATTTTCTGAAATATCTGTCTCAAATTTGTTCTGTGCAGTATCATTATTCTTGGATTCGCCGTTAAGACTGAACAGCGCAAGTTTTTCATAATCCGGACCATTTATCTTACCATCTTTTGAACTGTACAGCAAAATATATGGACAATGCCATACAAGATTTGCCGTAGGAAGACTCATTGTATGGAATGATATCCTCATATCTTCTGTCAGGGGTACTCCTTCGGTAAAAGCGGAAAAGGTACCATCTATCTGAACATTTGGAATATCACCCTCCAAATGATCTATATAGCTTATTTCTTCTTTAATTCGCTGTATATCCCCTTCTTTTATCTCCTCATCAGTCTCATTTATCTCAATATCACTTATATAACAATACTCACCTGTAATACCTAAATAAGCCCATCTGGAATTATCGGGAAGCGCCGCTGTTACCTCAAAACGGTTATTACCGTTATGAAGCCTTATCCTGACATGATCTCTGAACTTAACAGCCTCAATTTCATAAATTGTATTATCTTCTTCCTTTGGTTCTTCAGTATTTTCGTTAAGATCTCCAACCCACTCTTTTATTATCATATCTCTGGCAGAAGTATTTACGATATGTCCATCAAACCAGAGCTCTCCGTATTCTAAATACTGGTTTAACTCTACCGTTTTTTCGGTATCATGTACACAGGCATCAAATGAATCAAAAAAGATCAGAGAGGGAACAGAAAACTCCTTCTTTCCTTTTCCTTCGGGCTTACTTTTAAAGCTGATCTTTACAGTTTTTGAAGTGATCTTAATCCCCCTTGAAATGCTTGTTCTGTATTCAAAACACTGCATCTCGTTTTTCCATGAAAACTCTCCGGTTTCCTGATTACCCAGTAGAAATTCCTTTTCATTATCTATAAGATCCACCATTATACCTACATAATCCGGGTCATATTTCTTTCCTGATTCCTTAATAAGCTCCTCTCTGACCATAATATCTGGCATGGGATTTCTCCATCCGGTCCCCTGTATCATGCTGTCATATGCATCTGCCACGGAGATTATCCTTGCTATATATGGTATTTCTTCACCCTTTAATCCTTCGGGGTATCCAGAACCATCATACTTTTCTTTATAATAATGTGCGCCTGTGGCAAGATATGGAAACTCTTTTATATCTGATAATATCTGGTTACCTACGATAGGATTATGTCTTACTATTTCCTTCTCTTCCTCTGTAAGATCCTCTTCTTTCTCCAAAAGAGAATCCGGTATACTAAGCTTACCAACATCATGAAGAAGCGCAGAATAGTATACTTCTTGACATTCTTTTTCACTTAATCCCTGTTTTCTTGCTATCTCCCTTGAATACCTTGCAACACGCAGTGAATGTCCCTGTGAATATACATCTCGTGCATCGATCGCATTTACAAATGCTTTTGCTACCTGATCAAACAACCTATATGTTACCTTTTGTTCTTCCTTGAGATAATCTATTTCTATACGGTTAGCTCTGTCAACTCTTCTGTTAAGATCAGAAAGCGCAAAAAGATACAGAATAACCGACATACCCACCGATGCCATATTTGTAAGGGAAACCCCATACATAAATATCTGAACTATCGTAGCGATAAGTGGTATTATCGTAAACATAAACAATGAGATACGTATATATTTATCGATCTTTTTTCCATACCGAATAATTGCTGAAAGCTGTATAAAAACTATAATAAGCGGTATCATATAACACACAAGGAAACCAGATGACCTTCGATAATGATTGGTCTCATCAAAAGTATAATAGAATCCTGTAAATTGCGCGATCAATAACATAATAACTCCGGCCAAATACATGATTTCTGCAACTCTAAGTCTCTTAGGTATCTCTTTCAAACCCCCCTCATTTATAAATAGATCAGATATATACTTATTAAAACCATACAGATTCGAAAGAGACATGAGATAAACCATAAAATTGCTTATCCTGACCATCCAATACCCTTTTTCCGATACATCACCTCTGTAAATATACGCCATTCTGTCACATAGAAGGAGCAGCATTGAAAAAATCTCCACAAGCATCAATGCTTTTTTTCTTTCTTTGGACAGAGATGTTGTGAAATAGACAAAAATTGCAGTTATAAAGCAGATACTTCCCATGGAAAGCATAATATTTAACTGATGTTTAATTAAAATTTCAATTAAAGTCTGATTCACGCTCATATAAGCTTCTCCATTTCATCCCAGTCAAACTTTTTTAATGCTTTTTCAAATTTTTCAAAGACTTCAGCATCCTTTGGAGGGAGCTTATATTCTTTTACCTGGTTTATTACCATTTCCACTCCGTCATAATCCATTGTATCCACCAAATCCTTTAATGCAGAATAAGCCTCTGAAAGCTCATTTTCAGATATTTCCTCTTTTTCATCTTCTTCTTCATTTTCATCAAGTCTGGCAAGTTTTTCCGAATATGAACGATAATCTGTAATGAGCTTCTTTATATTATCTTCGATGAAATAAAGATCATCCTTATTACCTGCATCCTCCATTTCCTTAGATAATTCCGAAAGTTCATCTGCACCTATTATCCTTGCAGATGTCTTTAAGGCATGCACTTTTATTGTAAATAATCTTATATCATGATCATTATATGCCTTCTCTAAAAGTGAACAGTTATCTTCAATTGTATCTTTGAACATATGCAGCGCATTAATAAATGAAGATACTCCTCCACTGTGATCGATACCAAGCTGAACCGATATTCCTTCTGTTTCGTTCAACCAGTCAAGCTCCTCGGGAAGTTCTGTCTGCATAACAGCATCATCCTCCCCGGGTTCCATCACGATTTCATCCGGAAGATATTTACGTATAGCCTTTTCCAGTACTATACCGTCTACAGGCTTTGTTAAAAAACCGTTAAACCCGTTTGATATATAAAATTCTTCACCTTCAGAAGCATTAGCTGTAAGTGCATATACAGGAAGATCAGGATATTTTTCCCTTATCCGGTGTATTGTTTCTATACCATCCATCCCGGGCATCATATGATCTAACAGAACAACATTAAAATCTCCAAATCTTATTTTTTCAAGACATTCTTCTCCGCTTTCAGCCGTAGTGATAAACATCTTTGTAGCAGATAATAGTCCCTTGATGACTGTAAGATTCATAGGCGTATCATCAACGACCAGTACTTCGGCATCCGGAGCTATAAACTGAGGCACATAGGGCCCTCTTGCCTTCTCAGTATTTTCATTAAATGTACCCAGTAATTCTTCACTTTCAATTCTCTGACTTATCTCGAGTATAAACTCTGAGCCTTTTCCGTATACACTTTCACACCAGAGTCTGCCTCCTAAAAGTTCGGCAAACTGTTTTGATATATTAAGTCCAAGGCCCGTTCCCTGAATTCCGCTGTTTCTCTGTTCATCCAGCCTTTCATAAGCGCTGAAGAGATTATCTACTTCTTCCTCCTTTACTCCGATACCTGTATCCTTTACGGAGATCCTGAGTTTAACATTATCATCTTTTTTCTCAAGAACCTTGAAAATAAGGGTAAAACCTCCAATTTCTGTATATTTTACTGCATTTGTCAAAAGGTTGATCACTATCTGCTTGATCTTTTCCATGTCACCGTAAAGGATTCTCGGAAGCTCCGGATCGATCTCTGTATCAAAAAATAATTCCTTCTGATCACTTGTACCACGCACCATAGGTATTATTGACCGAAGCAGCTCTTCAGTGCTATATGATCTCTCAACAAGATGCATCTTCCCCGACTCGATCTTTGAAAGGTCCAATATTCCATTTACAAGCTCAAGAAGGGTTTTTGAGGCATTCTGGATATCCATTGCATAATTAATTATCGACATAAAATAAGTCTTGGGAACATCCTTTGAATCCTCACGAAGTATCATCTCATTCATACCCATTATAGTATTGATGGGGGTCCTTATTTCATGGGACATGTTAGCAAGAAATCTGGATTTTGCACTGTTTGCCCGCTCTGCCTCTTCCTTTGCCTGCTGTATCTCAATATACTGTCTCCGGACTATGGTTCCTGTCATTGTACGCCATACTATAAACCCTGCCAGGCCGGCAAGTAGAGCAATAAGTATAACCTGTACAACTATAAGTTCATATATCTTTGGCTGCTTTACAACACTAAAGCTTGTATCCTGAAGTATGTTTTCCTTGGTATCATCAAGTATCTGAATATGCAGATTGTAATTACCGTATTTTAGACCGGTAAACTCTATGGGTGTCAGCTTACTCTGTCTTGTGATAACGCCGGTGTTATCATCCCCTTCAAGGAATATATGAACAAAGGGATCATACATGGTATAATTCAAAACCGATGCATTTATCTGAATACGACCGTTTCCGGGAGGGATAACATACCCGTTCTCTCCTGCTTCTATTCTGGTATCTCCAAGATATACGCTGCTGATCGCTGTTTTAACCTTTGACGACGTTTCAAAAAAATTATTTATATTTACCTTTATAACTCCGGACCTACCCGCGATATAAAGATTACCTTCGTCATCCATCGCACTGTAGGAGTTTGACGTTGGTACATAATCCAGTCCGCTGGCAACAGTATAGGATTTATAATCCTTTACTACATCATTATACATATCATCTGCATTTATCGAGTAAACACCAAAAGAAGAGAGTATCCATATATTATCATTGTTGTCAAAATAAAGGTCATAATTATTGTTGTATGGGAAAGAATTTACGTTAATGATCTTTCCGTCTTTATAGTATTCTATCGAGTTAGATGTGATGATCCAGTATATACCGCGCTTTTCATCCTTTTTTATCTTCATGACAACATCACTGGTAAGTCCGTCATCCCTGCTAAGCTTTGTTATTTTATTTTCTTCTATTATTATTAATCCATCACCGTCGGAACCGGCATATATACATCCGTTATCGCCTTCTTCCACTGTCAGAAAGACAGTATTTGAGATTCCATCCTTTTCCCCCACTGTCCTTATTACTTTTCCGTTATCAATAACAGCAAGTCCACCATTAGTTCCTACAATAATGCGACCATTTTTGTCAATGATAACACTCCTGCAATCATTGCTCGGCATCCCGTCATCCACTGTATAATTTGTAATCTCTCCGTCAGATGAACAGCATACAAGACCTAATCCGGAAGAATATGTCGATATCCAGATATTACTATCCTTATCCTCCCTCATACATCTGATCCTCGAATTTCCAAGATAATCTGTCAGTTCATCAGTCTCAAGCTTATTCCCTGATAATATCTTTATTCCTTCATTTGTACCTATATAAAGCTTATCATCATGAAAACAGGTGGCATTTACTACTTCTTCCTTCATTCCGGCAGTTCTGGTGATGTCCTTGAAATTGTTTGTAACGATCTTCATTACACCCTGAGCAGAAGAAGCATACCAGATATTTCCCTGATAGTCTGCTCCCATCATTTCAATACCATCATTTATCGGCAGATCTTCAATAAGCCGGAAGTTCTGATTTTCATCAAGATAGCCGGTTTCATTTATAGAAGATATCCATACTCTGTTACAGGCATAACACATCCAATGAGTGGCATTGATATCCTTCATATCTATCTTTTTCATCTGATCTGCTTTATCACCGAAATTACCGTAATAAATATTGGATGAATCCGTTCCTATATAAACCTTCCCTGAATTAAAAGGATCAGCAAGGATGGTACTGGGAGTTTCAATTCCCAGATAATCTGCATCATACACTTCTTTAATTTTTCCTGCTTCAGCAGAAAAGATTTTACCGCCACCGCTGGCTCCGTAAACTGTGCTTTTGTTGGCATCCAGATCCAGCTTGAGAATTCTTTCATTATTTAATCTTTCATCGTCAATCCGGGTAATATTCATATCCTGATCAATATAAACAATTCCCGCAGTTGTACCTGCATAGACAATTTCATCGCTGTCCTGCATAAAAACACGGATAGAGGAGGAAGGAAGTCCTTCCTTATACGTTAAATGCGTTCTTTTCCCATTATCTAAAACTACTATTCCGTTGTCATTTGTTGCAACCCAGATCCTTCCCTTATTATCTTCAAATAGTCCTCTTCCGTTTGTAAGTCCCTCTGACGTATCAAGTCTTTCAAACTCTTCCCCATCATATCTTATGATCCCACTGTATCCCGCTATCCAGATAAATCCATCACTGGATCCTAAGACATAATTGGCATCAGAAGTCGGGAGACCACTCATAGCATCATATAATGTAGTTGAATACCCAATATCTTCAATCTGACCTGTAAGAGCATATCCTCCACCATAATATGACTCGTCCTCTTCAGACGAATCTTCTTCATCACTCATAGACACTCCCTCTGTCTCAGATGCCAAAACATACTGTCTGTTTATGATCGATATCGCAGAAAGAAGAAATGAAAATATGCCTGTTATGATAAAACACTTCCTTAACCAGTCTTTTCTTCTCATTTATATTTCTCCCTCGTATTCACGATATTTACGTAATACACGTTTAACATCATCCAACGAATCCATGAAAACCTCAACACATTTTGGATCAAAATGATTTCCTGACCCTTCTTCTATGATTGCAAGTGCCTTTTCAAGTGGCATCGCCGGCTTATATACACGCTTGGAAGATACTGCATCAAACACGTCTGCTACTGCCATTATACGGGCTGAAAGCGGTATCACCTCCCCATGAAGTCCATCCGGATAACCTGTACCATCCCATTTTTCATGGTGATAAGCAGCCATATTCCTTGCTTCCTTTAGATAGTTCTCTCCGGACACAGTAGAGATAGCCTTTTCCATTATTATTCTTCCTGCGGTAGTATGAGTCTTCATGATCTCATACTCCTCCTCAGTAAGCTTTCCTGGCTTATTCAATATCTTATCAGAGATATTTATCTTTCCAACATCATGAAGCGGTGCCGACATCACAATATCTTCTATATATTTTGGCGTGATCTTTTCAGCATAATACCCCTTCTTTTTTAGTCCGTTTGCTATAATCCTTACATATTCTGCAGTCTTTTGTATATGAGCACCTGTATCGGAGTCACGGTTTTCTACCATGTCTGCCATAGTAATGATAAGACCATTCTGCATCTTTGATACCGCATCGGAATAATGCTGGATCTCCCATAACTGTTCAGTAACATTTCCCGTCAACGTACAAAGAACATTGTAAAGATTCTGCACCTCATCCTCGGTACGTATATTCATTTTTTTGAATTCACCAACGTCCTTATTAAGCTTTTTAATATCATCATCAACATCGATATTTTTTACAAATCTGTTTGCCAGAGATGTTATACTCCTGACCGGATATACAAGATAAAAATTTGCCTCCCGCATTATAAAAATAATAATAACGATTATTATTCCCGACATTATAAGAATGACTCTTGTGATAAACTGTCGCATATACTCTGACATATATGAAAAAGATGTATCAGCGCATATATAGCAGACACAATTTCTGTCATTATCATAAAGAGGCTTATAAACTGTCATAACCCATCCTGAACTATCTTTAGTCTCTATCGTCTCTATCTCTTTTCCCGCAGCCAGTCTGTCAATATATGGATAAATCTTTTCCTCAAATTGAATAAAATCACCCGGTTCACGTATAGTCTCATCACCCGTGTTAAGATCAAAGATTACCTGATATCCATCTTCTATTATCTTAACCACATAAAGATGATCTATATCACTTAACCTGTCTTTTATGTTATAAAGCATGTTTTCTGTTTCCAAATAACCAAATGCATCCCTGCCCCCTTTAAGATATACTTCAACCTTATCAGGATCTATAACCTCAGAAGCAAACTCTACTATATTTTCGATGCTTTTCACCTTATCTGTCTTATATGTGTCTAAATAAACACTGATGGCAACATACCCAAGTATGAACATCATAAGTAAGATGATCAGAATAACTATTGCGAAGATTCTTTTCTGTAAAGAATGCTTTGTCGGATCAGTATTGTCATTAATAAAATCTATCTCTTTCCCGGTAAGTGGTTTTTGATGCCATCCACTGTTATAAATATGTATCCTTCTTTCTTCGGGTGTAAACCTTATTGCCAGCAGGGCAATGAGTACGGACAGACCTTTATCCACTATGTTTAATAGAAAGGAAAACAATACAAATAATATAAACCTGTGTATACCTGTTGACAGATAAACAGCTTCCACGGTATCAGCAACCACACTGTGCTGAGGCTGCCCAAGTATCAGCCACTGCATAAGTGATCCTACAATACCGCTTATAACAGCTGTTTGAATAATTAATATTGTTATACTTCTCGGGGATTTAAAGGAATTATTTTTTGCGATATATGATGCGCATATAGCTAAAAGAACATTTATCAGAAGATAATACGGAGCAATCTCGTTAAAAAAGCTGAAGATAAACGTAGAAAAAAGTGCAGTTAAAACACCCGGAAATGCTCCCCCTATAAAAGCAACGATCATAGTTCCGACTGTATCAAAAGCAAGTGGTAGTCCCAGTTTCTGCGTAATAAATGCTAAGATTACATTTATAACAACTCCTCCCAATACAGAAAGGGCACGTTCCAAACTGAACCTGTCAATCTTTACATTTTTCAATATTTATTCCTCCATTGCATACATAAATATTCTAAACCTACTTTTTATTGCTTTCAAGTAAAATCATTCCATATATCTGTAATATCCGAAAGATTCCTGTTTGCGAAAATATTTCGCAAATATCAATAGACAAATGTAATAACAATTTGACCCTGTACATATATAAATATGGTATTATAACCATAAAAGATTCTCATTTCGACTTTACATTTATTATCATTTAATCCCTTTTATACATAAACTCTCTAAAGGGGTTATCAGAAATAATATTAAGGACATGTCTTGGAAAGGAGATAATAAATTGGATAAAGAAAAAGAAAAAAAATTTAACAAGGGAAAATCATCTAATATTGAACAAAAACTTGCACGTGAAAGAACCGAATTATCCTATGACAGGACCGGATTATCGATTCTTCGTACAAACCTGGCATTTCAGAGTTCAAGGATGTCCGTTGAGCAGACTCATCTGTCTTATCTCAGGACAATAGTATCTCTCATCGGAAGTTCTGCAACGATATATAAGGCTCTGCCTGCACTTGGCGTATCCGGAGTTTTCAGCACCATATTAGCCTGTTTCCTTATGCTCTCTGCCATATACTTCATAATAAAAGACAGAAAGATCTATCCTAAACTCAGTGCTGAGATTGAGGAAATGGAAAGACAACGTGATGAAATAATATCCAATTCCCGCGCAGATCTCCCCCACGTATGATCAATGAATATCTTAATATTTTATACATCTCAATTATCTGAAAAAAAATAAAACACCGGGACAATTATCAAGTCCCGGTGTCCGACTTATGGATGATCTGATTATTATCAAATCCTTAACTTCTTTTTATAAACCAAATTTGCCAACTGTATTCTTAAGATTCTCAGTAATATCAAGTACTCCTTTTGCCCTTCCTGCTATATCTTCTCCTGATGCTCTAAGCTCCTGAGTAGAAGCACTTGCAGTCTGCATTGCTTCAAAAATACTCTCCTGAGTCCTTGTTATAGTAGACAAAGCATCATTTACGGAAGAGATATCTCTTAAAGCTTCTTCTGTCTTGCCTGTCAGTATGGATGATACTTCCGAATAATATTCCGAATCTTCCTTATAGCTGTTCGACATATCCTCGAGTCTGTCATAGTCCTTAATAACAACCTCATCAAGGAATTCCAGGATCTTATTACTCTCATCTGATAGTGCATTTACTGCTGTTGTAACCCTGTTTGTAAGATTCTTAACCTTGTCGATCTCATTTGATGTATCAGAGCTTAGCTGATTGATCTCTGTAGCAACAACAGCAAATCCTCTTCCTGCCTCACCGGCTCTTGCTGCTTCAATACTTGCATTAAGAGCCAAAAGATTGGTCTGCCCTGCTATGCCCTGTATAGATTCACTTACCTTATCGATCTCTTCTATAACCTTTGATTCTTTTATAGCTTTTTCAAGCGTTGCTCTGCTGTTCTTTATGGTAGCTACCGCATTACTCTTATTCTTTATAACAGTAGGAATGATACTACTGAGCTTATTTTTGATCTCATCAGACCTTTCATACATATTTTTAGCTTCATCTGAGAGACTTGATATAGCTGAAGTAATTTCAGAAGCTGATTCTGAGATATTTTCAACCGATGTTGTTTGACTGTTTGTCTTTTCAGTAACATTTTCAATGGTATCAGAGACATCAACTATACTCATACTCATTTCTTTTATAAGATCCGTAGTTGAGTCCATATCACCCATTATAGTATCGGTTTTGCTTCTGGTCTCTTTAATCGTTCCTATGAAGCTGCTTTGCATCTCTTTAATTAGATAACTGATCTCTTCAACTTCATTTGTAAACTTCTTGTCTCTTTTGTCTTTAATGATATTTGAATTGATAAAATCCTTCATATCATTTAATGGAGCAAGCTGCTTTTTGAGAAGCGCGGAAATAAACAACACGCTGATCACTATGATAACTACACCAAAGATTACAGGAATTAAAAGCATATTCCTTATCTTACCGCTGATTACGGAACTATTCTCTGCAACCCCAAGTTTCCATCCGGTACTATCAACCGTTCCTATAGCAACATACTTACTATTACCATCATAATCAACAAATTTTTCTACTCCTGTTGCACCAAGATTTATCTTTACCTTGTCAGTTAAGACAGTACTTCCCTCTTCAGTGATCAGAAAATCAGTATTTGCATGATTAATGACCATCCCATCTGACGTCGTTAAAAAGACAGATTCTGTATTCTTATTAGTTATTATGGAATTAAGCTTGTCAAGAACGGTTGTCGTATCGATATCAAACAGAATAACCGCCTCGTGTCCCTGTATTTCCACAAGTTTGGAAAGTGATACAACCACATTCCCGGTTATTACATCAATATATGGATCAGATAACGCAAAAGAATCATAACCGGCAGAAACAGCACTCTGATACCATGGTCTCTCTGTGGGATCTATGGGTATATCTGCCCCTGTGGATGTCCATGCAGCACCGATCTGATTCTCTCCCGTATCGGCATTAACATGCTCATAATCATGATCATAGCAGATGTAATATTCCATTGCATCCGGATTACTGCCTTTATTTTCTGCTAAAACTGCTATTATTTCTTCGGGCTTTTCATATTCCATACCCTTGATCTGATTTTTAAGAGTCTCTGCGATCGCTGCCTGCTTTAAAATCCAATCGTCTATTATTTCTGCATTATCTTTTGCCTTTACCGATAACGCAGACTGAGCAGATGATAAAATACTGTTTTTCATCGAAAATCCAAGGATTACCAAAATTAGGACTATAGCTAATGTTACAAATACGATCACGGACAATCTTACTTTGTTATTGATACTTCCCAATTTACTCTTATACATGACTATCTCCTTTATAAAAAATTGATGATAGTCACTATCCCCTCAGACCACCTGCAACTTCAATGATAAACTATAACGATTTCCACCTTTAATATAATATCACTCACATTTGAATTTTAAAAGAGTCATTATTATTTATTCTTCTCATAATCTGATTATAAAGATATCTTTACTGTGCAAAAAGTCTGGCAGCTGCAGCCCAGGTATCTGCATTTCTTGAATAAATAGAACTGCTTTGGGACTGGCCTCTTATACCATAAGCAGATCCGCATTCAACGGTAATACCCGGCTTTTGCAGGCCCATAAGGATAAAATCACCAAAACCTCCGTAAGTTGTAGTACCTGAAGCATTTGTACCTGATGTATTTACCATGGGATATCTGTTTATATTCTTAACCGTGGCTGCAAGAATTGTTGAAAGCGCAGAGGTTACAGATGAAGTAAGATCATCATCATAATAAATAATATTGCCCTGCTGGTGATAATTTATATAACAGGAATAATCCCTTGCAGTAGCAAGCGACATAAGTGCAATTGTCTCCGGTTCGGAAGCAGGACTGTATCCTTTAAAATTTGCTGCCCCGGGAGCTGATGAACCCTTAGTCATTTCCCACCCTACAGGAAAATTACGATTCAGATCAATTCCGTTCGCATTGGCCTTCCATTCGGGAGCTGAACTCTGAGCTATCGTTACACCATCAGGATTTGCCATGGGAACTATATAAAAGCATGTAGAGGAGAGAACATCCTGGCAATTCCCTGCTGAAAACTGTCTGGCATAATATTCAACAGTTGCCATTGTTGTTTGGGAAACAATGTATTCTCTTCCATGAATAGATGCCTGTATCATTATCGAATGCGGAGCCGCGGGATTTCCAAGTATTACAAGAGGAATGCTTCTTCCCTGGACAGTAGTTCCTATCGACCCGCTTGATACTATTCCGGGATACAGCGCACAAAGCTCTGCAATATCCATATTCATTTCATCATATGTATATGTAGATGACATCTGAACGGTTGTCGGAGGCGTAGCCGCCTTTACAGGTATAGCTGTCGAAATTGATATAAATGCCATAGTTAGTATTGCAGATACTGCCTTCTTTTTGATCTTTTTAGTCATTTCTTTTTTCACACCTTTCTGATCTTTCCCTCATTTTTCAATGCCTTGGGGCCAAAGCTCTTAGGAAGAAGTTCATCCAGAGTCATTTCCTTATAATCCGTCTTTGATCTGGCAAAAATAACTCTCATTTTTTCTGGTTCACAGAATTCCCTCATTACCTGTCTGCATATTCCACAAGGAGAACAATAATCTATTATCGTATGATCCGGTCCACCTACTATGGCAATAGCAAGGATTTCCCTCTCGCCACAGGCAACTGCATGGAATATAGCATTTCTTTCGGCACATATTCCCGCCGGATAGGATGCATTCTCGACGTTGACGCCTGTATAGATCTTCCCGGAATTCATAAGCACCGCCGCAGATACATTGAATCCGGAATATGGCGCATAAGAATATTTAAGATTTTCCATGGCTGTTTCTATCAATTTCCCGCGATCGATATTATCTTCCAGAATATCCATATGGAATCTAGCCCTCTTTCCATTGAATTTAGTATTTATTATCAACGAATAAAATTATATCATTATATTTTTAATATCACAATATCACTTGCACACATGTACGGTCACTTCATATTATCTAAACCGTATCTGCACCTGATCATATCTTATATGTGTCGGAAGTATATTCTCAATATCCATATTAAATATGAAAGAATTCGTAATTTAACCGTTTGACTATTTTATTGTTTTGCAATAATATGTTACAAGGTCTTTATAACAGCTGATCCGATCATATTCAGTGATTATTTATTCATTATAAAAATATCAACAGGAGGCACCCGATATGAACTATGCAGAAGAATCATTAAGATTACATGAAGAATGGAAAGGAAAGATAGAAATGATCTCCCGCGTTCCGGTAAAAAATAAGGAAGATCTTTCCCTTGCATATACCCCCGGAGTTGCCCAGCCCTGTCTCGAAATACAAAAGGATATAAATAAGTCATATGACCTTACAAGACGCCACAATCTCTGCGCAGTGATTACTGATGGAACTGCAGTTCTCGGACTCGGGGACATCGGTCCTGAAGCAGGAATGCCCGTTATGGAGGGAAAATGTGTCCTTTTCAAATCTTTTGGTGATGTAGATGCCATTCCTTTATGTGTAAAAAGTAAAGATGTTGATGAATTTGTCAATACAGTAGCACTGATCTCAGGCTCCTTTGGCGGAATAAATCTTGAGGACATATCAGCTCCACGTTGTTTTGAAATAGAAAAGAAGCTTAAGGAACGTACAGATATTCCCATCTTCCATGACGATCAGCATGGAACAGCCGTCATAACCCTTGCCGGACTCACAAATGCTCTTAAGGTAGTAGGGAAGAAAAAGGAAGATGTAAAAATAGTTACATCAGGAGCAGGTGCAGCTGCAATAGCTATTGTTAAGCTTCTATTATCGGCAGGCTTTAAAAATATAACGATGTGTGACAGAAAAGGTGCCATATATGAAGGAAGAGATGGTCTTAACTGGATAAAAGAAGAGATGTCTAAGGTAACAAACCTTGAAAAGAAACCAGGAAGCATAGGAGATGTATTGGCCGGTGCCGATATATTTATCGGTGTTTCAGCTCCCGGCACTGTAACTACTGAAATGATAAAGACCATGAATAAGGATGCTATCATCTTTGCATGCGCAAATCCTACTCCGGAAATCTTTCCTGATGACGCAAAAGCAGGTGGTGCTGCTGTTATAGCTACCGGTCGCAGCGATTTTCCTAATCAGATAAACAATGTTCTTGCCTTTCCCGGAATCTTCAGGGGTGCCTTTGATGTAAGGGCAAAAGACATAAATGAAGAAATGAAAATGGCTGCAGCTAAGGCTCTTGCAGATCTTATTCCTGAAAACGAACTCAGTCCTGACTATATCATACCCTTTGCCTTTGATCCAAAGGTTGGACCTGCAGTAGCCAAGGCCGTAGCAAAAGCAGCCAGAGATAGTAAGGTAGCTAGAATATAAGATATCATTTTTTTAAATATATTTGAAAGAATCTAAAAATTTCCTTAAACGTTCTGTTTTAGGACTTTCAAAGAATTTAATCGGGCTTCCTTCTTCAACAATACGGCCTGCATCGATAAATACCATTCGATCCGCAACAGCTCTGGCAAAGGATAGCTCATGTGTTACAATTACCATTGTCCTTCCTTCTTTTGCAAGATTTATTACAACATCCAATACCTCCTTAACCATCTCCGGGTCAAGTGCTGCAGTGATTTCATCCAGGAGCAGAATCTCAGGATGCATCATAAGCGCTCTTACAATGGCTACTCTCTGTTTCTGACCGCCCGATAGCTGGCGGGGATAGTTATCTTTTTTTGTTAATAATCCTACGCGGTCCAACAATGCTAAAGCCTCTTCTTCTGCTTCTTTTTTCTTTATCTTCTTTACCATTATCGGTGCAAGAGTCATATTCTGAAGAACCGTCTTATGGGGAAACAGTTCATAGCTTTGAAAAACCATTCCGATCTTTTCCCTTATCTCATTTAGTTTTCCTTTAAACGGATTAATCACTTCTCCATCCAATTTAACCATACCTTCCTGAATCTTTTCAAAAGCATTTATACAACGAAGCAAAGTGCTCTTTCCACAACCGGATGGTCCGACAATCACAACTACTTCTCCTCTGCTTACATCCAGATTTATCTGATTTAAAACTGTAAGATCATCATATGATTTTGTTAAATTTCTGATGCTTAATATCTCATCCATACTAATTCTCCCACTTCTTCTCAAGATATTTAGAGAAGATACTAATTGGCCAGCAGGCAAAAAAATATAATGCAAATATTGTGGCAAAAATTCCAAAAGCCGCATTAGGTGAACTTTTTCTGTTTGCTTCTACTATCTGTTGTCCCACTTTTAAAACTTCCACAATACCTATCATCATTACAAGACTTGTTGTTTTAATCATCCTGGTAACCAGATTGATCGAAAGAGGCAGCATTCTTCTGATGATCTGAGGGATGATAACATGAATATATGTCTGACGTACACTCATTCCCAATGAATAACTGCTTTCATACTGAATGGTCGGAATACCGTTCAATGCTCCTCTTATCAAATCTGACATTTCTGCTGTTCCCCATAAAGTAAACACTATGATTGAAGCTGTTTCGGCAGATATATTAACTCCAATTGCCTTGGTTGTCCCAAAATATACCAGAAACAACAAAACCATTTGAGGCATGATACGAATAAACTCCAAATATAATTTACCTGTGATATTGATCACAGGTTTCTTCAATGTCATAAGACTGCCGATGATCACTCCAAATACAATACTTAACATCACAGATATCATACTGATCCTTAGTGCAACTAATATTCCTGTAAACAACCTTATAAGATTACTTCCCTTTAATAAAACTTCAAATCCCATATTTATGCTCCAAACATTTTATAATGAACTCTTCCCTCAATCACATTTCCTATAAGTGATACCGGAAGAAGCATTATGATATAAAAAACAACCAGCAGAAACAATGCCTCAGTGGTATTGTAATAAAGACCGATCAGATCCTTTGCCGTAAACATAAGATCCATCAGACTGATAGCAGAAAATACACTTGTTTCCTTTAACAGAAATATTACATTTGCAACTATTGCAGGTATGCTTAATGAAAAGGCTTCAGGAAATATCACATGAAAAAACATCTGTTTCCTTGTCATTCCCAGGGCCAATGCGCTTTCTCTCTGAGATTCAGATACTGCATCCATACCACTTCTTATCCCTTCCGCCATATAGCTTCCTCCCAAAAGTCCGATTCCCATAACACCACAGACTTCTGAAGTAATTGATATTCCCAGTTTGGGTAAACCAAAATAAAAAAAGAACAGCTGTACAAGTAAAGGAGTATTACGAAAGATCTCAATATATACGCGGAAAAACTGTGACATTATGGGGATTTTAAAATGTATGGAAAATGCTGAGATTATCCCCAGAATAAATGCTATCAGAATCCCAGTACAACCTATAATAACAGTAAGTTTAAATGCATCCAAATACCTCGGAAAATATGAGATTAATATTTCCAGATCCATACTTAATTCCCTTTTCTCTTTCTTCGATCCAAACCGGTTGCGATCCTTGTTCCAATCATTTGAATGATCTGGAATATGACGATCAGAAGTAGAACCGTAGTGATCATAATATCTGTCTGCCAGCGATAATATCCATATCTAACTGCTATGTCTCCGAGTCCTCCCCCTCCAACTGTCCCAGACATGGCAGAGTATCCAAGCAGGATTCCTGTCGTGATAGTAAAACCGGCGATCAAAGATGTTCTCGCCTCTAATAAAAGAACCTTTGTAATAATCTGCATATTACTTGCTCCCATTGCCCTGGCAGCTTCTATCACTCCGGTATCCACCTCATTTAATGCTGCCTCAACAACTCTGGCAATATAGGGCGCTGCACAGATCACCAAAGGAACTATTGTAGCTGTAGAACCATAACTTTTTCCCACTATCAATCTTGTAAATGGTATCAGCAAAATCAACAGTATCAAAAACGGGATGCTTCGAATGATATTGCATATAAAATCTCCCACCCTGTATATAAAACTGTTAGGACACAGTCCGTTTTTTGCAGTCACATACAACACGATCCCCAATGGAAGCCCTACTGCGTATCCGATCAAAACAGATCCTAACGTCATATACAGAGTATCTTTGATCCCTTCCGCCAGCATATTTATAATCTGTTCATTCATTCTTTGGTCCCTCCGATACGATTACTCCTGTTTCTTTTAAATAATCAATAATCTCATCCGAATTTTCAGAGCCGGAAGGAAGGCCCAGGATCATTTCTCCCACAGCCTTTCCTCCTATATTCTGAGTGTCTGCTTTTAAAATATTAATAGGTCGTCCCACTTTTAAAATAGCGTTAGCCAAAACAGGCTCATATGCAGAATTATCCTTAAAAACAATACGGATCGTGCTTTGTGTATTCAGTTGTTTTACAGGTGTATAACGTATATCCTTTCCTGAGATCAGTTCTTTGGCGGCATCTGTCTTAGGAGATTCAAAGATTTCTTCTACTAAGCCTGACTCAACCAGTTTTCCCCCATCGATAATGGCAACCTTATCACAGATTTCAGTCACAACGGACATTTGATGAGTAATTATAACAATTGTGATACCCAATGTTTCATTGATCTCTTTTAATAATCTTAGGATTGCCGTAGTAGTCTGTGGATCCAGGGCACTAGTTGCTTCATCACAGAGCAATATTCTGGGATTTGTTGCCAATGCTCTTGCAATTGCAACTCTTTGCTTCTGACCACCCGATAGTTGAGACGGATAAGCTTTCTCCTTGTCCTCAAGCTTTACAATTTTCAATAGATCACGTGCTCTGGCTTTTGCTTCTTTTCTTTTCATTCCTATAAGTTCCAGTGGAAAACAAATATTTCCCATAACATTCCTTTGCTCAAGGAGATTGAACCCCTGAAAGATCATTCCTATCTGAGAACGCTTCTTTCTAAGCTCCTTTTCTTTGAGTCCTGATAAATTGATACCATCTATCAATACGCTGCCCTCAGTTGGCTTTTCAAGATAGTTTATCGAACGGACAAGGGTACTCTTTCCGGCTCCCGACATTCCGATAATACCGTAAATATCACCTTTTTCTATATATAGACTGATATTTTCAAGAGCTATTACTGTATTCCCTTCTACTTCAAATTTTTTTGTAAGATTTTTTATTTCTATAATATTCATCTTTGCTCCATCTAAAGCGGGAGAGCTATATCGCTCTCCCACCCGTCTTACCTATATTACTCTTCAAAAAAAACCACAGCCCCATCGTATGTTTCTTCAATGAATTCTTTGATAGCATCTGAACGAAGAACCGTTACTAATGCATTTATTTTGTCACTGTTTTCATTTCCTTCGTAAACTCCGATAATATTTACATATGTATGCGCTGCTATAGAATCAACCGCCTCGGCAGCGATCGCATCTTTTCCAACAGAATAACCTGCCTCAAGTGCATAATTACCATTTAATACTACAAAAGCAGCTTCATCAACTACTCTGGCAACCTGAGCTGCCTCCAACTCAACAAATTCGATTCTGTAAGGATTTTGTACAATATCATTGACTGTTGCTGTCAATCCCGCTCCTTCCTTCAACGTGATGATATCATTATCCTGAAGAAGAAGCAGAGCTCTGGCTTCGTTGGTCGTATCGTTTGGAATCGCTATGACATCACCTTTGCTTATTTCTTCAAAGGAAGACTTAATACCGGGGTATATTCCGAATGGCTCATAATGAATTCCACCCGCATTTACAATATGGGTTCCCTGTTCCTCATTAAAGCTGTTAAGATAAGGAATATGCTCCATATAGTTTGCATCAAATTCCCCCGATTCAACTACAAGGTTTGGCTGTACATAATCATCAAACTCCACAATATCAAGCTCATATCCATAGTCCTTAAGTATTTCAGCTGCTTTTGCAAGAATCTCTGCATGTGGAACTGGAGAAGCAGCTATTTTGATGGTCTCACCATTTCCGGGTACAATGTCATAAGCCGCCAAATCATCGCTCTCATTTTCTGTATTACCTGCTTTCCCACCTTCTACTACAAGAGTTTCCTCATAATCCTTACCATAAGTATCAATAAGTGTTGCTTCATATGCTTCATGAAAGAACTGCTCTTTTCCAAGTTCATTTATCTCATCATTTAACCAGTCAAGAAGTGTACTGTTTCCTTTTGAAACAGCGGGAGCAATAGTATCCTGACTTCCAAGAGATGGAATTCCCACAAAATAGCCTTCATTTTCGAGCGAATATGCTATAACCTCCGTATTGTCATTTGCCCAGGCAACGCCTGTTCCGTTTTCAAAAGAAGTCTTTGCGGAAGCATAAGTATCAAACTTCTGAAGCTTTATATCAGGATAATTCTTTTCAAAGTATGTCTCTGCCGTCGTTCCGGATATAACAATCACCTGATCATCTTCTGTGATCTGACTTATATCCTCTATCACTCTGTCCTCATGAGAAACAACCCCCAAAGCCACATTCATATAAGGAAGGGCAAAATCAACCTTTTCTGCTCTTTCTTCCGTCACAGTGAAATTTGCAAGAATAATATCCACCTTACCGGTTTCAAGATATTCTACTCTGCTGGCTGCCTCTGTTGAAACATAATTGATCTTAACTCCAAGGTCTTTTCCTATTCTTTCTGCAAAATAAATATCATAGCCCTGATACTCTCCATTCTCATCTACATAGCCGAAAGGATTTTTGTCAGAAAAAACACCAATATTTACTGTTCCACTCTCCTTGATCTGATCAAGAGTTCTGTATACACTATTTTCTGTTTGTGCTTCTTTACTATTTACTGACGCCTGTGTATTCCCGGTCGCTGATCCGCATCCTGTAATTGCTGACAAAATAAAACCTGCCGTTAAAAATTCAGTGATAAATTTTTTTAAATAATTTCTTTTCATAATAGATATATCCTCCTCTGATTCTTTTAGATATCTTTTATTCAGTAAACAGTGGTGTAGAATAGTATCTGTCTCCACTGTCCGGAAGTAATGCAACGATCACCTTCCCCTTATTTTCCGGTCTCTTTGCAAGTTCTATCGCACCATAAAGTGCTGCTCCGGAAGAGATTCCCACTGAAATTCCCTCTTTCCTTGCCAGCAATCTTGCTGTATCAAAGGCACTCTGATTTGATGATCTTAATATTTCATCATAAATAGAGGTATTCAGTGTATCAGGCACAAATCCGGCTCCGATTCCCTGAATCTTATGGGCTCCGGATCTGCCCTCAGAAAGCACCGGCGAATCCTCAGGTTCTAAAGCTATAACCTTTATATCTGAGTTTTGTTCTTTCAGATATTCACCCACTCCGCTTACAGTTCCCCCGGTTCCAACTCCGGCTATAAAAATATCAACTTTTCCGTCCGTATCATTCCATATCTCCGGTCCGGTGGTTTTTCTGTGAATTGCCGGATTGGCCGGATTTTCAAACTGACCCGGTATAAAGCTGTCAGGTATTTCTTTTGCGAGCTCTTCTGCCTTTGCAATGGCACCTTTCATACCCTTGCTTCCCTCCGTAAGCACTATCTCTGCACCATATGCTTTGATGATATTTCTACGTTCTACACTCATCGTCTCAGGCATTGTCAGTATCAGTCTATATCCCTTGGAGGCTGCTATTGAAGCAAGTCCTATTCCGGTATTCCCTGAAGTCGGTTCAATGATTACAGAACCTTCTTTAAGGGTTCCTTTATTCTCCGCATCTTCGATCATCGCCTTCGCAATTCTATCCTTAACGGAACCTGCCGGATTAAAGTATTCGAGCTTTACTAATATCGTTGCTTCAAGTCCAAGCTCTCTTTCTATATTTACTACCTCAACAAGCGGTGTATTTCCTATAAGTTCCAATGTTCCTTTATAAATTCCTGACATATCTTTAACACCTCCTATCATTTTATTGCCGCAAATCCATTTTCAAGATCTGCAATAATATCCTCAATATGTTCCGTTCCTATAGAAAGTCGAATCGTATTCTGATGAATGCCCTGATCCTCTAACTCTTCATCGGAAAGCTGAGAGTGAGTAGTAGAAGCCGGATGAATAACAAGACTCTTAACATCTGCAACATTTGCAAGAAGCGAAAAAATATTCAGATTGTCAATAAATTTCCATGCCTCTTCTTTTCCTCCCTTTATATCAAAGGTAAAAATAGAAGCTCCTCCATTCGGAAAATATTTCTTATAAAGGTCATGATCTGGATGATCAGAAAGAGATGGATGATTTATCTTATCAACAAAAGGACTGTTACTTAAAAAATCCACTACCTTTTTTGTATTTTCAACATGTCTTTCGACCCTCAAAGAAAGTGTCTCAACACCCTGCAGAAGAAGAAAGGCGTTAAAAGGAGAAATAGTAGCTCCTGTATCTCTCAAAAGAATTGCCCTGATATAAGTTACAAAAGCTGCAGGTCCAACTGCATCATAGAAGGATACTCCATGATAGCTTGGATTTGCATCCGCTATATTTGGATATTTGCCGCTTTCCTTCCAGTTAAATTTACCGGACTCCACGATTATTCCTCCTAAGGTTGTTCCATGTCCTCCAATAAACTTGGTGGCGGAGTGCACCACGATATCAGCACCATGCTCTATTGGCCTGATCAGATAGGGTGTACCAAATGTATTATCAACGACCAGAGGAATGCCATGCTTATGCGCGATTTCTGCGATCGCATCTATATCAGGGATATCACTGTTTGGATTTCCAAGTGTTTCCAGATATATAGCTCTTGTGTTATCCCGGATAGCAGATTCTACCTCCTGAAGATTATGTGCATCCACAAATGTCGTTGTGATCCCGTACTGAGGAAGTGTATGTTCCAAAAGATTAAAACTTCCTCCATAAATGGTCTTCTGAGATACGATATGACCTCCATTTGCGGCAAGCGCTTCAATAGTATAAGAAATGGCTGCAGAACCTGATGCAAGGGCCAGAGCTGCACTACCTCCCTCTAATGCCGCAAGTCTCTTTTCAAGAACATCCTGTGTAGAATTTGTAAGTCTTCCGTATATATTCCCTGCATCTGCAAGACCAAATCTGTCAGCAGCATGTTTGCTGTTATGAAATACATATGACGTTGTCTGATAAATCGGTACTGCTCTTGAATCTGTAACCGGATCTGCCTGCTCCTGTCCTACATGTAACTGTAATGTTTCAAATCTGTAATTACTCATGATGATACCTCCTTTGCTTTTGATGAATTTATCCTACCATTGCTTTTTATACTTGAAAAATCGTTAAATTTTATTGCCGGTGATAACCATTATTTATCACAGTTTTATGTATAAAAAAGGCTGCCCTTAGGCAGCCGATTTTTTTATATCGATCCTTTATACGCATTTCTCATTGATCTTCCCGTTTCTGTTTCCCTACGGATTCCATATATTATCTAATCATGATTTTTGATCACAGACTGCAATCTCTTAGCTCCTCAGATTCAATATTATTTAATGCCTTATGAAATTGAATGAAAAATAGAATTCCGGTGAAGATAGCAGCTATAATATCTGCAATTGGTTCTGCCATAAATACCCCTTTTACCGGATTACTTATGATATGAGGCATGATATATATAAGCGGGATCAGAAGAATAAACTTTCGAACTATAGCAACAATAATTGAACAGGGAGCATTTCCGATCGATACAAAGGTAAGCTGAGCGGCTATCTGTATCCCAAGAACTATCATTCCGCCACAATAAATCCTCAAGGCAAAGGCTGCATAATCTAACAGAGCCGGGTCCGAAGAAAAGATTCCGGCAAACAGTCTTGGTGCTGACATTATTGCGATAAATAATGTAACTGAATAGATCACGCAGATTTTTAACAGCAATATAAATATTTGCTTTACCCGTTCTGAATTCCTTGCACCATAATTATAACTTGAGATTGGTTGTGCACCCTGTCCGATTCCCTGAAGGGGAAGCATGGCAAACTGCATTATTTTCAGCTGTATCATACTCCTGTTTCCCCATGAAAATTGAAGCCCTTGGTGCTCCACCCGAACTGACAAGTGCTACAAATGCCGATACAATCATTATTATCGGCAGACAAACACCGATACCGGTAAGCGCAAGAGATCCGTTTCCCGGCATATGACCGATATAAATACGGTCGACTATGTTATAAAGCATATTTATCAGTTGGGCTGCAACTGTTGGAACTGCCAGCTTAAACAATAGTTTTTTTATAGGCTCTGTCCCCAGAAATTCTCTCTCATCATTCATTTTTTAACCTCCACCAGTGCCTGAAGTACATTCTCATTCATTTTTTGCAGACCGCAAATAATATCTCGTTTTTGATCATCCGATATTCCGGCACATAATGTCTCTAAAAAAAGATTCTGTGCATCCTGTCCTTTTTTTATAATATCCCTGCTTTTTCTGCAAAGTACCAGGTGTTCACTACGACGATTTCCATCTCTTAACTCTTTCACTAAAAGTCCCTTCTCCTCCAGAGAATGTATCGATGTAGATACATGAGATTTAGATAGATGTCTTTTCCTGACAATTTCAGCAGCAGTATCATATTCAGGGTTATTTGCAAGAAACAGAAGTATGGTTAATTCCATAGAACTAAGGGAATACTTCTCGCTTATCGGTAAAAGAATTCTTTGATAAAGTTCCTGAAAAGATGAAAAATAATCTATATAATTCATATATACCTCCCTTTATGTTCTAAATCGAATTGTTCGTTATAGAACATAATAAGACATTTTTCTATTATAATCAAGATAAAGATGCTTTTGATATTTTTTATATATTTTTTTAAAAAAATACAAAACAACCCCAAAATTTATTGAT
>JAILEM010000024.1 GCA_024687745.1 Lachnospiraceae bacterium
AGCGGGCCTTCACTTATCGTTGCACTTGCCAGATATATTGCGGATATGCCGGAAAGAAGATATTCGTACAGGCTCGTTCTTGCGCCTGAAACAATAGGAGCTCTTACCTATATAGACCGGAATCTTGATCATCTGAAAAAACATGTAAAAGCAGCTTTCAATCTTACCTGTGTAGGTGATGACCGCAGATACAGCATAGTACATTCCAAATACGCCGATACCTATGCCGACAGGGTGCTGACCTGTGTGCTGTCAGGACTGGATCAGGACTTTGATCAGTATCCTTACATCAAAAGAGGATCCGACGAAAGGCAGTATCAGGCTCCGGGTGTGGATATACCGATGGTGTGCTTCTGCAGAAGCAAATACCATATTTATCCCGAATATCATACAAGCGCCGATAATATGGATCTTATCTCGCCGGAGGGACTTCAGGGTTCATATGATGTAATGGTCAGATGCATAGACCTCATGGAATGCAACAGAAAATACCGCACAACTACTTTAGGGGAACCTCAGCTTGGGAAAAGAGGGCTGGTCCCTACAATGTCCAGCAAAGAAACCTATCAGGAGACTCTGGCCCTGAAGGATCTGATAGCCTATGCAGACGGGAGAAATGATCTTATTGAGATATCGGAACTCATCGAACAGCCTGTAGAGAGACTGCTTCCGCTTGTGGGGAGGCTTTTGGAATGCGGTCTGTTTGAGATTGTGGAGGAATAGAGCTTGAATAATTATTCATATGATGAGATCAGTATAGGACATAAGGAGAAGTTCGAAATAAAGATCACAGAACAGATGATGGAGAGCTTTCTTAGCATCACCTCTGATACAAACCCATTACATGCAGACGAAGTATATGCGAAGACAGAGGGATATGGGAACAGGGTGGTATATGGCATGCTGACGGCGTCCTTCATGTCGACTCTTGCAGGTGTATATTTACCGGGGGAGAGGTCTCTGATCAAGGAGGTAAAGATCAAATTTGCAAAGCCGGTTTTTCCTGGTGATACATTGACCGTAGAGGGAGAGGTTACCGATAAGAATGATACTTTTAATATGATAGTCCTTAAGGTCGTGATGAGAAATGATAAAAATGAAAAGGTGCTGCGCGGCAGCATGGATATCATGATACGTGAGGAGACTCAGCAGGGAGCGTAAATCTGCGCCTTATAATATAAAAAGGGGGATATGATAATGGACAATGAACTTGAAAAGAAAGTAGCAGAGCTTCAGGAGATGATTAATGGTTCAGACAACATTGTTTTTTTCGGAGGGGCAGGAGTATCTACAGAATCCGGAATACCTGATTTCAGAAGTCAGGACGGATTATACAATCAGAAGTATGATTATCCTCCCGAGACTATATTGTCACACAGTTTTTTTATGAGAAATCCATCAGAGTTCTACAGGTTTTATAAGGAAAAAATACTGCTGGTAGGAAGTGATATGAATCCGGAACCCAACAAAGCCCATAAGAAACTGGCCGAGCTTGAAGAAGCAGGGAAGCTGAAAGCGGTAATCACCCAGAACATTGATGATCTTCATCACAGGGCAGGATCCAAGACCATATATGAGCTTCACGGAACTGTTACGAGGAGCTACTGTATGGACTGTGACAAAGAATTTGATGTGGATTATATAAAGAATTCTGAAGATGTACCGAAGTGTGATGTATGCGGGGGAATAGTAAAGCCGGATGTGGTACTGTATGAGGAAGGACTTGATATGTATACTATGGAACAGTCCATAAACGCAATCCGGAACGCTGATATGCTCATAATCGGAGGTACATCACTTGTGGTATACCCGGCAGCGGGACTTATAGATTATTACAGAGGGCATAAACTTGTCCTCATAAATAAAGGAACAACGGGAAGAGAAGCAGGAGCAGACCTTGTCATTAACGGTCCGATAGGAGAAGTTCTGGGAGCAATAAAGGTTTAAGATAAAAATCCTGTTAATCATTCAGGAAAAAATGCCGATATAAAAAGGGAAGGAACAGTTGTATGCGCAGGGAGAATAATGGCGCAGGACTGTTCCTTTTATTTTAAAATTTTATCCTGAAAGGGGGCGATCACTATTAAGATCCTAAACTCAAACATAGGAATGGAATCCGCCCGAACTTACAATGAAAAACGCACGGATGCGTCAATGGAATCGTCATGGGGAATATCCGGGAGAAAGACAACCATGTCCTTTTCGGAGATGACTCTGTCACTAGGCGAATATGAAAACGAGGCCGGAAAGACAGATACATCGGAAAAAAGAACAGAAGAAACATCGGAGGATCCTGCAGAGACGATCAGAAAAAGGTA
>JAILEM010000169.1 GCA_024687745.1 Lachnospiraceae bacterium
TTTATGGTATTCACATCCAGTGCTTCCGACGGAATAATGTTTGGATTGTTCTCTTATGTATTGTTAAAGTCATTTACCGGAAAGGTAAAGGAGATAAATCCCGTCCTGTGGATCATCACGGCTCTGTTTGTTATTAAGGTGATGGTATCGATGTTTATTTAAGAGGTGAGAGTGGTTTCGACGATGGATTACTGTATGTTCTGCGGAACAAGGCTTCATGAAAAGGAACTTGAGGGGGAGGGTATGATCCCCTTCTGTGACAAATGCAACGAATTCAGATTCCCTGTTTTTAACACTGCCGTAAGTATGATCGTTACAAATGAGAGTAAGGATAGGATCATGCTTATAAAGCAGTATGGAAGGGACAGATTCATCCTTGTTGCGGGATATGTCAATAAGGGTGAGGATGCGGAAGATGCTGTTAAGAGAGAGATCATGGAGGAGCTTGGCCTTAAGGTTAAGTCAATGAGCTTTAACCACAGCCGGTATTTTAAACCGTCAAATACTCTGATGCTTAATTTTACTGCAGTTGTTGATGAGGGTGAGCCCAAACCCAATAACGAGGTCGATCATTATGAATGGTTTTCCCCGGATGAAGCAAGAGAAAATATCTATAAGGGTTCATTAGCTGAGTCGTTTCTCCTTGGATATCTTGACGGGAAATATAACTTTAAGACCTATGATTAATCCGGTAACTTTTGTTTTGATGGAAGACTAAGGGAGAGGTCTGCATTTATGGTCACAAGATATCATTACAGGATCACCGGAAGAGTTCAGGGAGTGGGATTTAGATATCAGTCTCGGGTTTATGCAAACCGGCTTGGGATTACCGGCTGGGTCAGGAATATGTGGGACGGATCTGTAGAACTTGAGCTTCAGGGCGAAGAGCATATGATAGACAGGATGATAATGTCCCTTAATTCGGATAGATTTATAAATATTGAAAGTATAGAGAGAATAAAGATCAATGTAAATGAGAGTGAAAGAGATTTCCTGGTAAAAAGATGATGGAATATGCCGCAGAGTTATGGTTCATCTATGAGCCCTGCGGCATTTATTATATATAAGGAATCTGAGGCAGAGGCACAAGGAAGTTAAGAGGAGGAAGAGGCAGAGTGAAAATTGAGATATATCATCTTATAGAGGGAGCAAGGAAGGCAGAGGGGCTTACGGTTATTATTGATGTCTTCAGGGCGTTTTCGCTTGAGTGTTATCTGTGTGCAATGGGAGCTTCACAGATACGTCCCGTAGGGACGATCAAAGAGGCTTTTGCCTGGAGGGAGAGGGATAAGGATTGTATCCTTATCGGGGAGAGACACGGAAGGATGTGTGAGGGATTTGATTTTGGAAATTCTCCGTCTACGGTAATACCGGAGAAGGTAAGGGATAAAAGGATCATACATACAACAAGTGCCGGAACAAAGGGAGTGATAAATGCAACCGGTGCAGAGGAGATAATAACAGGAAGTCTTGTTAATGCAAGGGCGGTTGCTGAATATATCAAATATAAAAAACCTGAAAAGGTATCGCTTGTCTGTATGGGAAAGGAAGGGGCAGAGAGGGCTAAGGAGGATGAACTCTGCGCAGAGTATATAAAAAGCCTTATTGAAGACAGGAAGATGGCGGACCTGGATGAAAGGGTTAAAAGCTTAAGATTTAAAGGCGGAGAACATTTTTTTGATCCTGATAATCAGGAGGTGTTTCCTGAAGCTGACTTCTACAAATGCATAGAATATGATAAATTTGACTTCGTACTTAAGATAAGGAAGGATGATCAGGGATTTATCGTAAAAAAGATAAGTCCTTTCTAAATATTTTAAATCTTTTATTGTAATAACCGGCATATATATTTTGATATATAGTGGCAAATATGTTATTATATAAGACAGAAAACTGATAAAGATGCTTTTCTGATATATCAAACGGGGCATTAGCGCAGTTGGGAGCGCGCCACACTGGCAGTGTGGAGGTCACGGGTTCAAGTCCCGTATGCTCCAGAAAATGTGCCGTTGCATCATATGATGTGGCGGCTTTTTCATGTCAAGACTCGCTCGCGAGTCTCCGGTGCCGGTTTCGGGTCTGCTTTGCAGACATATTTCCTATCCGAATCCGTGTGCATCCTCGCGGAGCGTTTTAACTCAGTCGGAGCCTGTACACCGACTGAGTATAGTATGTCATAACCTCCACTACGTAAGCACTTAGAGGTGGGGGATTTCTCCGACTGAGTTAAAAACAGAGAATCTGAACCGATTATGCAGAACCAAAATATAAGCGAGGAGCCAAAATGAAACTTAGTGATCTTATTGAAAATAATAAAAAAAATACAAAGGTTATTCTGGCAAATAAGGTGTCCGTCGGGAACGCCCTGATACGGAAATGTAATCTTATCGACGGGGTGTCAAGCTTCAATATGATCACAAAGACGCCGCT
>JAILEM010000219.1 GCA_024687745.1 Lachnospiraceae bacterium
TTATCGGCAAGGCATTTGTCTATCCTTATCTGATTGTTGTCGCCATCTGCTCTGAATCTGTATTCCTTCACATTTACTCCGTCATCCGCCGTTCCCAGTTTATAAGCATCTCCGTATCATATATCGGAAATTCCGTAACATAATTATCCTCTTCTGCATATATCGAAACAAAGTATAATTTTCCACTCTCATGATCGATAACTGTGTTTCCCCTCAGTGTGAACAGGGTTTCATAACTGTCCGCATCAAGACACAGGAGAAATTCATCATTACTGAAAAACAGCTTGTCTTCATATTTTTCTGCCAGCATTTCACCGTCTGTATCCATAACGTCCTTTTCTTCATGGATAAGATCCCCTGTTTTCCCGTCACGGATACTCAAAACACCACGTACATCGTCATATTCACTCCTGTATCCCTCAAGGGCATACTTTTTACTGTATTCTTCACCCTCTGAAAGGTCCTCATAGCCGACGGTATAAGATTCCGATACTTCCTTTGTGAAAGGATCCACGACAAAGACGTCATATGATCCGTTTTCACTGTTTGGTATATATAAGCATAACATATTTTTTCCGTCTTTAACTTTTATACCCGGTTTTTCTATTCTCTTTTCATTGGTGAATACTTTAATACCATGCTTATCCCTTACAGTCTTAAACAGTCTTATCTCCCTTTTGCTGCCCTTATCCCTTACGGCAGCATAGGCATCCTCATTATAAACTGTATCGTATCCATCATATGAAAAAAGGCTCTCAGATATCTCTGCCTGTTTCATTATGGCCGCATCTTCTATAAGCTCTCCGCCTCCAAACTCATCACACATTTCATATATATCCAGATGATACCACATATATTTTCCATCGGCATTCAGGCATACAGGTCTTTCCATCCCCTCATCAAGCCATTCCATGCTGCAGACATCGTCATTCTGGGCAAGAGACCCCATATGCACGCATTTTTCACTGTCTATGACATGGACCTGGTCATCTATGCTTACAAGATCGAACCTGCCTCCCGTCAGGACATGCATCTGGTTTCCTTTATCGTAATATGCCCTTCCTGCCGTATTCTTAAGGAGCTGCTCCGAAACATCTGTTTTCAGCTTCTGCGTCTTTTTATCGATCCTTAACATTTTAAGAGAATTGTCACTCATATCGTATCTGTATATGTTGATCCTGTCATCATCCTTATACCTGATCCCAAGGATCGTACCGGGACTGTATGATGAATCCGTTTCTTCATACGCAAGAGGGCTTACGCTGTTATCCTTTATATCCCATTCATAATACACGATCGCCCCGCCTTTATTTAGATCTATCGTATCCCCCTCAGACACCTCCTCTAAATCCAATGCAAAAATAAATTTTTTTCCGTCAGGCGAAAATGCTCCGTTATTTTCATGATCCTCTGCATGGCCGTAGCTTCTGAAGCCGTAGCGGTCCGAAAGCTCCTTTGGCAAACTTAACCCTGACTTTTTTATAACGGATCCGTCACCTGTATTTATAAGGGATATTTCATCCGTGTCGGTAAGTGTTATAAGCTCTTCTCCTGTTTCCGACAGGGAACAGAGATCATTTTCATATCCCCTTCCGATCATCCACCTTATTTCTCCGTTATCCGCTGAGACTGCCATCAGACTGTTTGAAAGATCGCAAAGGATAAAGTCCTTACCCTCAGCGGTGATAAGCTTTTTATGATATAATGAGGATGTTTCGTAAAAAAGATCCTTCATGAAAAGGCCTTCCCGCTCACTGCTCTCTGTGCTGTTTTTGTCAGCACTCCATACCCTTTCCCCGCTCTCTGTTTTAAAACAGCTGACATCATCATCCTCTCCGATTATATAAAGGTACTCTCCCTGTGGATCGAGCTTCATATCATATATTATGGATCCGTTTTCTATTACCGTATCCGTCTTTAACTTAACGCTGCTTTGATAGGCTCCTCTTGCCTCTGCAAGCATTTTTTCCGCTTTTGGGCATTTATCCGCCTCGCTGTCTTTCGGATGAAGCGCTTTTATAAAGCTTTGTATCGCTCCCTTCCGATCACCCTTTTCAAGGAGCAGATTCCCTTCATTAACAAGTATCTCCGATTCCCTCTTTTTTAATTCTCTGACCTGAGCCCGTATCCTGTTATTGTCCTCCTCGATCTGATCGTTTTTAACCTCTATCTGCTTATTTCTTTCCTCTATCTGCTTATTTCTTTCCTCTATCTCCTTATTTCTTTCCTCTATCTCCTTATTTCTTTCCTCGATTTCCCTGCTGTTTTCTTCTATTTCCCTGTTCTGATACTTTATCTGCCTGTTCTGTGACATAACAACCGCACTGAAGGAAAGCGATACCAAAAGAGCCGCGGTAAGTCCGATGGCTATCCTTGTCTGCCTGTATCGTCTCTCCCTTTGCCACAGATCATCAAAAGGCATTGATAATATAGCCGCATAGATCCTTGTCATTTCCCTGCTCAGATTAAAAGGGCTGAAATTATGCGAAGTATCCGTAAGATTTGCGGCAAGGGGCTCTATATTTCCTGTTATCCTTGTTCCGCCCTCATCATATTCATGTAGAAGTCTATCCGGAAATGAAGTAGATGGAGTACCCTTTATGAGCACCGCCAGCACATGATCTCTTTTATGATTTTTCAAAAAATGTTCGATCTCTCTTAATACCCAGACCGAATCCCTTGTATCGGGAGAACAGATAACTATCAGGAAGTCCGAATTATCAAGTGCCTCCATAATGTTTTCGGACAGATTACCCGATGCGGTAAGCTCCTCTTCATCCCGAAAAACTATTCCCAGTCTGTCACCCTTATATCGTTCTCTGTATTCGGCCGGTATCCTGTAATGCTCTATCCTTGTATGAACCTTCTTTGCGATCCTTTTATCCAGGGGAAGATGCCTGTAGCTTATAAAAGCCGTATATTTTCTTTTATCATCCATTTTTAATGACCTCTGAAGGCTTAACCGCAGCTCTTGTCATCCGAGATCCTCAAGGATCTTCTCCATCCTGACGGGACGCGAATAATAATATCCCTGAAAGCTGTGAACATTATATTCCTTTAATATATCCCTGATACCCGCAGTTTCAACTCCTTCCACGCAAACCCTTGCGCCAAAGGTACCGGCCATTTCGGTAAAGCTTTTTACAAGCATTTTATCCTTTTCATCCTCCTCTATGTCCTTTACAAATCCTCTGTCTACCTTGATCGTATCAAAAGGAAGATTCTTTACAAGACCCATCGATGAATAACCTGTTCCGAAATCATCCAAAGCTATCTTTACGCCGCCTGCCTTTAAGGCGACCACTGTATTTTTAAGAAGATCCATATCAAGCAGCCTGCATCGTTCTGTTATCTCAAGGCAGAGATTTTCGGGTGGAAAACCGGTTTCCCTGATGATATTAAATACCATATCCGTAAAATCAGCCTTTTCAAGCTGGGAATATGAAATATTAACATTTATAACAAAATCCCTGTTTAACAAAAGAGCCTTCTCTGATTCCTTAAGAGCCATTCTTAGTATCCATTCTCCAAGCCTTGGGAAAAGAGGATCCTTTTCAAGCAGCGGAATAAATTCATCCGGCGGTACCATACCCTGGTCATCAAGGCTCCAACGAAGTAATGCCTCCGCGCCTTTTACCTTTTCATCCTTGACACCGAATATGGGCTGATAGAGAAGATAAAATCCACTGTAGCCGTGAGATATGGAATTCCTTATAAGATGAAGCTTCTCAGTCCTCTGTTTTGCATCATTGTTCAGATCATTATGAAATTCGGTTATATCACCGTGTCTGTTAAATCTCGATTCGTCATAGGCAAAATCAAGGCAGGAATAAATTGTCTGATCATCTGTATTAAAGTCTTCAAGTGCTAAGAAGCTTGAATTTAACTCAAGCATGATCGGTACATTCTCAAATACGATCCCTTCTCTGAAATGTGATCTTATATCTTCATAGGCCGAACTTATATTGTCCGAGCCAAGTGTTTCCGTGATGACCGCAAACTTTGATCCGTCCAGACGGTAGGTGCCGCCCCTGTTGCCGACATGATCCATAAGATACCTTCCAAAATGCTGCAGCATCTTGTTTCCGGTATGATATCCGTAAACCTCGTTGATCTCGGTTAGGCGTTCTATACCTATCACCCATAACCTTGCGGGATATTTTTTGTTGATCCTGTTTTTTAGATCCTCAAAGAATCCGTACTGATTCCTCAGACCTGTCAGAGTATCTATGTGGCTCTGTTCTCCGTGATTTCTAATCGCTCCTCCAAAATACTCGGGAACCCCGTTCTCATCCTTTAAAACGATACCCCTGCATGTACATACATCATATTCACCGTTTTCCTTTTGGGCACGGTACTGCATGTCATGTCCCTGGGCTCTCCCGCTGAATATATCATCTATTCCCTTATGGTAGGTCTCCCTGTCCTCGGGATGGATATGTTCCTCCCAGATATCCCCCGCCGCCTTCATGTATTCGGAAGGCAGCCCGTAGGTATCGACAAGCATCTTCGACCACCTGGAAACATCATATTTCATGTCACAGAGATAGACATAGGTATCCTCGGCTATAACGGAAAAACCCTCAAAAAGCGAATCAAGCTTCTGTTTTCTCTCTTCAGGCAATATATCCAATCCTGTCATATATAACCTCCGTTTTGTAAAATCCTGTACAAACGACTGATAAATCACCTATTTCTCCATTTATATTATATCAAAACATGGATTTTATTCAAGAAATTGCTGACCAAAACATACAGTAAAATATAATGATCCGGGGTATTTGTCATAACCCCGCCTCAAAGGGAATTAGAGACAGGTGGGGGATTTCTCCGACTGATAAAAAA
>JAILEM010000254.1 GCA_024687745.1 Lachnospiraceae bacterium
TGCATCCACCTCTGACTTTTCAAATGCCAGATCCGTATCAGTCATCTTACAGTTTATAAGCTTTAGACCCTTACAGTAACAAAGAGGCTGTGTACCTGTGATCGTACAGTTTTCAAAGGTTACATCCTCACTGTACCAGGCTAAATATTCACCCTTTATTATACTGTTTTTTATGGTTACGTTCTTTGCATGCCAGAAGGCATCCTTCGTATCAAACTCACAATTCTCAAATACAGAATCTGTAATATACTGGAAGGAATACTTTCCCTTAAGCTTTACATTTTCAAGATCAAGTCTTTCAGACCTCATCATGAAATACTCGCTCTCTGCCTTTGTATCCCTCATGATGATATCCTTTACAAACCATCCGAATTCCTCAGATATGATATCACAGTTTTCTATCCTTATATCCGAGCATTCCCGAAGTGCCTTTATCCCGTGCAGCTTTGAATCCTTTATCAGAGCATCTTTAGTATACCACAGAGCTGCCCGGCAGTTTTCTGTCATTTCAGATCCGGATATCCTAAGTTCATCATCATGCCAGAAGGGGTATCTTAAATTGAAATAACTGTCGATAACTTCAATATTTTTACTCTCCTTTAGGGCACTCTCCCCATCTGAGGGTCCCTCAAACCTGCAGTTTTCAACCCTTATGGAATCGCTTCCGTAAAGGGCCCTTTCTTCATCAAGGATCTGTTCCTTAACTATTGTTGTCTTCATTATAGCACCTCTTATCCTGATATCTTATTTTACTCTGAAATATCTTAAAAAAGCACAGCCTGCAGAATACTCCACAGGCTGTGCTTAAATACTCACAGAACTTTAATCCCTTACCGGCCAAAGCCTTATCTGTGTCTTACATCTTATCCTTCAATAGCAATAAGCTTCTTTTCGGGAATTTTTGCGGTATCCTTCTTTGGAATGCCAAGCTTTAATACACCGTCCTCAAACTTAGCCTTAATCTCTTCCTCTTTTATTGTATCTCCTACATAGAAGCTTCTCTGCATGGATCCAGCATAACGCTCCTGACGGATAAGTTTACCCTTCTTATCCTTCTTATCATTGTCAAGTGCCTTGGAAGCACTTACCGATAAGTAACCATCCTCGAGTGAAAGCCTGATCTCATCCTTCTTAAATCCCGGAAGATCGATATCTACTTCAAACCCATCCTCATTTTCATGAACATCTGTCTTCATTACATGAGCTGCATTTTTACCATAAAGCTTGCGGTCAATATCCGGGAAATCCATCCTCGGTAGATCCATCCAGTCATCCAGTAAACTTTCTCCAAAAATACTCGGTAGTAACATAGTTCATTCCTCCTTTTCATGAAAATCATTTTCTAAAAGTTTCATGAGCAAGGGAAGGAGTGTTTGGATTCTGTCTTATGGAATCTTCTCTATTCCTTTGTTCTGACTACGTTATACTCCAAATTGTTAGCACTGTCAATGGGTGAGTGCTAATTATTTTATTAAAATTCTATTAACTCCCTTTCTTTACGTCATGCTTCCCCGTCAAGGAAATGATATAAAATACGGTATAATTCCTTTGCATCATCCTCATTTAAGGATACCTTCCCTTCAGAAACCTTTGAGGGGATATCCTTACACTTTTCTTTGAGTTCATTTCCCTTTCTCGTTATGCTTATAACCGTAACCCTTTCATCCTCTTTGGATCTCTCTCTTGTAACATACCCGTCCTTTTCAAGATTCTTAAGAAGCGGAGTAAGGGTCCCTGCATCTAAATGCAGTATACTTCCAAGCTGTCCGACATTAATGCTTTCCTTTTCCCAAAGTACCATGAAAACTATGTACTGGGTATAGGTAAGACCCAGTGGTTTTAAATACGGGGTATAACTGCTGACTATCTTTCTTCCGCATGCATAAAGCGGAAAGCATAACTGATTTTTCAATAAAAGCTGTTCATATTCCTGTGCCATATATACATCCTTCTTTATCTTGTATTTTACCATATTATATTTTATCAAATATAATATGTCAAGATAATATTGTATAAAAAAACTGCCATACCGCTCAGGGTATGACAGTCTGATCATTTTATGTCATATTTTTATTCCTGTATCCAAAGCTGCCTTGGTCATCAGAACAGCTCGGATGCCTTATCCGCAAAACGCTTTCCGTAAACCTTAAAGTTATCCTTATAAAGCTCCATCCCGTTATGCTTTTCCTGATTGTTATTTACTCCCACAGGTCCAAGATGAATGCAGGGATTCCCACAGGATCCTCCACCTGAATAACACAGCATTCCGTTGACCATTTCAATCGTCAGTATAAACTGTATCACCATATCTCCTCCACCATGGGTAAACTGCTCTGTGGCAAAGGCTCCACCAAGTTTACCGGCAAGTCCGAGCTTTCCACCTGAATTTAAAAGCCATCCGTGAAGATCAGGAGTCATTGCAGCGGCATAGGAAGGAGATCCGACCACAACACCCTTTGACTGCTTCACAAATTCTTCATCTACCGAAGAAATCGAAAATGCCTGTGCCTCAATACCATCAACCTCATTCATACCCTCAGCGATCCACTCTGCTGCCTGCCTGGTATTGCCCGTTTTTGAATCATAGATAACTGCAAGTTTCATAATAATCCTCCAATCTTTTTTATTAATATAACTATCTGAAACCTTTTTATTCTTATTTACCGAGCTCTTCCTGTATCTTTTCAGGTGTCATATAAGGTCTTTCCTCTATATCCGAGTATTCCGGATACCCGTTGTCATAATCTGCTTTCTTTACATTCATCGATCCGGTATCCAATACGATCATTTCCTCTCCCGGTATAAGGATTTCTTTAAGACTTTCATAATATTCATCTTCGGATACTTCCTTATCATCTGTCTTGAATATCTCCCCTGAAATACTGTTGCTTTCAGCAGACCTTAACGGTTTTAATTTTCCCCCATCCATATTATAACTCTGATAACACTCCCCTGCAGCCGCTCCGCTTATCACAAGTATATTTTTTCCTTCATAAAAGGCTATCTGATGACCCTCCATTCCGGGTGCTATATCACTTGCAAGCAATACAGCTTCTCCATTATATACTGTATAGACAAAAACCTGATCCTTCTCCCAGGATCCTTCGGAACTAACTGCTGCAAGTTCCTTTACATCATCACCGTCGATATCGATCAGAGCAAACTGATCAGCCTTCTTCGAAGAAACCAGATCATCGATCATATCAATATAAATCCGGTCAGAGGACATCCCTGTCTCCCCTTCTGTTCCCTCAGACTCTGTTGCTTCCTCACTCTCTTCTTTGACAGTCACTTCTCCCTCATACGTCTGACACCCTGTGAAAACACCTAAAACCATTCCCAGACAGATAATAGCAGAAAACATCTTTTTCATCGATCACACCTCCCACGCTATAACTGATCATATTTTGCCGCATTTCCCTTAGCTTTCTCAACCGGATATTTCCTTTCATTCTGCGTCATCTTCATATTTATTATCTCATCTTCATCAAGCCCTAACTTATCAAGAAGATTCCGGCTGTAAACAAGAACATCTGCCAGCTCCTCCTTTATATGCTGAATATCATACTTTTCTTCAGACCACTGAAAGCATTCCAGCAGTTCCGCAGCTTCTATAACTATTGACTTTGCAAGATTTGCCGGACTGTGAAACTGATCCCAGTCCCTGTCTTCTGAAAACCTTCTGATCCTGTTTATCGTGTCCTGATTCATTTTCTTCAGTAAATCCTTTTTTATTTTTTTAAACTTACAACCTGGTTTTTACCGTTTTGTTTTCCGTGATATAATTTCCTGTCAACATCATCCATCATCGACTTAAGATCAAGCTTATTATCAAAGGCTGTCACGCCTATCGTTACCGTAACAGAAATTTCTGTCTCACCCCTGTAGTTGATCGTCTGCTTTTCAATTTCCGTTCTTATCCTTTCAGCCTCCAAAACAGCTGCTTCCTCTTCAGCGCCCGTTAAGACAAGTATCTCCTCTCCTCCCCATCTGAACACCTTATCATCCTTTCGGACACATGATGAAATAGTACTCGCAACAAATTTAAGGACCTCATCTCCGCAGTCATGCCCGTATGTATCATTTATCCTCTTAAAATCATCGATATCGATCATAAGGAGCGAAAATACCTTATTATCCCTGATCCCTTCATCATAAGCCTTTTTCAG
>JAILEM010000255.1 GCA_024687745.1 Lachnospiraceae bacterium
TTTTTTACAACGGTTTATCCTTATTACTTGCTTTTGCTCTTACAGGATGTGCCGGCTACGATCTTTCGGCCCTGGCTCCGTACATACAGCCTGCAGCAACCGAAGTTAAAAGCGAAGAAGCAGCGGAGGTTACAGAGACGGCAGATCTGCCTGAAAGTACGGGAGATTCTGTGACATACCCTGAAGCTGCATCGGATTTTGTCATTGTCAGTGATATCATACCTGATGTCATTCTCGAGATGCGTTATTATTCAACCTATAATTTTGTTGGGGACAGAATAGATGGATATGAGGAACCTGTTGCACTGCTTACAAAGGAGGCGGCTACTGCGCTTAAAGAGGTTAGTGATGATCTTAAGGAGCAGGGTTACAGACTTAAGATATTTGATGCATACCGCCCTCAGATGGCAGTCGATCACTTTGTAAACTGGGCAAAGGATACGGAAGATGTCAGGATGAAGGAATATTTTTATCCTGAGCTTGAAAAAGCGGACCTGTTCCCTCAGGGGTATATAATGGAGAAATCCGGGCACAGCAGGGGAAGTACCGTTGATCTTACTCTTTTTGATATGCAAACCGAAAAAGAGGTTGACATGGGAGGAACCTTTGATTACTTCGGAGAACTCAGTCATCCCGATTATAAGGGTATCACCGATGAACAGTATGAGAACCGTATGATATTACATGATGCCATGACAGAACACGGATTTGATCCTTATGCTGAAGAATGGTGGCATTTTACCCTGAAGGATGAACCATATCCGGATACATATTTTACATTTCCCGTAAGCAGCAGGATGGCAGGAAATGTTTCAGCTGACAGCAGTATCGAAGCTGATAAAGAAGAGGCCATTCTGGAATTCTGGAGTGAGGACTCCGGGGCTGCTGAGTCGATAAGAGAATATGTTTCGATGGTCACCGATGAGAATTCCGATGCATTTATCCCGAAGGAAGACAGGATCGCTGTTTTTGATCTGGACGGAACGATAATCGGAGAGCTTTATCCGTCATATTTTGAGTATATGATGTTCATTCACAGGGCACTCCATGATGATACCTATGATGCTCCTGAGGATATGAAGGAATTTGCCAAAGCCCTTGAAGAGGGAGTATACGGGGGTGAAAAGCCTGAAAATCATGAAAGGCTTCACGCAAAGTATAGCGGGATCGCATATTCCGGAATGACGCCGGATGAATTTAAAGAATACACAAGGGAGTTTATGAATTCAAAGGCTGACGGATTTACCAATCTTACCAAGGGTGATGCATTCTATAAGCCTATGGTCTCACTGGTAAAATATCTTAGCGCAAATGATTTTACCGTATACGTAGTAAGCGGTTCTGACAGGACCTTGGTACGTACACTTGCAAAAGAAAAGCTCGGTATTCCGGAGAACAGGATCATAGGAATGAGCTATGCCATGGTAGCAACCGGTCAGGAAGGAACAGATGGTCTTGAATATGTTTATACTAAGGATGACGATGTGATCAGGGATGAGGAACTTCTGATAAAGACTATCAAGATGAACAAGGTAAGTGCCATAGCACAGGAGATCGGGAAGGTACCGGTACTTTCATTTGGAAATACCTCCGGAGATCAGTCGATGGCTCAGTACACAGTCAATAACGATCAATATGAGTCCAGGGCCTATATGCTGATGTGTGATGATCTTGAGCGTGAGCACGGTAATATGAAGAAGGCTGATGCCATGAAGGAAATGTGTGAAGAATGCGGATTTGAGCCCATCTCCATGAGAGATGATTTTGCAACCATATATGGGGAAGAGGTTGAGGCCGTTGAGTATGAGCAGACAGAGGTTGAAGAGGTTTTGGAACCGGCAGCCTGATAAAAAAACCGTTCGTTAAGCAAATACATGTGTTTTATAATAAAAAGGCCTTCGGGCCTTTTTATTATAAAAAAAGATTGTTATTATTGGCTGATGATAATAAAATTATTATAGCTATTTTTGGGGAGTTAAAGGACAAAGAGTTGGAGACAGCATTGTAGGGATATGAACTGAGTCTGACGGCGGAAGAATATCTGAAAAGACAGTGCAGTGGGAAAGATGGGTGGATGATTTGGATGATATAAGAAAAGAGCGGTTGATCATCAGTATCAGCACATTGGCGGGGATCACATGCATCCTGCAGAATCATTTCAGGGGCTGGGAGTTCTGGGTGCCTTTTGTGCTGCTTATCAGTATGATAATTTTATGGTTTCTGCACGTAACGGAAAAGCTGGATACGGATTCAAGGATAAATCTTTACTTTATCTTTGCCGCTTTCCTGCTTTTTTATTATGGTATTCATGATACCAGCCTTTTTGACTTATCTGTTTCGGTTGCTCTGTTTATGATCACCTTTACGGTCATAGATCGGAATACATTTTTAAACATTATCTTTGGTGAATATGTCATCCTGATGATGATCCAATTCTGGTTACTCTACAACAATGGCAGGGCTGACTTAAGTGCAACCTATATCATGAGAATCGTTTATCATATAGGAACGGTTCTCATTATGTATGTTTTCAGCCGCATTACAGTAAACAAAAGAAATGCGGAAAAAGAAAGAATGCAGCAATGGATCAGGACTGTCAACGAAAACGATCATGATATGGAGGACTTTCTGTCAAATATCTCACATGAACTTCGTACTCCCGTAAATGTAATAAGCGGTATGACAGCATTGCTCCAAAAGGACAATGACAGTAAAGAGCTCCTGACCATCCGGGATGCGGAGATAAAACTTGCGCACCAGATCGAGGATATTCAGGATTATACAGAGATAAAGCGCGGGGAACTTTTTCTTGAAGAAGAAAACTATACGTGTATATCGCTGATAAACGATGTCATAGAAAATTATAAGGCTTTATGTCAGAAGGATGAGCTTGAACTCTTAGTTGATATTTCGCCAATGATCCCTTCTGTGCTTAAGGGTGATATAAAAAAGCTGCATAAGCTTTTCAGACTTCTTCTTGAAAATGCGGTCAAATTTACGAAAAGGGGTGGGATTTTTGTGAAGGTATTCCCTGTTTTTCGGGAATATGGGATCAATCTTACCATAGATATAACGGATACAGGAACGGGAATGACGCGCGCCGATATATCCGGGATATCAAAAGGGATGTATCAGGCAAATAAAAAGCGTAACAGAAGTACGGGAGGAATTGGGATAGGATTGCCGATCGTATATGGTTTTGTACATAAGATGGGAGGCTTCGTAAAGATAAACAGTTCAAAGGGCAATGGTACAAGTATCCGGATATGTATTCCGCAGAAGGTGGTAAATCCTGAGCCTTGTCTGTCTGTTAAGAATGAGGCGGGGAATGGTATTGTCTTTTATAATAAACCGGAGAAGTATAAGGTTCCGCAGGTCAGGGAATTTTATGATACCATGGTTTCGGATATTGCCGAAGGGCTTAAGATCAGGCTTTATCCCACAGGAGACAGAAGAGGACTAAAGCAGCTTGCAAATGGTATCAATATATCCCATGTTTTTACCGGCAGGGAAGAATATGAGACCGACCGTGATATACTTGATGAACTATCAAAACAGGGCTGTAGGATCGTTGTTTTTTCAGATGAAGGATTGGTACCCGTAACGGGAGGTAATGTACTGACAGTCCCCAAACCGGTTTGCGTATTTACGATAGTCAGGATCATAAACGGTGATGAGTCATTTGAAATCTGCAATGAAGATTCCAATAGAAAACCGGTCTTTGATGGAGTCAGGGCATTGGTTGTAGATGATGAACCTATGAACCTTGTGGTCGCATCAGGGATGTTTCGCGGTTACAGGATGTCGGTCGATACGGCTGAAAGCGGAAAAGAAGCGATAAGAAAATATGAAAACGGAGAATACGATGTGATCTTCATGGATCATATGATGCCCGGCATGGACGGCGTTGAAACGATGAAAAACATCAGACAGATCGCTGATTCCCATAACAGAGCTCCGCTGATCATCGCACTTACCGCAAATGTATTAAGCGGGGCCAAAAGGATGTTTATTGATGAAGGATTTGACGGATTTATAGCAAAGCCAATAGATATAAAAGAATTCGAGAGGGTAATGAAATATACTCTTCCTGAGAAGTTTATAAGCTATGAGGGGAGGGACGGGTTATGATAAAGAAGTTACTTAAACGCTTCAGAGAATATATTTATGATCCGGACATCGATCTGAAGGACAGGTCTTTTGTCCTCTTTTCCACGATGGTATTATTTGCAATGTTTGTTGCAGTACCCTGTGGGATGATCATGAAGGAACCGGTTTCCGCAACCATATCGACCCTTCTGGGGACTCTGTTTTTTGCCGCATATGTTTTTTATATGATCCAAAAGAACAGGATCGAACGGGCTCGTTATGTAATATCGTTTATTCTTGTATTCCTGTTTTTTCCTGCCATGTTCTTTACAAACGGAGGCGCTCGCGGGGGCGCTGCTGTCTGGCTTCTTCTGGGAGCGGTATACATGGTCATGGTGCTTGACGGTAAATTCCGTTTTATTATGACGATACTCAATGTGCTTGTTATGATCATTTGCTGGACTATAGGATATTTTTTCCCGGAAACGATAACCGAGTATTCCAGGGGCGGTGATTTTTTTGACACTCTTGCGGCGCTTATCATAGTCAGTAATGTTGTATATGTTATGGTGAATTATCAGAGGGAGCTGTATCATAGTGAAAATGAACTGGCAGAGAGGAAGGTCAGGGAGGTAGAGGAACTAAACAGGGCACAGAATCACTTCTTTTCCAGCATGAGTCATGAGATCAGGACTCCCATCAATACAGTACTTGGGCTCAATGAGATAATTCTCCGTCAAAAAGATGCTTCAGAGGAAATACGAAAGGATGCAAGAAATATACAGGGTGCCGGAAAGATGCTCCTTGCCCTCATAAATGATATTCTGGATATGAGCAAGATAGAAGCGGGTAAGATGGATATCGTACCGGTTAATTATAATGTTTCGTCACTGATATCGGAGATAGTAAACATGATCTGGCTTAAAGCCGATGAAAAGGGGTTAAGATTCATTGTCGATATAGATCCGGGTATACCTGAAAGCTTATTCGGAGATGAAGTAAGGATCAAGCAGATACTGATCAACCTTCTTAATAATGCTGTTAAATATACAAAGGAGGGCTCCGTATCCCTTCACATGGAATGTGATATTACGGAAAACGGGGATGCATTTCTTAAGATAAATGTATCTGATACCGGTATGGGTATAAAACCGGAGTCACTTCCGCATCTTTTTGATTCCTTCCGGCGTATTGATGAAGAGAAGAACAGGCATATAGAAGGGACCGGACTCGGACTTTCAATAGTTAAGCAGCTTGTAGGGCTTATGGATGGAGAGATAACGGTAAACAGTGTATACACTGAGGGAACATCATTTGAAGTTACCCTTAAGCAGGGAGTATCATCAGATAAGAATATCGGAGATATCAATATAACAGGTGACGGTGGAGTAAGCGGTAATGATAAATTTGAACACAGCTTTTATGCTCCCGATGTAAGGATACTCATCGTCGATGACAATGAGATGAATCTTCAGGTTGAGGAAAAGCTTTTAAACGGAACCGGAATTACGACAGATATGGCATTTTCGGGAAGGGAGGCTCTTTCGCTTACGCTTCATAACCGTTACGATCTGATATTTATGGATCATCTTATGCCGGAAATGGACGGTATAGAGTGTTATGAAAGGATCAGAAGACAGAATGGGGGGTTAAACGGCAAAACTCCGACCATAGTGTTAACCGCCAATGCCGGTGGTGAAAATATTGAATTATATAATAACTCAGGCTTTGACGGATATCTTGTCAAGCCTGTTTCGGGACGTCAGCTTGAGGATATGCTTATAGCACATCTTCCTGCGGAGAAACTTATCATTAATGAAAACAGCCATATGTCCGGAGTATCGATGAGCACTGCCTATGGTTATGAAAGGAAGAAACCCGTTGCGATCGCAACAAGCAGTACCAGTGACCTTCCCTCGAGGATCTTTAAAGAGCTTGAAATAGATACGATCCCATATACAGTTATCACAGACGAGGGAGTTTTCTATGACAATGTCGATATTGATTCGGAAGAGCTCATAAGATATATGGGAGAGGAACACAGACTGGTTTTATCCGAGCCGCCGACGGAGGAGGTATTGATCCGATTCTTCTCCGAAGAATTAAAGAAAGCCCATCACCTTATATACATCACCCTGTCCGTGAACAACAGCAGAGAATACGGCAGGGCTGTTAATGCGGCAAAGTCGTTTGAGAATGTCATCGTGATCAATTCAGAGTTAGTGTCAAGTGCAACGGGGATCCTTGTCATGGTGGCTTCGAAGCTTGCAAAGCAGGGACTTCCGGTAGAAAAAATAGTATCCGAGCTTGAAGAAACAAAGAAGCTTATCAGGGGAAGCTTTGTTATAAGAAGTACTGATATTATCGCAAAACGTGAGAGGATAAGTCCTCTGATAAACAGTATACTCAAAACCTTATGGCTGCGCCCCGTACTTAAGATGGACAATGATAATCTGGGAGTAGGAAGGCTTTTGTTCGGAAGCGAAAAGGACTGCTATGAGAAATACATAAAACATGCATTTCCTTCAAATGAAGATCCGGATACCTCGTTTGTATTCATTACTTATGTTGGAATGGAGGAGGAAGAACTTATTTGGATAGAGGAAAAACTAAGTGATATAATAAAATTCGATAATGTTGTTTTTCAAAAAGCATCGGCAGGTATATCATCAAATTGCGGAGAGGGAACCTTCGGCATAATATATATGCTTAAGAGCGATCATAATTATAATTTCGGATCGTATTTTGAGGAGGAAGCAGAGGAAGAGGTTCCCGAAACAGCAGAGGAAGAGGTTCCCGAAACAGCAGAGGAAGAACTGCCCGCAAAAGCAGAGGATAATAATTCTGAGGAGAGAAAAGCCAAAATAGATGGGTTGGATAGAGAATGGTATGAAATAATACCGGGTATAGATCCTGAAGCCGCTGTTAAAAACAGCGGATCAAAGGATGCCTTTCTGTCTGTTCTGAAGATATACCATGATACATATGAGGCTAAATCTGGAGAGCTCAACAGCTTTTATGAATCAGGAGACTGGGAAAACTATACCATCAGAGTACATGCATTAAAGAGCAGTTCAAGGCTTGTAGGTGCATTAAAGACAGGTGATGATGCAGAGGCACTTGAGATGGCTGGTAAGAAGGGTGATATCGGATTTATCAGAGAGCATCATGAAGGGCTTATGAGGGAATACAGGGAGATCGTTGGGGAGCTCTCGCATGTATTTGGCGCAAAGGATGATCGTGCTGCAATACCGCAGGAGGTTTTGGAGGATGCTTATGGCGGATTGTTAGAATTTGCCGAAAGTATGGATTATGAACTTTCAAGGATGGTACTCGATTCCGTCAAAGAGTATAAGCTCTCATCGGAAGATGAAAAGCATTTTAAAAGGATAGAGACAAGCCTGTCACAGCTTGATTGGGACGGGATAAAGGAGACTATAAAGGAGATAACACAGTAGCAGGAGGGTAAAAAATGTATCACAGAGTTCTGATCGTGGCTGCCGCAGAGGGGTTTATAATCAAAGGGCTTGAAACCAAGCTTAAAAGAATAGGTCTTGAGTCGTTTTTTTCTTCTTTTAAGGTTAAGGATATTGAAGAAAAAATAGAAGAGACAGATGCTGTTATTATTTTTTCGGATGATTCTATAGGTAAATTTGCGGAAGCACTTGTCTATATAAAGGATCAGTGCTCTGAGAAGGATGAACATATCTTTGTGATCGGGACAAAGGAGGAATATGAGACCCTTACAGCCTTTATTTCGCCAAAATTCATATACAGAATGTTTGAAAGACCTATCGATATGGATGAACTGATAGTCGAGTTTGAAAAATTCATGGAAAAAGAGGCTTTGGAAAAAAGAAGAAAGAGCATTCTTATAGTAGATGATGACGTATCATATATGAGCATGATAATGGAATGGCTTAAGGATAAATACCGTGTTTCCATGGCAAATTCAGGGATGCAGGCCATAACATGGCTCGCAAAAAATCAGGCAGATCTTATACTGCTTGATTATGAGATGCCTGTAACAAGCGGTCCGCAGGTTCTTGAAATGATCAGGTCCGATGCCGGTACATGTGATATACCGGTAATGTTTCTGACAGGCAAAGGGGACAAGGAAAGCATAATGAAGGTGCTTGCCTTTAAGCCGGTCGGTTATCAGCTAAAGACTATAGACCGATATACCCTCAGGGAGAATATAGCCAAATTCTTTGCTACACAAAAGGCTAAGGAATAATTTAAGATGATATCTGAATACGCCGTTCTTTACCTGGAAATAAATCTTTTCTCGCTGGCTCTTATCGGGGTCATACTATACAAAACACACGGGTTGTCCAAGATGGTTGCACAGCGGAATTTTGCCATGTCCATCATTTCCGAGATGGTCTTTTTTGCGTCAGATACGATATATGTTCTGATAAATACATCCTTCCTGCAGTTGGGAGTATTTGACAATACAGCAAAGCTGATCTGTAAAACGGTATATTTCTTTTCAACCTCCATGATGTGTTTTTTCTGGTTTATTTATTTTGAACATCTGAAGGATACAGCCTTTGTCAGGGAGAAGAAAACTGTCAGGATAACATCTTCCGTATTGTTTTTATTGGGGATATTACTTGTTATCAATCTTTTTACCGGCCTTCTTTTCTATGTGGACACTGACGGGATATATCACAGGGGACCGCTGTTTATTCTTACATATCTGCTTTCATATATCTATGTTTTGATAACATTTATAAGAACTCTTTGGAAACTCTTTGATAAGTCCTATACAGGAAACAGACATACTCTTATTCTTCTGGCTCTGTTTCCCGTGGCCCCTGCTGTTGCGGGAATACTGCAATTTATATATCCCAGACTCCCGGTTGCCTGCGGAGTTCTTTCGTTGACAACTCTTGTTCTCTATCTTAACTGGATCGACCAGCTTATCTCTCTGGATCCCCTGACCGGACTCAATAACCGTAAACAGCTTGATCATTTTTATGATCTGTGGAGGAAGAATCGCAGCGAAGGTGACAGGATCAACGTCCTTATGATCGACGCAAATAAATTCAAATCGATAAATGATACATACGGTCATATTCAGGGGGATAATGCACTTAAGAATATATCGGAAGCTTTGAAGCTCAGCTGTCATTTTCTTCCGAAGAGGGCAAATATAGCAAGGTACGGGGGAGATGAGTTTGCGGTCATGTTTGAGTCGGATGATCCAAAGGATGTGACTCTTTTGAAAGAGTATATCAACCAAAACCTTAAGGTGATAAATAAAAGAACCGGTATCCCGTTTGAGCTTACAGTCAGCATCGGTACTTCATTCTCCGATGGATCGGTTACCTTAAAGGAACTGATAGGAATGGCGGATGAGGATATGTATGAAGAAAAAAAAGCCTCTCGTACATGAAGATCCTTTACCTGAAGCAGGTATTGTACTGCAGATCCTGAAACAGGTGTTTACCGGTAAAACACTATGTCTATATTTCACGCATCGTATACCCTGTATCTTCGTTGATAAGATCGATCATGATCCTTGCAAATTCCGGGTCAAACTGGGTACCGGCACATTTTTCCAACTCTGAGCGGACCTTATCCTGAGATATAACATCACGGTAGCTTCGTCTGCTGGTCATTGCATCGTATGCATCCGCAACTGTGATTATCCTGACCTCTTTAGGGATTGCATCGCCTGACAGACCGTCCGGGTATCCTCCTCCTGCATACCTCTCATGATGCCATCTTGCTCCCGTTGAAAGCTTTGGCCTTTCCTTGATCATTTCGAGAATACCGCTGCCGATTTCGGGATGCTTTTTGATCAGTTCGAATTCCTCTTCGGTCAGCTTTCCGGCCTTGTTTATCACCTCATCGGGTACTCCGATCTTACCTACATCATGAAGGAGTCCCATCATGTAGATCTCATCCTGTTCGGATTTGGAATACCCTGCCCGTTCTGCGATCATTTTAGAATATTTGGCTACTCTTGAGGAATGTCCGTTGGTATAGGTATCCTTTGCATCTATGGCAGAAGCAAGTGCACTGACTACCTGTAAGTTCATTTCTTCGACCTTTTTTCCGTAGAGCTGCTCGTTCTTGTATCCTATATAATAGAAGAACGATATAAGACAGAATGTTATGAGTGAGACAGTTATGCTTATGGCAAGCTGGGAATAAATATCCTCAAACCACTCCCTGTTTGGGATCACTATGAGCGTATACCACTGATCCATAACGGGACTGACAAAGACTGTACACTTTTCACTGTTATAATCTGTAGAATTACTGTAGTTCATTTTCATCTCGAACCTTCCGTTTCCGGAATTGATCATATTGTCATAGAAATCCTGCCCATAACAGTCTGTTATGTTCTTACCATCATATTGTGAATCCTTATGTGCTATGATAAGACCGTCATTATTTACTATCATACAGTAGCCCCTGCCCCTGATATCGATCCCTTTTGCAACGTTTTTTATATGGTTAAATAAAACATCGAGGCAGACTATATTCTTTGTATTTTTTTCCTGTCTGTTATCTGTTTCTGACAGCTGTCTGGCTATGGTGATGACAACAGATCCTGTCTGTGCATCAACATAAGGTGTAACGATCACGACCTCCCCGTTTGCCTCGACTGCTGTCTTATACCAGTCTCTTTCCACGGGATCGTAACCCTGTGGTGGTTCCCAGCCGGTCCCATCCATGTATTTTCCGTCGATGTATGCATATATTCCCGTGAAGTTTTTATCAAACTGCTCTGACTGGATCTGTGTCTGGGCAGTGATATAATTTAGGATCTCCTCATCTGAACTGCCCTTACCAAGCATAAGATCAATGCTGTCGGCGGTGACTCTGAGTGTGGTTTTTGTAAGAGTCAGATAGTTTTCGATATCCGTGACCGTATTCCGGATAACGTTATCACCGTCCTCGTAAACACTGTTGATGGATGAATTATACAGGCTGACTACATTAAAAACCACGGCGATAGCCATCAGGATGAATGTAACAGTTATAGTAGTGATGAAATTGACCCTTCCCATCAGGTCTTCATTCTTTCCCCTGCTCTTTTCCAATAAACGTCTGTAGCGTGATGTGAGAAGGAAGAGAAGGATAAGAACAAGGAAGATAACAACAGCTGACAGGATCAAAAGATAGATTACGATATAATCTTCATTGCGCAGCACTCGACTGTCATTAAACCCTGTATTTCTAAGCATGACAGTTATGAAATATCCGATAGCACATATTCCTATGATAGCAAGAGACAGCATGATCTGTATAAGGGCCCTTGTCCGTGGATCGGAAAACGTTTGGGAGTCATTCTCATTTTTAGACGGTGCATAAAACTTTTCGGCACCGTATGCCAGGAACAGACTGATCTCTGAATTCAGTATGCTGCAGTAGGCGTACGGACTAAGGATCTCACTTGGCCAGGAAAAGCATGAGGATGTCCACATTGCGTATTTTGTGATCAGATATAAAATGACAAGCAGGGAGAACCACGGAAACCTCCTGCGCTCTTTATCGTGTTTAATGAAATATACGATCTCCTGCAGGCACAAACAGGCAGCCAGTGTGGTGATCCCGACCTGCCAGATATTATTGAGAAGTCCACCGAGATCGACGCTGAGCTCACCTTCAAATGTTATATACAGATAAAATTGCGGAATATTGATAAAGACAGGGAGCAGTATCAGCGGATGGAAGAAGCGTTTCGAGGCTTCGTTCTGCATAGTGCGGACAGACATAAGTAAAAATACGATCGCAATGTTCCACCCAAGATAAGACACGGCATCGGATACATTCGGATCCGTGCGCATGACCATTACATAGACAGTCCAATAGTATTCTCCAAGAAAATTGGCAAGGAAGAAACAGATAAGGTATCTGAAGCCTTTCGTCGGTTTCTCGACATACTTAAAAAAACCATACAGAAGTCCTGCTATGGTACAGATCAGTGATAGGATGTTTTCAAAATCGCTAAATGTCATTAGCTTTATAACTCCATGGTGTGCGAAATGACCGCTGTAAAGGGTTTATCCTATGATAAATTATGAAATGACTGAAAATACATTTATTGCTGATCATCTCATCATGAATATACAAAATTATGTTTGTTAAGTCAATATGTATCAGTTGCGTATGATAATTTATTGAAAGTACATCACATATCCTGTATAATAAAACCCTCTCTCAGGTGATAAAAAGAGAGTTATGGTGGGAAAACATTAAGGCTTATAAGTATTTGATACGGAATACCGGGATGGATGGAGAGATGAAACAGGGAAAAAACGATCAGTTCATACTCACACTTATATCATTGTCTTGTGTGGGACTGACTATAGAAAGTATTATGATGGGGTGGGAGTTCTGGGTTCCGCCATTGATCATCATCGGAACCATAGCTATATGGGTGATGCACATAACAGGGAGACCTGAAACAAATATCAGGGAAGCAGCCTATTTTCTATACGCATTTCTTGCGGTTTTCTTTCACGGAGTTCATGAGAGCAGTTTCTTTGACATAGTTGTTGTCGTCGGTCTTGCGATCGTTGCATATTCATTTATGGACAGGATCATGTTCATTAACCTGTTTTTATTGGAATTTCTGGTACTTATCGTTATTCAGATATATTTTTCGATACACAACCCGGACTTTCAGTTTGATGCGCTTACTGTTTCCAGGATCATTCTGCATGTTCTGGTCGCGATAAGTATTTATCTGTCATGCGTAAGATCGATCAATCTGAGAAAAGAAGCAACCCTTCTCATTGAAGAAAAGGAGCTTCAGATAGAGGCAAATAATAATGATATGGATGATTTTCTCTCCAATATTTCTCATGAACTCAGGACTCCCGTAAATGTTGTAAGCGGGATGTCTGACAGACTGAAAAAACGAGGAATAACTGATGAGGCTACCGTAATAAAGGAGGCGGGACTGCGGCTTGCCGGTCAGATTGATGATATTCAGGATTATACCGAGACAAGAAGAGATGATATTTTCCTTGAAGAAGAAGACTATATGAGTACGTCCATAATTAATGATGTGGTGACCGGTTTCCGTACGAACAAGACAAATAACGACCTTGAACTTGTAGTTGATATTGCGGAAGATGTTCCGGTGATGATGAGGGGCGATGTAAAGAAGCTGCATAAGATATTCAGACATCTTCTTTCCAATGCTGTCAAGTTTACAAAAAGTGGCGGAATATTTGTCAGAATGTATTCGCAGAAAAAGGAATACGGGGTAAACCTGTGTATTGAGGTCACTGATACCGGAACGGGAATGGACAGAAAGACGGCAAACCATGCTTCAAAGGGGATGTATCAGGCAAATAAAGAGAGAAACCGAAGCTCAGGAGGAGTCGGCCTCGGACTTTCCATAGTATATGGATTTGCGCACAGTATGGGTGGATTTGTAAGGATAGAAAGCTCAAGGGGAAACGGAACAACCATAAGGGTCACTGTTCCGCAGAAGGTCATTGATCCGGCCCCATGCTTACAGCTGAGTGATACATTTGAAGGAGATGTTCTTTTCCATGTAAGATCCGATAAATATAAGGTCCCGAAACTGCGCGATTTTTATCGTATCATGGCAACAAATCTCGCATCCGGGATAGGAGTAAGGCTGTATTCAGCCGAAACGGTTAAGGAGGTAAGACACCTTATTGAGACTCTTAATGTAAAATATATTTTCATGGGTGAGGAAGAATATGAGGCATCATCCGGATATTTTGATGAATTAAGCCGTGGCGGTATCGTAGTTGCGATTTCGGCTTCATCGGATTTTAAGGCTCAACCGGGAAGCCGGGTACTTGTTATGCCAAAGCCGCTGTATGCTTATCCGGTGATCAAGGTGCTGAATGAAGGAAGCGAAGCAAAGGGACTTGATCTTGCAGAGCATATGGAGAAACCGGAGCTTGAAGGTATCAGGGCGCTTGTTGTGGATGATGAGCCTATGAATCTGGTAGTTGCGACAGGATTGCTTGATGACTATGGCATTGTTACCGATACTGCGCAAAGCGGAAGTGAGGCGATACTTAAATACATATCAGATAACTATGATATTGTCTTCATGGATCACATGATGCCTGAAATGGATGGTGTGGAGGCAATGAAGCAGATCAAAAAAAGAGCCGATGATTCAGGCGGGAAGGCCATAGTCGTTGCCCTTACTGCAAATGTAGTCTCAGGTGCCAGGGAGATGTTTATAAGAGAGGGTTTTGACGGCTTTATCGGTAAACCCATCAATATCAATGAATTTGAGAGGACCATGACTCGTTTGTTACCCCGGATAAGAGCAGGCAGAAGGGGGGAGAACATATGAAGTTGATAAAAAAGCTAAAGAGGATCATAGAGATAATCAGAGATCCGGGAAGGCCTTTTTCCGAACGTATATTTATCCTTCTTACTATCATCAGTGATCTGGCTGTTACTGTTTCACTTATCGGGGACATCATTACAGGAGAGAGCATCAATGAGATATTGGTGCTTGTAGCTACGATCATACTTGTTCCGGCCATAACATTTACAGGACTTTATTATAACAGGCTGGAGCTTTCTATAAGGCTGATAGTAGTCGGCCTTGTATTTCTTATCCTTCCGACGATATTCTTCTTTGGAGGAGGTGTGGAAGGCGGAGGAGTTCTCTGGTTTATCTTTGCATTTATGTATATCGGACTTGTTATCTCGGGAACATGGCGGAATGTAATGCTTATACTTATCATACTCTTTGCGGGAGGATGTTATATTGCGGATTTTTTCTTCCCGGAGCTTGTCCGCAGACATTCAAGATACATGTTCTATATCGATTCATATCTGTCGCTTGTAATGGTCGGCCTTGTATGTTTTGTAATGGTCATGTTCCAGAACAGGCTGTTCCGTCAGGAAAATGAGATCGCAAAAAAAGAAGCGGAAAGAGCCGAGGAACTGATGCGCTCACAAAACAGATTCTTCTCAAGCATGAGTCACGAAATACGTACTCCGATCAATTCGATCCTTGGCTTGAATGAGCTGATACTCCGTGATCCGGATGATACCGACGAGGTGATAAGAGACGCAAACGGGATAGCTGGTGCGGGTAAGCTGCTGCTGGCACTGATCAATGATATTCTTGATTTCTCAAAGATCGAAGCCGGTAGCATGGATATAGTCCCCGTAGATTACCGTGTCGGCAATATGCTCTCGGAAGTAGTTAATATGATATGGCTAAGGGCCATGGAAAAAGGACTGCAATTCGATGTGAGTGTCGATCCCGCGGTGCCTTCTGTTCTCTACGGCGATGAAGTGAGGATAAAACAGATACTTATCAACCTGCTGAACAATGCTGTCAAGTATACAAAAGAAGGAAACATAGGACTTCATCTCGAAAGTGAACCCTTGGGAGAAGATGTTTTGCTCAGGATATCGGTAAGCGATACCGGTATGGGGATAAAGAAGGACTCACTTCCTTATCTCTTTGATGCGTTCAAGAGAGTGGATGAAGAAAAAAACCGCTACATAGAAGGTACCGGTCTGGGACTCAGCATAGTTAAACAGTTAGTTGACCTTATGGGTGGTGATATCACCGTAAACAGCATATACGGAGAGGGATCGACATTTAATATCGTGTTAAGACAGGGTATTTCCGATATGACAGAGGTTGGAGAGCTGTCTATCCACAACTATGGTAAAGCAAAAAGATCTTCTTATGAGAGTGCATTTACAGCTCCGGATGCCAGGATACTGATAGTTGATGATAATGAGATGAACCTGGAGGTTGAGAAGAAACTATTATCGGGAACGGGGATGAGAACAGATACCGTATTAAGCGGAAGTAAAGCACTCGAGATGACATTGCTTCAAAAGTACGACGTTATCCTCATGGATCATCTTATGCCAGAAATGGATGGCATAGAGTGCCTTGAAGCCATGAGAGATCAGGCGGGCGGACTCAATAACTCGACTCCGGTGATAGTTCTGACCGCCAATGCCGGAAGTGAAGACCGTGAATTATATAAAAGATCAGGTTTTGACGGGTGTCTTATCAAACCTGTTTCGGGTGAAACCATGGAAGAAACCCTCATCCATTATATCCATCCCGATAAACTCATGCTAAACAGCAGGTCAAAGAGACTGAGTGAAGATATGAATGCAATGAGAGGGTATTCAAGAAAGGCACATATAGTTATAGCAACAAGCAGCATGTGTGATCTGCCGGACAGCTTAATGAAGGATCCGCATCTTCCTGTCATTCCGTTTAAGGTCCTTACACAGGAAGGTGAATTTAATGATAATCAGCAGATGGATACGGAGGAGATGGTCAGGTATATGCAAAGCGGCAAGAAGGCTTTCTCATCAGCTCCTAGTGTATCTGAATATGTGGAATTTTTCTCTGAGAACCTAAGGAATGCACATCATCTTATCTATATAGCCATTACACAGAGCATGAGTGATGACTACAGAAATGCGTGTGAGGCGGCCAAATCATTTGATAATGTAAAGGTGATCAATTCGGAATGCGTTTCAAGTGCAACAGGTTTTCTTGTCATGATCGCATATAAGCTTTCGAGGCAGGATATAACAATGAAGGAGCTTACTGATGAGCTTGAGTCTGTTAAAAAGAATCTGAGATGCAGCTTTGTGATCGACAGTCCCGATAATATGATGAAAAAGGGACTTATCGGAGCCCGTATCGGCAAGGTTGTAAAGGCTCTTGATATGCGTATTTCAATTTCCGTAAAAGATGGAAAGACGGTACTTGGAGGATTCTGGTTGGGAGGCAGGAGATCATCATATCGCAAATATATAAAGAAGGCTTTACAGGCTGATGCCATTCCTGATAAGGAGATCATTTTCATAACCTATGTCGGGGTTGATGAAGATACTCTTTTGTGGATCAGGAATGAGATAAGCAGGATAACTGACTTTGAACATGTCATTTTCCAGAAGGCTTCGGCTGCCATAGCCACAAACTGCGGCTCCGGCTCCTTCGGGATACTGTATTTTACAAAAAATGATAAAAACTATAACCTGTCATCACTGATAATGGATGAGCTAAACATAATGGAACCGGATGAAGATCCCTCTGATGATCGGCAAAGAATTCAGGATATTTTGGACACGACAGGTGTCATTGATGAAACCGGGGATAAAACCGAGCTTTTCTGGTATGAGATGATCGAGGGGATCGACGGAGGGAGAGCTATCCAAAACAGCGGATCCGAAGAGACCTTGCATGATGTATTAAAATTATTCTATGAAGCGATAGATACAAGTTCATCTGAATTAAATGGATATTATGATAATGAGGATTGGGATGATTATACCATTAAGGTACATGCACTTAAGAGCTCGGCTAAGATAATAGGTGCGATATCGCTTTCCGATGAGGCACAGCTTCTTGAAAACGCCGGCAAGGACAGTAATACCGCTTATATAAGAGAGCATCATGGACCGTTTATGGAACGTTATATAGGGTACAGGGATGCACTTGCTCCCTTATTTGAAGAGGATAGGGCGAAATTGCCGCAAAAAGAACAGGATAAGAGACCTGTTGCGGATAAGTTTATAATTGAGAGCGTATATGAAGTTGTTTGTGATGCGGCAGGTGAAATGGATATTAACACCATAGAGGAGGCCTTTGAAGAACTTAAAGGATATGCCATACCTGATGAGGAAAGGGAAAAATTCGATTCACTTAAGGCTATGGCAGCAAGCTTTGATTACGAAGGAATTACAGAGCTGCTTCAAAAAGGAGCAGATAAGGAGTAAAAAATAAGTTGGGAGAATAACAGACAAATGGTCAGAAATATTGTATTTGATATCGGAAATGTTCTGGCGGATTTCCGCCTGAAGGAATTTCTTGCGGAAAAGGGCTTTGATGCCAAAATGAGTAAAAGGATACTGAAGGCATCTCTTATGACACCATACTGGGGACAGTTTGAACGGGCGGAGATCACGGAGAAGGAGGCTATTGATCTTTTTGCCTCTGTTGATCCCGATATACGTGAAGAACTGTGGAGGGCTTTTGCTGATGTATCCGGGCTACTTGTAATAAGAGATTATTCCGTTCAGCTTATAAAAGATCTCAAGGATCAGGGGTATAATGTGTTTTATCTGTCAAACTATTCCAAAAAGGCATATGATGAATGTGGAGAATCCCTTGCTTTTATGGAATATATGGATGGGGGACTGGTTTCCTTCAAATCAGGAAAGACAAAGCCCGATCCTGCCATGTATCTGCAGTTTCTTACGGAATACGGGCTTAAGGCAGAGGAGAGCCTTTTTATAGATGATACTGAAGAAAATGTTGAAGTAGCAAGAACACTGGGCTTTAAAGGAATCGTATTCAC
>JAILEM010000256.1 GCA_024687745.1 Lachnospiraceae bacterium
TTTACAAAAATCTGATGTCAAGGTGCGTTTAAAATCGGGTCATATGTAGCGGTTTACCAAGGTTGTTTTCCTCTGGTGCCTCCATATGTGATCCCTATCTGTATCAATCGACGTGACTATGAGGGTTTTATATAGTCCGACGATTTGGGAAAGTTATATTCAAATGACTCCGGATTAGCAGATGAGCAAGTCAGGGAAGTAATAGAAAAAATAAATGCTATCATCATTGTCAGAATCATTTTGTTTGATATTTGAAAAATCCTTTGAATCGAGTGAACACGATCTGATAGGAAAATGGTACTACGAAAGCATTGATTCCAGAAGGTATGTAGGAATATTTAAAGATCAATATTTCAATACCGGTCAAAGTAATCCGTGCAAGGATGTTGTTCATGAAAAAGCTGAATTTTTGTCAGGAATAGAAGGAACATCCTATGAGCTGGGAAAAGACTGTAAAGAATATATTTTGCCAATTGCAGCAACGGAATCATGTATGCATAACATGATTATCGGTGAAAAACGATATCTTATTGCACAGTATCATCCATATAGGTTCTCTTATTACAGACTTCCTTCTATGACAAGGATTGAGTCCGGTTCAAAATGCATTTACGGAAATCCTATCCCTATTAGACTTGATAAAAAGAAAAAAAGGCTCGTGATGAGTATATTTATTGATGGCCTTGTTTACTCTATATTGAAGGGGAAAACTTTGAGGCAAACATGCCTAATACATATGAATTTTTCAAAGAAGGTATCATTTTTGCTAATGCATATAATTCGGGGGAGTGGACATATCCTAGTATAGCTTCATATGTAACAGGATTAGACACTACTCATCATATGTTATTTCACAATAAGCTTGATTATCCTATGCCCACAGAAACGCACACTGTAGCAGAATACTTCCAGAATGCAGGATACTATACGTCGAAGTATTGTGGTAATTGGCGTATTATACCTTCATATGGACATGCAAGGGGATATGATCGTTTTGTGTATCAGCATCAGAGGGTTGGATTTAAAGTACATGAAGTAATTTCTGACGCGATTAATCAGATCGATGCAGGTAAAGATATGAACCAATACATATGGATATCCATAGGAGATCTGCACGATATTCCAGACCGGAGCGACTTGCCGTTTTCTGTGCAGAAGGATTTGTTAATTGAAAACAGGAAATATCATAAATCCGGTCCCACATCCGTAAAACAGGAATATAATTCTAACGATGTTATTTCCTATATCCATACAGCGCGTTACATAGATAGATGGTTACATATTTTGTATGAATATAATAAGGAGCAATTTTCGTCTGATGAGATAATAATATCTCTTTTTTCGGATCATGGTCAAGGATTTCTGATTGACCGCGAGAATGCTCATTTTCTTTCGAGAGAAAGATCAAATGTGCCGATGATGTTTAGAGGGGGTATTGCTGAAGGTAAAGGTATCTGTGATGAGACAGTATCTGCGCTTGACTATAGTCATATTATGAGAAAATTGTCAGATATTTCAGAACCGGATAATAATTCCACAGACGGACAACTTCCTAAGGTATTTGGCGGTTTGTGTGAGCGTACGTATGCATATACTGAAAGCATACATCCAGGTGATCCTTATCAGGCTGCCATTTTTTCTCCAAGGGACAATATTAATTTCTTTTTTACAAACCCGTCAGCCGTTTGTGATGATGGAAGATTTCAACTTGGAGACTATTGCTGTTGGTTAGAGGATTCGCAAGGAAACATCGTGTCAGATGATAGAGTATTGAGTCATTACCTAAATATAACCCTTAAACATATTGCTCCCATACTTTTATATGATTAATCTCTTTACTTGTTAATTTCCTAGATATTTAACCCTCAATGGGTTGGGACTCAAGAATAAGAATGCCGGAAGTACTGAAAATACGCAAAATTCAGCGGTTTTGGGGTTGAAAAAGATACAGATTTGCGGTATGATGATTAAGGGTTAATTAACTCTTAAAGGAGAGCCGCAAATGTATCTTAACTGTAGAGTCAAGATCCCGGAGACAGACGGGAAGATATCGGTCAAAACTATCAGCGGTACACCATACGTATACTATGAGTATGCCCGTATCTACAACAAGGAGAAGAAATATAACGAACCAAAGAGGACATGCATAGGAAAAAGGGATAAGGAGCAGCCCGGATTCCTGTATCCCAACGAGAAGTTCCTGAAGTTTTTTCCAAGGGAACTGCTTCCTATAGAAAGGGATACCGGGAATAGGAGCGGGTGCATCCATATAGGTGCATATCTTGTGATCAGGAAGATCATATCCGATTATCAAATTGATGAGATGATAGCAAGGATCATTGGCAGGGATGCAGGATTATTCCTAGACCTTGCAGCCTATTCGATCATCATGGAAGATAACGCAGGGCAGTACTATCCGGATTACGCATACAATCATGCACTGTTCACAAATGACATGAGGATCTACAGTGATTCGAAAGTGTCTGATTTTCTGAACAGTATAACGGTAGACCAGAGGATCAGTTTCTTAAATGAGTGGAACAGACACCGTGATCACCGCGAGAAGATATATATATCGTATGATTCTACAAACAAAACATGCCATGCAGGAGACATAGATCTTGTAGAACTGGGGCACGCCAAGGAAGGCATTGAAACAGATATATTCAATTATTCGATGGCGTATGACCGCAATAACAGGGAGCCATTGTTTTATGAGACATATCCCGGGAGCATAGTGGATATATCACAGCTGCAGTACACACTTAAGAAGGCAAAGAGCTACGGATATGAGCATGTTGGTTTCATCCTGGACAGGGGCTATTTCTGCAAAGAAAATATCGGCTTCATGGATGAGAACGGATACGATTTTGTGATAATGGTAAAGGGAATGAAGAGCCTCGTCAGCGAACTGGTTCTTCAGGTACAGGGAGGATTTGAAAACGACAGAAAGAACAGCATAAGGGCATACAGGGTCAGCGGTACAACAGTAAAAAGAAAGCTGTTTGCCACGGACAGGAAGGAGCGGTATTTCCATATCTATTACGATGATGGGAAGAAAGCATACGAGAGGGAAAGGTTTGAATACAAGATCGACCGAATGGGGAAGAAGCTGAAGGAACTCATGGGAGAACCCATACGCCCGGCAGGTGATTATAATAAGTATTTTGATCTTGTATACTGGCATGAGGGCCAGCCTGATGAAAAGTTCATGTCCGGAATAGAACTGAACGACGTGATAAACAGGGAGATAAAGCTCTGTGGATATTTTGTCATCGTCACATCTGCAAAGATGACTGCGGCAGAAGCACTTGAACTCTATAAGAGCAGGGATGGTTCGGAGAAGACGTTCAGGGGGGAT
>JAILEM010000029.1 GCA_024687745.1 Lachnospiraceae bacterium
TCATGTGTACTATCACTCGTAGTACACTTAGTATACACCATACATGAAATATGTCAATACCCTAATTATAGTTTTCAAAACTTCCTAAATTCCGGTGTATCTATCTAAGGGAGGAACTTTCAGGCATCTGAGATAGACAAGCTTTCTTAAATACATGGTCTGAAAAAAGTGTTTCTATCTCAGGAGGTTTTTTTCCGGCTCCTGAGGTAGACAAGTTTTCTTAAGTGTAGCGTCTGAAAAAAGTGTTTCTATCTCAGGAGGGTTTTTTCCGGCTCCTGAGATAGACAACAAATTTTTAAAGAGTAAATTGCAGGAATATCTTCTACCTCAGGGAGTATTTTCCCGGCTTCTGAGGTAAACAAAGCCTTCAAAACAAACAAAATATATCTACCACATGACACGAAGCCCCTTAGGATAATGATTCTTCATGATATTTCCCGCAAGCTTCCCCCAGCCGATGCTGTATCCGTCGACACAGATCAGGTAATAGCCGTTATCTCCGGTATATTCAAAGGTCATACCCTTAAGGTAGTCATCTGCAAGCTTCCTCTCCCTTATACTGTCTATATTTACATGACGTTTGACATCTGTGGGCTTAAGATACAGTGCAAGTGCGTGTGACGGCTCAAAGCGGCCCTTTTTTGCCGTGGAAGAGCCGGAACAACAAGCGCCGGACTTAGTATATCCGGCTTTAAAGGCCTCCGGCATATAAGTGCCGGATTTAAATGCCCCCGGCCTGCTTCCACCTGACTTACTGTTTCCGGACTTACGGGCCTCTGACTTACTGCCTCCCCTTTTTATAGTTCCAAGCTCAAGTCCGGGCCTTAAGCACTTAAGTCCTGAAATACCCGGCATATAGCAGGGGCCTAAATAAAGAGTGTCTCCGTATTTAATGAGAGGCCGGTGTAATAATTCAATTCCCTCAAAGAAGGAAACCATACCATCTGAAAGATTCTCCCTGATGAAATCAATAAATTCAGGAAAGCTTTTTAATTTCTCGGATGACTGAATACCGGTGGCCGAATATGAGGATAAAAAGCTTCCTCCGCGATCAGATATACCCTTATCATCCTGAAAACTGTTAATAACCTCTTCATTTCCTTCTTCCCCGGCAGATATACCCTTATCATCCCCGGAACACTCATTCTCTTTATGATTTGCCCGGAAACTGTCCCTTACAAGGCAGGCAGCGTACTGTCCCTCTCCCTTTACCTCATGAGGCAGAAGCTTTTCCTGCTTTATAAGCCGGTATTCGGGGTGTCTTATAATGAATCTTTCGATACGGTCCTCATCCTCTTCCCTTGAAAAGGTGCAGGTAGAATACACAAGTCTTCCTCCCGGTTTTAGCATGTCTGCCGCAGCATCAAGGATCTCATCCTGCCTTACCGCACACATCTTAATATTTTCAATGCTCCATTCGTTCACAGCCTGTTCGTTCTTCTTAAACATCCCTTCTCCCGAACACGGCGCATCCACCAGGATCCTGTCAAAGTAATCGATAAAAATATCCTTAAGATGATCCGGTCTCTCATTTAACACAATAGTGTTCGAGATACCCATTCTTTCGATATTTTCCGATAATACAGAGGCTCTCTGGGGAATGATCTCATTTGCTATGAGAAGACCCCTGTCCTTCATCTTACCTGCTATCTGGGTGGTCTTTCCTCCGGGGGAGGCACACAGATCAAGGATTCTTAAATCATCAAAGGGTTCTTCTATCCCCATAAGACTGACGGGATACATAGCGCTTGGCTCCTGTATATAGTAGACCCCTGCCGCGTGGTAGGGGTGCTTCCCCGGCTGAAGAAAATCCGGATAGTAGAATCCATTCTCCTCCCATGTCACCTCACCGAGGAAATCATCAGCGCCCTCAACTATGCCATCATCCTTATCAGAGCTTCCACCAGCTGTATCTATTCTGATATTTTTATCAGTATTGCTTCTGTGTTCATCTGATTCATTTCCTGAATCATTTCCTGAATCATTTTCTAAAACATCTTCATATCTTTTCATGCACGCAAGAAACTGCGCCTTGTCCGCTTTAAGCGGATTAAGACGCAGTGCCTTGTAATTTGTTATTTCATAGCTTCTTATAAAGGCTTCATAATCATCCTTGAGCAAAGCCTTCATTCTTACTAAGAAAGCTTCGGGAAGCATATCCATCCTCTCATCTTCTTAATAAAACCGTATTGATCATTCCTACGATCACTTCTTCTCTTCAGGAAATTCCATAGGCTCCATTGCAAGACCCCTGTTGATGTCACCCTTTATGTTCTTTCCGAATTCGTAATCATTTCCGGGAAGGATGGCATTTAAGATGATGCCTGCAAGAGCTGCTATTGCAAGACCTGTAAGAGTTATGGATGCAGAGCCTATATTAAATGTAAGACCGTTTGTGAAGCCAAGGCCTGATACCAGGATCACGGCTGCGATTATAAGATTTCTTGACTTTGTAAAATCAACCTTATTCTCAACAACATTTCTTACACCGATAGCTGAGATCATTCCGTATAAAACAAAGCTTACACCTCCTACTATTGCTGAGGGCAGTGACCCTATAACTGCCGACATCTTCGGTATGAAGCTTAAGATTATCGCATAAACAGCGGCAATACGTATAACCTTCGGATCATAGACCTTACTGAGTTCAAGAACTCCTGTGTTTTCTCCGTATGTAGTATTTGCAGGTCCTCCAAAAAATCCTGCAAGAGCTGTTGCAACTCCGTCACCTATAAGTGTCCTGTGGAGCCCCGGCTCCTCTATAAAATTCTCCCCCACCGTAGCCGATATTGCTGACATATCTCCTATATGCTCCATCATAGTTGCAAGAGCGATAGGAGCCATAACCAAGATCGCCGTCAAATTAAACTTACAGATCTGGAAAGGCGGAAGCCCTACCCAGTTAGCAGTCTGTACACTTGCAAAATCGATTATCGCAGAACCGTCCGGATTGGTAGCACCCATGGCATTCAATATAAGTGCAACAACATAGGAAATTACGACACCCATGAGGATTGGGATTATCTTGAACATCCCTTTTCCCCAGATGTTAAATACAATGATCACTGCAAGAGCGATAAAGGCAAGAAGCCAGTTCGTAGATGCGTTATTGATAGCTGAGGGCGCAAGGCTTAAGCCTATGCAGATTATCATGGGACCTGTAACTACGGGCGGCAGATAACGCATAACCTTCTTTACGCCGATAAGCTTTATGATAAGTGCAAGTACAAGATAAAGGAGTCCTGCTACCACTATACCTCCGCAGGCATATGGAAGCTTTTCTCCCATTGTCATCCCGGCAAATATACCGGAATCAAGATTCGCTACTGTCTGGAAACCTCCCAGAAACGCAAAAGAAGAACCTAAGAATGCAGGAACCTTAAGCTTGGAGCAGAGATGGAAAAATAAAGTTCCAAGCCCCGCACAGATAAGTGTTACCTGAATCGAAAGTCCTTCACCTTCAAAATACAGATTTACCAGAATGGGCACAAGGATTGTTGCACCAAACATGGCAAACATGTGCTGCAAACCCAGTATAAGCATCTTTGGGACGCCAAGGGTTTTTGCATCACGGATTGGTTGTTGTTCCATAATGTTCTTCCTCCCACATAAACTGAATGATTATAAAAAATACAACAACCCCTTATGACCCTCGTTATTTAGAATACTACATATAGTGGTAACTTTCAAGGATAAAATACAAAATATTGACTTTTATGGTTTTCTGTACAAAATTCCTTCTCTGCTGTCTTTATCCAAAGTTACCATTTTCTTTATAATTAATCCGTACCTACTCTTCACCGTCCTTATTTTTCTGTCCGAACAGTCCGCCGAAAAATGATTTTTTCTTCGGCTTATCTCCCTTGGAATTTGAAGCGTTTGAGGCATTAGCGCCCCTGTCAGATCCTTCATTTAAAGCAGAGTTATCTGAGTTTGCGTTAAGCTTTTCTATCTCATCACGCATATACTGGTCGGCAAAGGCATTTCTGTAAGCCAGTACTTCATTTACCGGGATCTCATTGGTATTTGCATTCATATCATACTGCTGATCCATGTAATAGCTTCCCGGTTCTTCATAACCAGTATTTCCGTAATTATAATTTACATTATTATAAAGCTGGGCCAGCGCAGCCATATCATCGGCTGAATATCCGATATTATCCTGATCGGGATAGAGATTGTAATCCGATGGCTGACCGTAACCCATATTCTCCCCTGAACCGTAATCCGGCGACTGACCGTAAGGAGCATTCTCTCCTGATCCGTAATAAGAAGCATCACCCTGCATACCGCCCGGATAATACTGTCCGGAGAGATCCTGCATATCAGGGTCTGAGGTATTAACACCAAAGTCTCCGGTGTTAAAGGAATAGCCGCCAAAGCCCTGATCATTATCATAACTGCCGCCTGACGGATCATTTAGTGAATTCCCTGATCTTGCAGGGGTATCCGAACTTCCGGAAACCTCATTGAGAGCTTCTTTTACCGCAGTTCTGAACGGATCGGTGTCATTTTCGGGATCTGCATCCGAGGTGTCTTCATGATCAAAATCTTCGACATCTTCTTCACCAAGCTTTCTCCTGCTTATCCTTGTAACCTTTATACCATCATGATCGACCATGTTTTCATGATCACTGTTATCTATCTTTATCGATCCCTGGCTTATCTTATTCAGGAAATCAGCGACCTCATCGGTAACATTCTCCTTGGCATCGGGAACCACGACCTGACCGATGATACTCTCTGTAAGTGCTCTTCCCCGGTCTTTTCTCTCAGGAGCGATTATCATGTCCGAATCATCATTATTATCCTGATCCTTGCTGTAAAACTCTGTATCACCCTCGTTAAGATCGCCATTGGAAGCATTATCAGCTCCCTTACTGTCAGGAATGGCTGTGGCTGCAGACCCTTCCTTATTATCCTTATCTGCCCCTGCTTTATCTTCATTTAAAGCTTCTGAGTCCTTATTCTCTTCCTTCCTTTTATCCTTGGGACTCTCTGCGATCTTTATATCATCATCTTCGGCTTTTACTTCCGCAGCTTCTGTCTTCGTATCTTCTGCCTTCTTAGCTTCAGCGTTTTCGGCGTCAGCTTTCTTTTCTTTATCTTCCTTATCCTCTTTCTTTTCGGACTTCTTGGGTGCGGGCACACCAAATACCGAAGTATCCTTTATTGCAAGACGCTCCTCAAAGGAAAGCTGTTCGGGCGACTTGTTAAGCTCCCTTAACAGAGCAGAGGTAGTCTTCTCCTGCTTCATATAACCCATGACATTATCAACATTTGATGCCTCATTGCTGCTCTCACGTGCTTCATTTGAAGATGGATTACGCCTGTCGGCATTCATAAGAGCCATCGAGAGACTGCTTATGGGTTTTGAACTCTTTTCCTTACCCTGCGAGCTCTCATGATCCCCGGAATTATCCTTCGCCAGTATACTTCTCATATTAAGAGGAGAACCTCCAAGGCCCATGGATGTTCTTCTTATCTCTGTCTTATAGAGATGATCCCTTAACATGATAAGATATTTGGTGAACTCTTCGTTCATCTCATCAAGATCGGGATCCTTGTCCCTGAACCTGTCCTTGATGAAGCCCTCGGACATCCAGCCTATCATCTGAATGACGCGGTTCACATCTATATAATCATCAAACTTTGTCATATCGGCCTGACGGTAGATGGCATTATATGTATCCCTTAACACATCCCTGTCCTGCCCTATGGCAGAAAGTGCATCAGGATGTGTTTCAAATCTTATGCTGTCAAGATATTGCTGCATATAAGGATAATTCTTCATTACCCTTGTCTTTACACCCTCTATGGTTCGCTGTATCTCAAAGAAATCATGCTCATTCTTGTTAACCGATTGAGTCAACTCCAAGATCATGTATTTAAGACTGTAGTCGAAAATAAATTGATACGCACCCTTTTTAGATTCAAAATAATGGAATAAAAGACCTTTGGATATGCCGGCTTCCTTAACGATGACGTCAGTACTTGACTTCTTGTAACCGTTTTCGGAAAAGATCTTAAGACAGGCGTTGATGATAGCATCCTGCTTCTCTTTTTTTACATCAAAAAATTTCGGATTCATTATTTATCCTCCCCAAGATAAAGTAAACCCACACTAACTTTGACCCTTCAAGTCAAAGTGTAGCATGGGTTTAAATACGTGTCAAGCTGTTTTTCTCCCGGTATTTACATGTTCTAATGCCTGAAATGCCTCATTCCGGTAAATACCATCGCGATACCGTATTCATCGCATTTATCAATGGAATCCTGATCCCTTATGGAGCCTCCCGGCTGGATTATCGCCGTTATTCCCGCTTCATGTGCTGCCTCGACCGTATCGGAGAAGGGGAAGAAGGCATCGGAGGCAAGTACCGCTCCCTTAAGAGCGTCTTCATTTATAAGCTCTTTGGCATGATCCATACACTGCTTTGCGGCCCATACCCTGTTGACCTGTCCGGGTCCTATACCTACCGACTGCGTATCCTTTACAACAACTATCGCATTGGACTTTGCATACTTAACTATCTTCATTCCAAACTTCATATCCTCAAGCTGAGCCTTTGTGGGACTTACCTTAGTCACTACCTTAAGCTCTTCTTCATCATAGAGGCTTGAATCTATGCCCTGAACAATGATACCACCGTTTACCTTCTTAAGATCAAGGGCTTCAGGATCCTGTTTTACACCGATATCATCAAGCTTTAAGATCCTAAGGTTTTTCTTTTCCTTAAGAAGCGAAAGCGCCTCATCATCATAGTCAGGAGCGACTAAGACTTCTAAGAACACAGGCTTCATCGCCTTTGCAAGCTCTAATGTGACCTTACGGTTAACAACACAGATACCGCCGTAGATCGATACCTTATCTGCCTCAAAGGCCTTATTCCACGCCTTAAGGATGGCCTCCTCGTCATTATCCGCATGATCTACGCCCTCTCTTCCCGAAATATCCACAGCAACGGATCCGACTCCGCAGGGATTTCCGTGCTTGCAGGCAACTACGGTGGGGTCGTCAAATTCCTTCAAAAGCTCTAAGGCACCATTTGTATCATTGATATTGTTAAAGGAAAGCTCCTTGCCGTTAAGCTGGATCGCATCCACAAGAGAGCCCTTCTGCTTTCCTATCTGACGGTAGAAGGCTGCCTTCTGGTGAGGATTCTCTCCGTATCTCATATCCTGGACCTTTTCAAAGGTCATTGTGAGAGTTTCGGGAAGCTCATGATCGCCTCTCTCCTTTTTGATATAATCACAGATCATCGTATCATAGGCAGAGGTATGCATGAATACCTTCTGCATGAGATAAAACTTTGTATCGAGGGAAACAGAACCGTTCTCCTTAAGCTCTGAGAGCACCTTCTCATAATCCTTTGGATCTGTCACAACAGCCACATCCTGGTAATTTTTTGCTGCGGACCTTAGCATGGTGGGACCGCCTATATCTATATTCTCAACTGCTTCTGACCTGGTGACTCCGTCCCTCTGGATCGTTTCCTTGAAGGGATAGAGGTTGACAATGACAAGGTCTATCGTATCTACGCCAAGCTCCTTAAGCTGCTGCATATGTGAGGGATTTGACCTCATGGCAAGAAGTCCTGCGTGAACCTTTGGATGTAAAGTCTTTACCCTTCCGTCAAGGCACTCGGGAAAACCTGTGATCTCCGAGATCTCTGTGGCTTTTATGCCTTCACTCTCAAGCTTTTTATAGGTTCCTCCCGTAGATATTATCTCTACCCCGAGTTTTTCAAGTTCTCCTGCAAGTTCTACTATACCGGTCTTATCCGATACACTTATCAAAGCCCGCATTTTTAATTCTCCTTCCGTCGTCAGTCCATATCGGGATGATCCATCGCATCCAGATAATTGTATACATATTTATCTTCAAAATCAGATTTTCTCATCGGTTTATCAAAATAGAATCCCTGTATCATCCTTACGTTCATATCGCTAAGGATCTCCTTTTGCTCCTCCGTCTCTATACCCTCGACGCAGATCTTTACCTTAAGGGCATCGGCAAGCTCTCCGACCATCCTGATAAAGGACTGTGCATAGGGATCGGTTGCAAGATCGGTAACAAAGGTCTGATCCACCTTTATGACATCAATGGGAAGCTCTCTTATATGATTGAGTGATGAATATCCGGTTCCGAAGTCATCAAGCGCTATCCTGCAGCCCAATGCCTTTATCGAATGAAGTATCTTCTTCATCCTTTCAAGATCGTTTATCGCAAGGGATTCCGTAACCTCAAGGGTTAAGTTCCTGGGATTTATTCCCGTTTCCTTTACCGTCTTTTCTACAAGCTCCACTATATCATTCTGAAGGAGCTGTACAACAGAAAGGTTAACATTGACCTTATAATAGGGATGTCCCGATTCATTCCATCTTCTGCAGTCTATGCAGGCCTGCTTAAGAACATGATTACCTATGGGATTGATAAGTCCTAAATACTCTGCAAGAGGGATAAAATCTCCCGGCGCGATAAATCCAAGTGCCGTTGAATTCCACCTTAGCAGTGCCTCTGCACCCGTACAGATATTGTTCTTGGCGATATCTATGATAGGCTGGTAATAAACCTCGAATTCCTTTATGGCATCCGATGTGGCATCACGCATGCTCTTTTCCATATCGAGTCTGTGACTGGCCGCATTTTCTTCCTCATCCTTATAGTAAGAGGTCCTGTTCTTGCCCGATCTTTTGGACTCATACATGGCTATATCGGCCTTCCTGATGACCTCCTGGACTGTATCATTCTCCTCGGGAAAATCAACCACACCTATACTTGATGTGCAGTAATAATCCCCTCCCTTTAAAAACCACGGTGTATTAAACATTACCCGCACAGCCTCTAAGATCTGGTCCTTTTCGCTGTAGTATTCGCAGGGTATTATGGCTATAAACTCATCTCCGCCCATACGGTAACAGGAATCCTTGATACCCTCTATCTTATTGAGCTTATTGGAAATCGTCTTTAAGAGAACATCTCCGTACTGATGTCCCAGACCGTCATTTATATGCTTAAAATCGTCAAGATCCAGATAGAGAAGGCATCCCTTGGCGTTTTCCTTTCTGCACTTTGTGATATGGGCGCTCAGATCCCTCTCACAGCTCATGCGGTTAAAGAGTCCCGTCAGATAGTCATTGTTTGCCTGCTGCTCTATCTTCTGCTGATAGATCTTCTTATCTGTTATGTCAAATATGGAAAAAAGAATGACCTTTCTTCCGTCAACCCAGTCCATCGGGGTTCTGTTGACATCATACCAGTGTCTGTTTGTTTTGGCCCGGACTTCAAAATAGGAAGGGTCGTTGCCTTCGCCTTGACCTGATGGGTCAAAAAGCTCATCAAGCGTTCCGTTCTCTATTTCCCTCGAGAACATGCTTTCAAATATCCTGTTCTTGAAAAGAATCCTTCCGGTCTTTATATCCTTGACATAAACCGCACTCCCGACATTATTGAGCACAAAGGTCAATGAATTATAGGATGCTGCGATCGAACGCTTATGGAGATGCCTGTCAAAGATACTCTGGATGACCTTTGCAACCTCACCGAAAAACTTGATATCCTCCCTTGTCCAAACCTTGGAGGGATCATTGTCCGCAAAGACAAGATAGTTGCTTACAGCCCTCTGCGGCCTTGCCCTGAATATGGGAAGCACAACAAAGGCAATGATCCCAAGGGTACCTACCCAGAGCCTGAAATCATAATCTATCTCTGTCCTCGAAGAAACGACAAGAGGCTTATCGGCCACTATCGCGGCATATTTAAAGATATCCGCAGGATTGACCTTTTCAACTACGGGATCAGCACTTTCCGATCTGAATTTTCCGAGTATATCTATGGTATTTGTATGTGTATTTGGCTGAATGACATAGGCATGGGATATTTTGGCCGTTTTAGCGGCGATTCCCACTATATTATCGCAGATACTCTCATAGGAATCCTCGCTGTCAAGAAACTGCACGATCTCATTTAAGGAATTGGACCTGTTTAAGGATTCCTGAAGTTCTGACTCTTCGGAGTTATTTCTGTCATAGAATGCCTTTGCGCTCAGTGCAGTGTAGCTTCCCATATAGATCTTATCAAAGATCTCACGGAGATAATCTATGCCGCCGAGAAAAATCCGCTCATCCACAACGGATTTCATGTTTAAAATGGCATTCTCACCGTCCGGCTCATAGTAAACCGCAGCTATTATAAAGCACAGGATGGCATCCGAGCCTACCTTTATCGCAACGGAAGCCAGGCGCATATTGGAATATTCCGTATTTTCCACGATCTGCTCCTCGAGCTTTGTAAACATAACCCTTTTGAAGAGATCCTCAACCTGCTTCTTGCTGATAAGATCGGCTACCCTTGCGGTCTCCCTTATATCTCTTCCGGAAATGTCCGTTATCTGCTTTCCTTTTTTATCTATTGCAAACAAAAACAGACCGGAAATATCGGCAAAGTAATCCTGTATCCTCTGCAGCCATTCCCGATCGATATTAATTTCATATAACCCTTCTGAATTCTTATTCTCTCCCACTTAAATCAGTCCTTATTATTTCTTTTTGTTGTAAAATACCACGCCGATCACTGTAGAGACCAGGAAATATATGACCCCCAGAGCAATCGTAAGAGGAATATTCCTCGAAGGATCCGCCGGATACGGAATGAGTGAAAAATTCTGACTCACGGTAAACTTTCTCAATACCCTGAAGGGTTCAAGCTCCAACGGCTCTGCCGCAAGGATCATTATACCCCTCTCAATGGCTATGGTTAAGATAAAATAACATAAATAAGCGAACTTCTTTTTTTCAAATATGAACAGAAACATGTTCCCGATGCCGACACCTGCTATCCATAACGGGACAGCATACAACATCTTTTCAAAAAAATCCCTGATATTATAAGCCTTTATAGTACCGTCCGAAAAATGGAAAAGTACCGTGATCGCGATCAAAAGTATGCAGGCAATAAGTGCAAGCACAAAGGCGATCATGACAGAAGCTATAACCTTGCCGATATAGATCTGTGTCCTGTTAAGGCCCGAAGTATATCCATCCTTTATATGGGGATCGGGATATGTTTTTCCAAATACGATATCCGCGATAAAAATACAGCTATAGTAAGGGATAACAAAGCACCAGGTAGCATACTCAAGTATGTTGTATGCAAAGGTTCCCTCATTTGTACCATAGATCATTCTGAAGCCTACGACAGCAAGATTACCAACGAGGCACAGTAAGAAGATCCCGATTATATAGAACCTCGTGCTTTTCCTTAAAAGTGCTTTTTTGAATTCGCTTATTATATAATTGCCCATGACACTTTTTAATTACCCTCTGTTGCGTAGTTAGGCGCTTCCTTTGTGATCTGAATGTCATGAGGATGAGACTCTCTTAAGGCAGCTGCGGTTATCTTTACAAATTTTCCGTTCTCCTTAAGCTCTTCTATGGTATGACATCCGCAATAACCCATTCCCGATCTTATACCTCCGATAAGCTGGAAGATCGTATCCTCAACAGTTCCCTTATATGCAACACGTCCCTCAACGCCTTCAGGCACTAACTTCTTGGCATCAGCCTGGAAATATCTGTCCTTGGAACCGTTTTCCATAGCTGCTATGGAACCCATTCCTCTGTATACCTTGTACTTACGTCCCTGATAAAGCTCAAAGGTTCCGGGTGATTCATCACAGCCTGCAAAGATCGAGCCCATCATACATACATTGGCTCCGGCCGCTATGGCCTTTGTCATGTCTCCCGAATACTTGATACCACCGTCTGCTATTACAGGTATTCCGTATTCACTGGCCACAGTATAAGCATCCATTATGGCTGTGATCTGCGGAACACCGATCCCTGCAACTACTCTCGTTGTACATATGGATCCGGGACCTATTCCAACCTTTACAGCATCACATCCTGCCTCGATAAGGGCTTTGGTTCCCTCTCCCGTGGCTACATTTCCTCCGATCAGCTGAAGATCGGGGAATCTCTCCTTTATCATCCTCGCACACTTAAGAACATTCTCTGAATGACCGTGCGCACTGTCAAGTACTATAACATCAACCTTGGATTCAACCAAAGCTTCACATCTTTCAAGGACATTTGGCGTTATCCCGACTCCTGCCCCGCATAAAAGCCTGCCCATCGAATCCTTGGCCGAATTGGGATATTTTATGGTCTTTTCTATATCCTTGATGGTGATAAGTCCCTTTAAGCAATAGTTATCATCGACTATGGGAAGCTTTTCCTTTCTTGCCTTTGCAAGTATGAGCTTTGCCTCATCAAGGGTAATTCCCTCTTTAGCGGTGATAAGATTCTCAGAGGTCATTACCTCCTTGATCTTCTTGTTATATTCTGTTTCAAATTTGAGATCTCTGTTAGTGATTATACCTACAAGCTTACGGTTAATTCCCTCTACAACGGGGACTCCCGAAATACGGAACTTTGCCATCAGGTCTTCGGCATCCTTTAAGGTGTGATCCGGAGAAAGGAAAATGGGATCCGTAATGACTCCGTTTTCTGATCTTTTAACCTTGTCTACCTCTTCCGCCTGTTCTTCTATGGACATGTTTTTATGGATTATCCCTATGCCTCCCTGTCTGGCCATCGCGATAGCCATCCTGTGCTCGGTCACCGTATCCATTCCGGCACTCATCATCGGGATATTCAGTTTGATCGATCTTGTCAGCTCAGTGGAGATATCCACCTGGTTTCCTACTACGTTTGAATATGACGGTATCAGCAATACATCATCAAAGGTTATTCCTTCAGATATGATCTGTCCCATTTAAAACCTCCTCTTTAATTAATATTCTTTTACCTTCCTCGGTGCTATCTGTTTGATACACTTTATCATTTCCTCATTGGGCTCAAACTTAACAAGACACTCACTTGTCTCATCATGATAGGCCATGAGGTATTTCTTATGATCATCCATGTTGGAGCTGTAATCTATGACCTTTATATTTCTTGATCTGTAGGGATCAAGCTCGTGTGAATTCTCCGGTGCAAGTATCTCCATCTTTCCGACATCATAGGTCGCAACCCTTTTACGCCTCTGCTTGGCCATAATCTTGTCGATACTTATTTCCCTGTCAAGATAAAGATATTCATACTCTATATCAAACATGGGATAAACATAATAGGCACCTATTCCTATAGCGATCGCTATTATCAACACTATCATATTTCCAAATAAAAGCCCTCCAAGAAGGACGATTACAACAAATACGATCATAATGACCTTTAACAAACTGTTTAACAGACTGGATTTCCTTTTGATAAGACATTCTACATATGATTCGTTCATAAAAAATCTCCGGATATTTTAAAAAATGTGATTCTTAAACTGATCCTCTATACAGCTTTTAAGTGTTTCAATAGAATATTTCTAAGCATTATAACAAAAAAAAGCAAAAGCTACAAGTACAAGAGCGGTTATTTCCTAAGGGTCTTATTTATCCTTGAGAAGTCGATAAGAGCCTGTTTTCCTATACCAAATATCCTCTTCATGTTTATGGAATTCACCCCTCCCTGTCTCGGACGGAAGGTTATCGGAAGATATTTTACCTTTAAGCCCTTTTTCGCATATATGACCGATATAAGGACATTTGAAAGATTAAAATCCTTAGGGATAAGGCCAATATAATTGCGAAGCGTCTCTGCCTTCATGAGCCTGAAGGGCGTATTCGCATCGGTGACCGTGACATGGAAGCAGATCCTTATGACAGCCTTTAATATCTTTGTAACAAAGACCCTTGATGCTCCGTCCTGCCTTCCCGACCTGTTCCCGATGACCATGTCATACTCATTCCTTAGCTTCCAGAAATCATGGAATTCAGAAGGCAGGGTCTGACCGTCTGAGTCAGTCTGGAAAATAAAGTCTGCGCCTGCCTCAAGAGCATGGTTATATCCGTATAAAACCGTGGCCCCATGACCTCCGTTAGGCTTTGTAACGGGAAGCAGTCCCTCTCTGTCCTTTGCAAGCTCAAGGAGCTTTTCATAGGTATGATCCTTACTTCCGTCATTTATGACTACGAGCCTCGAGCCCTCCTCAAGACCGTATTTCTCCACTATCGGATACCAGTCGTTTACCACGTTTTCGATATTCATTTCTTCATTATAAGCCGGTATTACAATATAGAGTTTATCCATTCCTTACCTTTCTCCTGAAACTTTTGCAGATATCTTCTTTATCCTGCTGCCCCTGACTTACCCTGATCTTAAATCCTCAGATTTATATATCCGGTTTACTTATCATCACCTGATAAGCCCTGCTAAGCCCTTACCTCAGTCCATCGACGTTATCATCCACAAAAACTCCTTTGCATGTGCGATCCCCTCCTCCGTGGCTACCGTTGAAAAGGTAAATATCACAGGCTCTGTTTTATCGCTGAAGGCTCCCCTTTCACCCAGTCCGTTGAGATAAGTACTGTCAGAGACATCTATCCCTATGCAGATATCCTTATCCTCCATGGTCTCAGCATCCCATTCATCCTCATTAAAGGTCTCGCTGTATTTACAGTAAACAGGCTCAAATCCCTTCTCCTTTAAGGTCTTCATCTCATCCTCTGAAAGCACCTCAAAGGGATCAAGATAGGCCTGTCCTATCTTATATCTGTCTATCACGGATTCAGGTGCCAAAAGCACATCCACCTGCTTGGCGGCATAGAGGACCATCATCTTTTCCGATGCGGACAGGGTCATACTGTCCATCGCATTATCATTAAAGCTTAAGGATGTATCAAAGCTTACCTGGAAGGTATCAGTATCAATGGATGCATATTTGATGAAATCATCGCTTATGGATGAATCCGACTGATCATAGATAAGATCTGTATTTGCCATTACAACATTCAGATACACAGGCTTCTTATTCTCATTCACATCCCTTATTATCGTTATCAGAAAGAAAAGAAAAACAGCTATTCCTATCACATACCACTTATAATAGCCTGCAAGATAGATGATCTTTTCCTTAGTCGTCATCCTGCTCATATATTCCTTCTGTTCACGTCTGATATCCTGACTTACACTCATATAAAATCTCAGCTATTCCTTTCAGATCATCTTCTCATGTTACTATCCACAAAAAATGTGGTATAACAACATACAGTTAATTATTATACCACATAAAAAATATTTATTTTATTTTTTTGATGTCTCCGGCTCAAGCCAAACCAATCTCACTTGATCATTTCCTTAAGAGCTGATGCATTCATTGCTCCCACTTTCTTGTCAACCATAGCCCCATCCTTGAAAAATCCAAACATGGGGATGCTTACAACATTATAACGGGCAGCAAGATCGCCTTCCTCATCCACGTTAACCTTACCTACCTTAACCTTACCGTCAAGCTCTACGGCAAGCTTCTCAACAACCGGTCCCATCATCTTGCAGGGTCCGCACCA
>JAILEM010000030.1 GCA_024687745.1 Lachnospiraceae bacterium
AAGGCGTCCGTTTGCACTGTTAAAGGTCTTTCCCGAGAGAAGTCCCGTATATGACCCTGATGAAGCCTCAACATTTATATCTGCCTCGTTATCATCGTTGTTAAGGGCTACTATGATGCTACCCCTTGCAAAGGCAAACTGCCTGTTCGTCAGCAGTAGCTGCCTGTAGTCTCCCCATACAAGCTCCCTGTTCTCCCTGTATATCTCTCCAAGCCTTACCAAAAGCCTTGTACAGGGATTATCGCTGTAATCCGTCTCATGATCCTTAAGGTCGATATGGGGCCTTAGGGAATCATCCGAATATTTTTCCTTTTTCCCCTCGATCCCAAACTCACTTCCGTAATACACGGAAGGTATTCCCGGAAGACAGTACTCAAGTATGTAGGCAAGTCCGAGATGTGCTTTATTGTTAAGCTTTGTTCCTATCCTCTCAACATCATGGTTATCGACAAAGTTATAAAGCCTTATATTTGCGGGGACTATATCGTTGGTACGCTTTACCGTATGAGCAATCTCAAAGTAATTATGATCGTTGTGTCCGCTGTAGAGAGCCTTGTGGAGGGCATAATCCGTAACACTGTGAAGTGTGTCATTATTGGCCCATCTTGAGTAATCCCCGTGTATGACCTCACCCATCAGCCAGAAGTCAGCCTTTACCTCTTCTGCTGTACGGCGGAGTGCCTTCATGAAGTCAAAATCAAGCACATCTGCCGCATCCAGCCTTATACCGTCTATATCGAATTCACTTACCCAGAACCGTATCACATCACAGATATAATCCCTTACCGCAGGATTCCTCTGGTTAAGCTTTACAAGGAGGTTGTAGCCGCCCCAGTTATCATAGGAAAACCCGTCATTATATTCATTGTTTCCGTAGAAATTCACATTGCAGTACCAGTCTCTGTACTGTGAACCCTCTCTCTTTTCCTTTATATCCTTAAAGGCAAAAAAATCCCTTCCCGTATGGTTGAAAACACCGTCAAAGATTACCTTTATCCCTTTTTCGTGGCATTTCTTTACGAATGCCTTAAGATCATCATTGGTTCCAAGCCTTGAATCAAGCTTCTTATAATCCGTAGTCTCATATCCATGTCCCACCGATTCAAAGAGGGGTCCTATATACAGGGCGTTCATGTTCATCCTTTTGATGTGGTCTATCCAGGGAATGATCGTATTTAACCGATGTTCAGGCTCTCCGTATTCATTCTGTTTAGGCGCTCCCGTGAGTCCTAACGGATAAATGTGATAAAAAACTGCTTCGTCATACCATGCCATAATATTTGCTCCTCTGTTTACAGATCATTTAAGATCCTTTTTATCTCTTCTGCTGCTTTCCTTGTCCCTGCAACCACAGAGCAGGGCAAATCCAAGGTTATCTCTTTTCCGTCTGCCTGTCCTATCACTCCGCCGGCCTCTGTGATTATAACGCCTGCTGCCGCATAATCATAAGGCTGAAGCTTCATTTCCGCATAGGCAACATTTGACCCCGATGCTATACGGCAGAGGTCTATCGCAGCCGACCCGCCGTTCCTTATTGAGAGAGACTGCATAAAGATCTTCTCAAGTGCCTTAAATATCTTATCTCCCTCGTTGTATCTCGCACAGCCAAAGGCAAATATGCCCTCGTTAAGCGCCCTGTCACTGATACTTAGCCTCCTATCGTTAAGAAAGGCTCCCCTTCCCTTAAAGGCCTTGTAAAACTGATCCTTATACGGATCAAATACCCAGCCTGCGATCATACTGCCGCCAAGTCCCAGTCCCACGCTTATACAGCTGTTGTGATAATCAAACATGAAATTGGTCGTTCCGTCTATGGGATCGATAAAAAAGGTATAACCTTTTCCGAAGGTTCTCCCGTTCCCTTCCGTATCCTCTTCTCCAAAATAGGCCGCAGAAGGTATTATATCAGAAAACTTCTCCATAAGGTATCTCTGGATCTTAACATCATAGTCCGTCACAAAGTTTGCGGGACCCTTTTTTTCATGAATATTCTCTGCCTCTATCCTTGCATTTGCAAGTATGTTTCCGGCCTCCCTGACAGCCTTTTCTATTTCTCTCTCTTCGTTTTGTGTGATCATCTCTTATACAATCTCGCAATCCCAGTATCCTATAGCCGTATCCGAAAAGACCTCCGAAAGTCTTTCCTGCAGCATCCTCTTACTCACGTTCTTCTTAAGTACTACCTGAAGGAAGCCTCCTCCTCCGGCACCGCAGACCATCCTTCCGTCAAGCAGATCGTCTACCGCATCGAATATCTGATCTATCAGGGTATTGGTGGAGCCCTCATCTATCATCTTCGAAAGCTCCCAGTGCTTGTTTAAAAGCTCAGCAAAGGCATCTATGTTGCCCCTTTCAAGCTCAAATCTCTGAAGCGCCGCATTTCTCTGTATCTCATTTAAAGCATATACGTTATCGGGTTCATTTCCGATATAGCGTCCCACAACATCCCTCAAAAGGTTTCTTGCAAGTCTTCTCTGCCCCGTATAAATAAGCGTAAACCTGTCATTTAACTCCTTTAAGGTCTCCTTCGAGAGCCTCAAATGACTGACCCTGATATCCTGGATAATCCCCGGACCTGAGGTTATGAACTTTATCCCGTCAGTCACTCCGCCGACCTGATCCTGCCATCCGCCGCCCGTTGACATTATCTGTTCCATACAGAAAACGTGGCTGTACAGGTCTTTTTCAGTATATTTTATATCGAGGAATTCAAAGAGGCATTTGACACAGGCTGCGGCAAGGATACTGCTCGTTCCAAGGCCGCTTCCCTTTGGAACCCCTGTCACCTCGGTGTTCATAATAAACCCGCCTCCTAACCTTTGAAGCACGGATTCAAGGTCACCACCCTTATCAGGTATCACTCCGCAGGATAAAAGTGCCGCCTTTTGAAGGACAAAGGGATCAAAAGGATCGCCCACCCTTCTTAACGGGTCTATAGAGTCAAATTCACCGTGAACATCCATATCCCTGCTCTCGAACACTATCTTTTTTTCATCTGTCCTCTCAAGGGTGACGCAAACCGGACGCTCTCCGTTTAAAAGTATCGCCGCGTTGAGAACGGTACCTCCGTTTTCATTACAATAGGGTGGAGTGTCTGACCATCCTCCGCCCCAGTTGACCCTGAGCGGAAGCCTTACCTCATGCCTTTCCTTACATATGCGGGCAGAAGTGTTCTCCTTTAGTCCCGACAGCGTCTCCTTAAGGATAGCCCTGGATAAGGATGCAAAAGCATTGGTCATCTCGCTCTCATCATTAAGAGCCGAGCCAATATAATAGTGAAGCCTCATCCTCCTTGCATAGTCCGCTCCCGAAAGATGATCCTCCATCCAGCTTCTCTGTATGCCCGTCAGGGGCTCCCCAAACGTATTTGCAACCTTTGAGACCGGAACCTTATTATCGATAGCAGATTCTATCGCATCCATCCTTACAAGCTCTGACATCCTTCTGTCCCAGGCCGTTATAGCATAGGGATCCGCATCATTAAATCCCGAACATAAGGACTTCCTGTTATCCCATTCCTTTATCTCCTCAGTCCTTCCCTCCCTGACAAGGTCATAAAGCTTAAGAGCAGAGGAAATAGCCTCCCTTATCGTGTCACAGGCAGGATAGAGATTGGCATTCCAGAGGATATGCTCCTTACCCTCATCCCAGAGATCTCCTGAAAGCTCCAGACCAAGCAGCCTGTTTTCCTTTGGATTATCCGAGACTCCGAACATCCTGCAGACAAACTTCCCATCCATCTGCTTTAACCCGTGCAGAACGATCCCGTCGGGGATATCTGCCTCATCATCTATATCGATATAGGATAAAACGCAGCCTTTTCCTACCCTTGCACCGCCATGGACATAGGAAACCTCCAGGAAGCAGTCTTCCCCGATCCCTGCTCTTGGCGAAAGGATGGAATTATAACCGCTCGCCCTTTTGTCCATGGAGCTGTTTATCCTCTTTTCCCATCCAAGCTCACTGTATTCATCGACTCCCCCGCTCATGAGGGCAAGTATTTCCCTTGTAGTTCCAAAGTGGATGAACTTTGCGGGTGCCAGTCTTAAAAGCTTTAATCTAAAAGGCCTTAATGCCTTCCAGACTATCGTCCTTGCTTCATGTAATTCATCACAGAATTCGCCTTCCGGCTTTTCCTCATAGAAGGCTTCAAGCGTTGAATCCTCAGCCAGCGGATACTGGAAATCTCCGTAAAGCGAGAGGCGTACCTTCTCATTTACGAGTCCATCATATTTTTTTCTGTCAAATTCCGATCCTGTGGAAATAAGCGAATAGAGAGCATCCAGGACATCTACCCCAAAGATAAGGGCTCCTGTGTCTATATCGACCATTCCCGCCTCGTTTACCGCACCCTTTTCCTTTAGCTTCTCTACAGTCTGTTTATGAAGGAACTGCCTGACCTCCCCGTCATCTCCCCTTAGGAAGACACCGTGATCCTTTCCTGTCTCCGCATCCTCTTTAAAGCTTATGCAGGCAGCGCCATGCCCCGAATAGTCTATAAGTAGCGGGTTAAAAAGTAAAAGAACATCGCCCGAGAGAAGGAGCATTCCCTCCCTTATCCTTCCGGGAACCGCGCTCATCGCGATCAGAAACTCATCAAAGAGCGTGCTGTTCCTGCCATCAGGCAGCCTGTGGGGCACAGGACTGAAAAGCTTTCCAAGCGCACTGTACTGCGGGACTCTCTTACTGTCCCCACCCGAGTGTATGACAAGTATCCTCTGTCCGCCAAAGGAAGGAACCTCTTCCCTTATGGCCTTGAGAACTCCCAGTGTCGCTCCTCCCGAACCGACTCTGACTCCTCCCTCATCGGGAATTACCATAAACTTAGTCCTTGAGGGAAGATACGCCCTTCTGCTCTCGATCTGTGCCCTGAAGGAAAGAGCCTGGTGCTCGTTACTCGCTGTCAGTATGACAAAATCCCATACCGGAAAGGAAGAGGTATTTACCGTTCGAACGTAATCATCCCAGGCATCCTTGTATGACTGTGAAAGATAAAGGGCCGTGCTCGGCTTTTTTTTCTGATTCTGCATAGATGTTTTTCCTTTGTATGCTGTGTTGTTTATAATCTGTGTTGTCTATATTCTGTGTTGTTTATAATCTGTATTGTTTATATTCTGTATTGTTTATATCCTGTCAGTGATCCTTAATACCCGTTAACCTGATCATACGGTTGCAAGCTCGTAATAATATCCCTTCTTCTTCATAAGCTCCTCGTGAGAGCCTGATTCGAGTATCCCCTTATTCCCGATAAAGAGTATGGTATCGGCATTCTTTATGGTTGAGAGTCTGTGCGCAACAACAAAGGTTGTCTTATCCTTTGTTATCTCGTCAAGGATCTCCTTTATAAGCATCTCCGTCTCTGTATCTATGGCACTTGTTGCCTCGTCCATGATGACGATCCCCGGATTTTTAAGAACGATCCTTGCAAAGCTTATCAGCTGCTTCTCACCCGCAGAGAGCTCTGCCCCTCTCTCGTCAAGCTCCTCGTAATACCCTCTCGGGAATCTTTTTATAAATTTATCCGCATGTATGAGCTCTGCACTCCTTATGCATTCCTTATCGGTCGCGTCCCATTTTCCGTACCTTATATTATCGATTATGGTACCCTTAAAGATAAAGGGATCCTGCATAAGGACACCGACCTCGTTTCTGAGAGAATTAAGCTTAATATCCCGTACATCTGTCCCGTCTATCTTAACACTTCCCGATCTTACATCATAAAACCTTGTAAGCATGTTTATGATCGTTGTCTTTCCGGCCCCTGTTGCGCCAACCAGGGCTATCGTCTTTCCGGGTTCCACATGCAGGTCAAAGTTTTCAAGGATGGGCTCTCCCTCCTCATATTCAAAGGTGACGTTTTCGAAATCAACCCTTCCCTTAACGTCCTTAAGAACTATTGCATCTTCCTTATCCTTTATATCTATGGGATGGTCGATCGCATCAAAAACCTGCTCAAGATTGGAGCTGACCTGCGCCATTTCCTGTATTATCGTTGCTATCTGCATTATGGGCTCCCTGAACACTCCCATATAGCTTATAAAGGTGATCACAACTCCGGCGGTTATGGCTGTATCATTTCCAAGTATCAGTGTGAGGGCGATCCCAAACAATGCTATCGTACCCATATTCCAGAAGCCTATGACTATCGGGGAATTAAGCCTTGCAAGCCTTACTATCCTCCACCAGGCGTTCACACTGTCTGTATGGATCTCGCTGTAGAGCGATCTGTTCTTTTCTATCCTGTTGTAATTCTTTATGATCTGCTCACCCATTATCGATTCGACAAGCATTGCAGATCTGTTGGAATTCTTGGCTCTAAGGACTGTAAATCTTTTTCCGAGTACTCTCTTAAGGAAGGATACGAGCACGATCATCGGGATGACAGTCGCAAATACAACAAGAGTAAGTACGGGGCTCAGCGAGAGCATAAAGACAGTCACGACCACAACCTTTACTATATAGACCGCAAACATCACAACATAATTTGAAAAGAAATTTGCCAGCCCGTTAATATACTCTGTAACCCTGACTATGATCTTACCGTCCGGCCTGTTGTCATAATATTCAAACGAAAGCTCCTGGAGATGCTCAAAAATCTCTGTCCTTATCTCGGAGATGACCCTGAAGCCCACCTTTCCCATCGATCTCGTCTGAAGAAAGGTTGTAAGTATCTCTATGACCGCAAGTAAAAACATCGCCCCGCATATCATAAAGAGCTGCCTGTAATCCTTTTCCTCCACTACACTGTCCACTATGACCTTCAAAAGCCTTGGCGGGATCAGCGCGGTTACAGATGCGATCAAAAGTATCACTGCCACCATGATAACATACTTTTTGTAAGGAAGGATATATCTGACAGTTCTTAAAAGCTGTTTCATATCTATTTTTTTTTCGATCTTCTCATCCTGGAAAAAGGTGTTTCTCTTAGCCATATTCCACTTCCTTATTTTCCTTCTGCTCCATCTGTATCTTATATACCCTGGCAAAGCTTCCGTTAAGCTTCATAAGCTTATCAAAGCTTCCTCTTTCCTCTATCCTGCCCTCTCTCATGTAGATGATCTCATCGCAGCCTGTTACTGAGGACAGCCTGTGGGCAGAGATTATCAGCGTTTTTTCGGAATATTTTTCATTTATCTCCTGAAGCAGGAGTCTTTCGGTATTTACATCAAGGGCACTGGTAAGATCATCAAGCACAAATACCGGTGCATTTTTGAGAAAGCACCTTGCTATCGATATCCTCTGCTTCTGTCCTCCCGATATTCCTATACCCCTCTCTCCGATTATCGTCTGATAACGCTCCTCAAGCTCATTTATGAAGCCATCGGCCTTTGCGTGAACAGCGGCCTCCCTTATGAGCTTCTGATCCGCATGAGGTCTGCTGAAGGCGATATTTGACTCTATGGTATTTGAAAAGAGAAACACATCCTGGAAGACGCAGGAAAAGACATCTCTTAAGACATTCAGCGGATAATCCCTTATGTCACTGCCGTCTATCGTGATGCTTCCTGAGGTTATCTCCTTTATCCTCAGGATAGTCTTTATAAGTATGCTCTTTCCCGAGCCCGTCTCACCTACTATACCTATCTTCTTTCCATAGGGGATCGAGAGGGTGATGTGATCAAGCACCTTCTGCCCTTCTATATCAAGACAGACGTCCTTAAGCTCGATATCAGGGGTACCGCTGTGAAAAGAGAGACTTCCCTTATCCGGTGTCACACTCTCCTTCTCCATAAAGTGTTTCAGCTCAAGCCCCGAAACTATCTGCTGCTGCATATTAAATATATTGTTGTTCACGCTGTTCATATCGGACATGAACCTTACAACATAGGATGAAGCGGAGAGGATGAATCCCACCGTGAGGTCACCGTTCATCACCCGGATCGATGCAAGGATTATCGTTCCGATATAGGCTATCTGTCTTACGGTATTAAAGGTCATCTCAAAATTTGCGGTAAGGTTTATCTGCTTTATGTTTGCGTCACAGTAATCAAGATTTACCCTTTTAAACTTCTTCTTCTCAAGCTCTTCATTAACAAAGGACCTTACTATCCTGACGCCCCCGATATTTTCCTGGGTCGTTAAATTCATGGCAGAGCTTGCCTTCCTTATCGTGGAAAAGTTCTTCTTTGCCTTTTTCTTAAAATCTATGATGGCAAAAACAAGTATGACTGACATGACAAGCGGGATATACACAAAGGTCACGTCAATATATGCGATCAGAACAAAAACTGTGATGATCATAAAAAAAGAATCGCCAAGATAAGGGATCCTGTGGCAGAAAAGCTCCTTGAACATTATGGTGTCGCTGTTAAGTATCTGTAAAAGCTCACCCGAGTTATAGTCACTTATGGTATCGGAGTCAAGCTCCATGAGCTTATCATAGGTTGCGTATCTTAGGTCTGTCTCCAGATCGAGCCCCACCTTTTCCTGAATAAGGTCCCTTATATAGATAAATACTATCCTTATGAGCACCATTACAAGGAAAACAAGTGCAGCTGACCAAAAAAGCCTGAAGGTGTGTACATCACCGAATCTTCCGTCCAAAAGGAAATGAAAGATACCTCCGCTTTCTTCATTTATCTCTGTTCCCCTTATGACAAAGTCGATCATGAATCCCGATAAAAGAGGTAAGAGAAGCTCCGCAAGTATCCCCGCAAAGCTTAAGATCTCCGCAAATACCGATATGAGGAGATTTCTCCTGAAATATCTATATCCAAATCTTAACGTTTCCAATTATCATCCTCTTTCAACTCTTTTTAGAAGCTTCTCATTATACATAAGCTTATCTGCCTCTTCGACATATTCTTCGAGTGTCAGGGGGCTTCCCGGATCCGTTATGACATATCCTGCACTTACATCCGGCAATACTGGCAGATTAAATCCCCTGGCTGTCTTTGGAATATCTTCATGGATACGGTTTACTATCTCCTCCATATCCTCATCCTTATCTATCGGAGTTATGACAAGTATCTCATCCCCTCCATACCTTACAGGTACAGCCTCTGCAGGGATCGAATTCTTAACCGATGTGGCTATACTTCGTATAGCGTCATCTCCGCAGGCATGTCCGAAGGTATCATTGATATATTTAAGCTTATCCATGTCCATGAACAGAACACCGAGTCTTTCCCCTGTCTCATGCGACCTTCTGAACATATTTACCGCAAAATTATGATACCCCAGACGGTTATACAGATCCGTAAGCTTATCGCTCATCGA
>JAILEM010000181.1 GCA_024687745.1 Lachnospiraceae bacterium
TATGTATTCGATCCAGGGCTCGCCTGTTTCCGGTCTCTTGATACTGAAGGCTTTCTTAAAGCCCATTGTATTTTCATAGAAAGCTATTGACCTTTCCATATCTTTTACATTAAATGCTACATGTCCTATTCCTTTTACCATTATGATTTCTCCTTTTTACATATCATCGGATGACAACATTCATGACATCAATCTCTATCTTATCCCATACGTGTTCCTTCACATATGGTTCTTCAGCAAGGTATTTATCAAGTTCTTCCCTGCTTTCAAATTCCATGATAAGAGCTGATCCCTTCATATTTCCTGCATCATCAAGCAACCCTCCGGCACAAATGATATGATCCTTCAGATTGTTCATTCCTTCAAGATGTTTAGGACGTACTTCCATTCTTTTGTTTAACATCCCTTCTCCATCGTAAGCTTTAATTATGAATTGCATGATAACCTCCTCTTATATTCTTCATTTATTAACTATATGTTCGCTTAATTCAAACAGTTTCCGTGCAAGCTCCATATCTTTTGATCTCTTTGAAGAACCGGCAGGCTTGCATTTATAAAAGTATTCTCCTGTTGTGTCTTTAACAGACTCATCAACAGCTAGAAACACTGCCGTCCTGGCCCCTTTTTCCGGAGTGAGGAAAAAAGGCTTAAGCAAACCTGTTATTGTTTTTCCAAACCCGGTGTCCCTGTCCACTCCCATGTTTGTGGCAACAGCTCCCGGATGGCAGCAGTTTACTGTTATACCCTTATCAGACAGACGTCTGGCAAGTTCTTTTGTGAACAACACATTTGCAAGCTTGCTCTGTGAGTATGCCCTGACCACGTTATAGCCATGTTTAAGGTTGATATCATCAAAATGGATATTTCCGGCTTTGTGTGCTCCCGATGCAACAACAACGATCCTTGCACCTTTTTTCATCATGTCAAGAAGCTCTGTTGTCAGAAGAAAATGTCCTATGTGGTTAATCCCGAACTGCCGCTCAAGGCCTTCTTTGGTCTCCTGCCTGTCAAGAGAGATGAAACCCGCATTGTTAACGAGAATATCCACTCTCCCATACTTTTCCTTTATCTGCCTTACAAAATCACGCACTGACGCAAAATCTCCCAGATCACACAGTATAAGATCCAGCTTGCGGTCTTTCTTCTCCAGTAGCTTTTCTAAAGCTTCCCTACCCCGCCTTTCACTGCGGCATAGCATGATAACGGTAGCTCCTTCATCAGCCAGGGCTTTTGTCGTCTCCATACCCATTCCGGAATTGGCTCCTGTCACTATTGCAATCTTTTCATCTAAACGTCCCATACTCAGTCCTTACTCTACCCACGTTATAGGATTACCCTTTCTCTCAAGAGGGGTTCTGTTAGGAAGGCCGGTATCTGCATATCCCAATATAAGTCCGCCCGTTATGGTCTCATTATCATCAAGCCCGTAAGGCCTCAAAAACGACCTTATCGCTTTATTATCTTCCAGCCAGTGGAGCTGGTTTATCCAGCACGAACCAAGGTCAAGGGCATTTGCTGCTATCATCATGTTTTCCAGGGCGCAGGCACTGTCAGCCATTGCATTGCCGTAACCTTTCTTGTTTGCAACCACTATGAAGACAGGGGCATTATAGTGAAATACATAATCACCCTGCTTGGACGCACTGATAGAATGCTTAAGGGATACATATGTATCCTGATCTGCCTCCATCTTTGAAAACTCTTCTTTTACAAGATCAGCCATCGCAGTTAGTATATGCTTTTCGTTGAACACGATAAAATGTGTATTCTGGCTATTGGAACCGCTTGGTGCATACCTGCCTGCTTCTATTACCTTTTCTATAAGATCCCTGTCAGGCATCTTATCTGAATATTTCCTGGTGCTTCTTCTTGTCAGTATTGCCTCTATTGCTTCCATGCTGCCTCCTAATAGTACATATCAAATCCTGTTTCCAAAGTTTTAGCATATGTCTTACCTGCTTCACTTAGTGTCGGCAGGAGATAATCCTTATTATACCTTACAAGTGAGATACGGACATATACTCTCATTCCCATATGAGTAAGCCCTTTTTCAAATTGCTGGAGGCATTCAAGTGTTCCGCGTCCCGTTCCACCAGCACACGCGATCAATACGCAGCGTTTCTCTGCCAGATCATGATTATGAGCGGCATCACATCTTCGAAGCCTATCAAAAAAAGCTTTAAAGACCTCTGTCATATCAGACCAATATACTGCACTTATCCAGACTATGCCGTCAGCTTCTGAAAGAGTCTTATATATACCGGCAAAATCATCCTGTATTACACAGCTTCCGGTCTTATTGCAGGTTCCCCAGCCGTTTCCGCACGCCCTGCAATGCTCAAGGTACTTGCTGTTTAAATGGATTTCTTCTGCCTCGGCTCCTGCTTCTTTAAGACCATTTAAAAACTGATCCTTTGCTGATGCCGTGAGTCCGTCCGTATTAGGACTTGACCATATGACTGCTACTTTTTTCATGGGCTAACCTCCTTATGTCGAAAATTACAACAGTATTCATTCTAATATGCTTACTTTTTACAGGCTACTTAATTTCTGTTATGGTTCAGGTCGCATTTTGTTTTATCAAAGCCTAAGAATTGAGCCGGGAGATTTCTCTCACGGCT
>JAILEM010000035.1 GCA_024687745.1 Lachnospiraceae bacterium
TCCTTTTGACCTGGTGAAGCTGGACGGAGGTCTTGTGAAGTCTGTCATGACCAATGAAAGGACGAGGGAGATCATAAATTCCATCGTGTATCTGTCAAAGTCGTTGGAATTTAAGGTGCTGGCGGAATATGTCGAGACAGAGGAGCTTAAAGATGCGCTTGAACAGATCGGCGTTGTGCTGTATCAGGGGTATCTGTTTAGCCCTGCGGTGGATAGGGATAAGTTTATTTTGATGGGGCGCTTTTGAAAAAGGGAGGATTTAATATGGATAATCAAAATAGTGTAGGAAAAGTGGTGATTGTGAGCTTCTCCGAAAGCTTTCTTGCAAAAAGTCTTATCACGAAGCTGGGTGATCCCGGCATTCAGTCGGTGTTCGTACATGCGGATATAAAAGAGATTGAAAAATATGCAGAAGAGATGGAGTTGATTGTGCTTTTTATGAGTGAGGAGCTTGAGACAGTCCCGGAAACGCTTGTTTACCTTAAGGATATTGTGCAGGACAAAGAGCTTGGACTGATCCTGATCGGCGAGGATTCACAGTATGCGTCTATCAAAAGGATGATACCGGAAACAGCGGTGACAGATATGTTTAAGCGCCCGCTGGATATTGATCTCGTTGTTAAACGGATTAGTGCATACTTCGATGAGAATACAGGTGATAAGCGAAAGAAGACGGTTCTCATAGTGGATGATGACATTACTTATATGCGTACCGTTTATGAATGGCTGAAAGATACCTATCATGTGGGAATGGCTTCAAACGGAGTACAGGCAATCAGCTACCTTGCAAAAAACAGGGCAGATCTGATCCTTCTTGATTATGAGATGCCAATAGCTAACGGACCGCAGGTACTCTCCATGCTGAAAAATGATTCCGACACAGGACAGATACCGGTCATGTTCCTTACGGGACATGGGGATAAGGAAAGCGTCCTGTCTGTTGTGGGTTTAAGCCCAGTTGATTATTTGCTTAAAACGATTGATAAAAACAGTTTGTTAGAAAAGTTAAAACACTTTTTTGCAAAGTAAGTTATTTTGATAAAAATATATTAGTGCCAGACGCATTTGACACAGAGCCCCATAGCATTAGCTGATGGGGCTCTTTTTTGGATATTTTAGTTTAAACTGAAAAGTTTTTATAGAATCTGCCGCACGACGGCAAAAGAAAAAAAAGCTGTCGTATAGCAGAGTTTTTGCATACCATTTTTTAGCAGCGGCTTGAATAATCGGAGTAGACAGCAAGGTTCTATCTGATATGAAGACTGAACATGAAAAAGTTTTAAAGAAGGTGGAGAAGTGTTTTGACAAATATCTTGAGATTTAGGAATAGGGTTAAAAGCCTGTTTTGCAGGCGTAGCTTGACGATGGAAATCGGCAATCAGGGGGATTGGGGGCGCACGACGGCGCTCGATGTCCAGTGGACATCGGTTTAGCGCGGACCGAAACGAAGTGTAGACCCGGTGGACGTCGGCTTTGCGCGGACCGGAGTGGAACGGAGACTACTCCCCAACAAGTAAAATCGCATCAGGTGTACACCGATGCACTGCTTGCCACTTTGTGAAAGATCTAAAATCTGTTGTCGAAGGAGGGGCGATTGCTATGAAGAATAAGGTGATAGTCAAAGACAGAGATGAATGGAGTTCTCTTGCAAACTTTATCGGAAATATAATAGCGAAATACACGGATGAAATAGATTTTGATTCTTTACCTGATCCAGATGTCTATCTTCAAAAAAAGGTATATATGAATCTTATAAAGCGTATATGAGATACCATCACACAAAAACGAAGTAATGGATTGAAGAATATCATTGAAGATTAGGTAAAGATGAGATACTATAATTTCACCTATATGAATGTTATATAAGTGAATTTTAAAGCGAGGTATCACCCATGATTATCAGTGAAAGAATTATAAAGGTCCTGAAAGAACGCAATATGACTCAGGCGGAGTTTGCAAAGCAGGTGGGAATTTCTACCAGTACCATAAGCGAATGGAAAAAAAGAAAGACCAATCCTACTGTAGAAAAGATAATGGATATTTGTAATGTATTAAAGATTACCCCGGAGCAACTTCTTACCGGAAAAGGAATTGAGGACGAGAGAGAAATTGCTGCTTCTAGTCCTGAGAGTAAATTCACTCCGGGCGATGTTCAGATGATTGAAGATTATCACAATCTTAGAGAAGAACAGCAATGAACGATGGGCTAATCTTTATGATAAGATAAACAATATTGAGGAAAGTATCAGAAATATTAC
>JAILEM010000048.1 GCA_024687745.1 Lachnospiraceae bacterium
GAAATGACTTTCCACATCTTCTCACACCTGTTATTACCTTCGGAAATCCATTGTTCTTTGCACTGATTAACTGAGTCAGATATTTATCTCTTTTTATCATATAATCTCCTAAATCGTAGAATTCTACATTTTTGTCAATTACATCTTATCACATCGCATTGTCTTAATCAACAAAGTTGTAGAATTCTACATTTTTAGTGATCACCATAATATATAAAAAACACCCCAAGACAGTTGTCCTGGGGTGTAATAAGTCGCATATGATTGTCCAAAGACGTAATACGTTGTGAAACGATTATCTCTTTGAGAACTGAGGTGCTCTACGTGCTCCCTTGAGACCGTATTTCTTCCTCTCCTTCATACGAGGATCTCTTGTTAAGTAACCTTCTGCCTTTAAAACAGGTCTGTTCTCTGCATCAGCCTTTACAAGGGCTCTTGCGATACCGTGTCTTATGGCTCCGGCCTGTCCTGTATATCCACCGCCGTGAACATTTACAAGTACATCAAACTTATCATTGTTATCTGTTGCATCAAAGGGCTGACGAACGATCTTCTTTAAAGTCTCAAGACCGAAGTATTCATCTATATCCCTCTTATTGATAGTGATTTTACCTTTACCGGGCATTATATATACTCTGGCAACGGATTTCTTTCTTCTTCCTGTTCCGTAATATCTTTCAGCTGCTGCTTTTTTAGCCAATGTATTTTCCTCCTTTCGACCTTATCAAAACTTTAATTCTTCCGGCTGCTGAGCTGCATGTGGATGTTCAGCTCCTGCATACACGAATAACTTTTTGTAGATCTTATTTCCCAAAGGTCCTTTCGGAAGCATACCTCTTACAGCCATCTCTATTACTCTGGCGGGTTCCTTGGCCAGCTTTTCTCTTAAGTTGATACTCTTTAATCCGCCTATATAATCTGAATGTGAATAATAGATCTTATCATCAAGTTTATTTCCGGTTACCTTTATATTCTCTGCGTTTACCACGATCACATAATCACCGGTGTCTGCATGAGGAGTATATATAGGCTTATTCTTACCTCTTAAAACCTTGGCGACCTCTGATGCCAGACGACCAAGGGTATATCCGGTTGCATCGATAACATACCATTTTCTTTCAATGGTTGCTTCGCTTGGCATATATGTCTTCATTTCCTAACCTCCATTATGATCATCAGATCAGCATTCGGGAATCAACACCGATCTGTTCTTTTATTCCGGTATATACTCAAACGGGGCTATGTTCTCCTATATACCGCCATACCGAAATATTATATTACAGCATTTGCCTATGTGTCAATATTTTCTTCACATTCTACCTCGAATCTTATGCTGTCGCCTGACCCGGTTATAATATACCTTCTCCCGGGAAGGAGTTTTTCCGGGTAGATCTTAACATCTTTTTCTTCTCCTGCTATAAGGAAAACCTTTTCAAAGCCGGCAAGTTCCTTTACCGGTTCATCCTTTTCTCCCATAAGATAAAGCTGTACCGTTTCCTTTCCGTTCCTTTCACCTGTATTACATACCCTGCAGCTGATATATCCTTCTTTGGTATTTACATAAGGCTCTCTGTATTCGAATTCTGTATAGGATAAACCAAAGCCAAACGGAAATCTTGGTACTATGTTATATTTTTCATTATATCTGTATCCCACATATAACCCGTCCTTATACTCTACCCTTTCATCAAGTCCGAATTCTCCGAGGGCATGAGCCGAACACTGGTCCAGATTTCTGTATAAGGTCTCTGCGAGTTTACCCGACGGATTTACTTCTCCGTAGAGGATTTCAGCCAGAGCCTTTCCGCCCTCCATTCCGGCATAATAGGACCACAGCAGGGCATGAGCCTTATCTGCAAACCTCTCCATTGATACCGCACTGCCGGCCTGCATTACTATAACTGTATCGGATCTGACCTTCAGAAGCTCCTCTATCAGTTCATTCTGCTCATAAGGAAGCTCCATATCCCTTTTGTCGTTACCCTCGCAGTCCATATCACTGTTATGATTAAGACCTCCCACAAATATTACCTGATCATAGGATCCGTCCTTGGCGGCACTTATCGCCTCTTCACGGAGTTCTCTCCTTTTTTTTCTTAACTTTTCATCTTCTTCTGCGGCTTTTGCCCTGCTTCCACCACCATCCATAAGGCTCTCGCTCTGCCATCCGATATTCCTGTGCTCAGGGCGGGTATTGCTTGTATAGCCCAGACAGTAGTCAACCCTCGCATTTCCTCCAAGAAGCATCCTTATCCCGGCAAGAGTGGTATATTCATAAAGGGCTTTTATCTCGGCGCTTCCTCCTCCGTCGGATTGTTTTCTGTCCGCATTTTCACCTATGACCAGAACTTTTTTGGTACTGTCCGGATCAAAGGGAAGCAGATCCTCGTTCTTAAGAAGAATGACCGACTCTCTTGCAATACTGAGACAGGCCTCCCTGTTATCAGAAGTATTATATGCCCCTTTACTCCTTTTTGCGCCATCAAGCATATTGAGCCTTAACATAAGTATCAGTATCCTGTATACCTTTTCATCAATAACTTCTTCAGGTATTTTGCCTGAAATGATCTTTTCTCTTAAGGGTTCTGCCATGTAATAGTTATCAAAGTCCGAGGAACAGTCCATCTCGATATCAAGCTCCGAAAAGGCTGCCTTGTCGGTATCATGAACTCCTCCCCAGTCGGAAATGATCACTCCGTCAAAACCCCATCTGTCTCTTAACGTATCCTTAAGTGTCTCCTTATTATGACACCCCTGTTCACCGTTTATCTTATTATATGAACCCATTACGGTATATGAGCCGGCCTTTTGTACTGCTGCCCTGAATGCAGGGTAGTAGATCCTGTCAAGGACCTCCCCATCAATTACCGTATCTACATTGAGTCTGTTCGTTTCCTGGTTATTTGCGACAAAGTGCTTCACACAGGCAGCAACATCATTTTCCTGTATTCCCTGTATCATCTCACAGGCAAGCTCTGAGGTAAGATACGGATCTTCACTGAAGTATTCAAAATTTCTTCCGCAAAGCGGGGATCTTTTTATATTTACTCCCGGTGCAAGGATCACATCCTTTCCTCTTCCTCTTGCCTCACTCCCAAGAGTCCTTCCGCAGATATACGCAAGATCCCTGTTCCAGGTTGACGCAACTGCACTGTTACACGGCAGATAGGTGACACTGTCTGTGTTGTCATCTATACGCGTAAAGCTGTCCGGCATAAACTCCGCCCTTACACCCATCGGGCCATCCGATGTCCTTAAAGGCGGGATAGAAAGTCTTTCCACTCCTTTAGTTGCAAAGATCTCATTCCCATGTATCATTCCGATCTTTTCTTCGAGGGTAAGCTCCTTCAAAAGCTCCTTTGCCCTCTCCTTCATTTCATCCGTTACTTCTTTTTTTCTGTAAACCCTCTTTGACATATTGCGCAAACCTTTCTTTTAAAAACGTGTACCTTCATACTTCCTTATACTTATAGCCCATAAGTGTCAGCCCCTTTGCGGGTGCGGTCTGTCCGGCAAGAGAACGGTCCCTTCCATCAAGCATACTCTCTATGTCCTCCGGTTCATACTTACCCTGTCCGACCTCTATAAGGGTTCCCGCTATGATCCTCACCATATTGTATAAAAAACCGTTCCCGGTGATAAGGATATCTATCTCTTTTCCTTTTTGTAAAATATCAATATCATATATTGTCCTTACGGTGCTTTCTGCCTGTGTATTTATACTGCAAAAGGACTTAAAATCATGTGTTCCGGAAAGCTTAACTGCAGCCTCCCTCATCCTTACCACATCAAGGTCAGTATATACAAGAGTTGTATATCTTGAGTTTGTAGGGAGCGGAAATCTGTCATTCCATATCCTGTACATATATGTTTTCCTGCATTCAGTCTTTCTCGGATGAAAATCGGGGGAGACCTCCTTTGAAGCCAGGATCTTTATATCCTCCGGCAGGCTTTTATTTAAAGCATATGAAAATTTATCCCCCGGTATGGATGAAAAGGTATCAAAAACACAGACAGCTCCCTCCGCATGTACACCGGAATCCGTCCTGGATGCCCCGATAACCTTTATCTCTTCTCCAAGTACCCTTCCAAGCTCGTCATTAAGTATGCCCTCAATGGTTACCCCTTCAGGCTGAATCTGCCATCCGTTATATTCAGTCCCATCATAGGCAACGACCAAAAGTATTCTTCGTTTAATTTTTTTTACTTCCTTTTTAATCTCAGTCACTTATACCTGTCCAAACAGCTTTCCCGTAAGTATTATCACTGCTATATACAATATGAGCACTATATATGCCATAACATCCCTTTTTTTGTATCTTAAGGGCTTCATCCTCGTTCTCCCGTCCCCGCCCCTGTAACAGCGTGCCTCCATGGCAAGGGAAAGGTCATTGGCTCTTCTGAAGGCAGACACAAATAACGGTACAAGCACCGGGATCATCGCCTTCATTTTCTTTATCAGATTTCTGTTTTCAAAATCAGCCCCTCTTGCCATCTGGGCCTTCATTATCCTGTCTGTTTCATCTACAAGTATGGGAATAAACGACAGGGCGATCGACATCATCATTGCGATCTCATGAACAGGGAATCTGAATATCTTTAACGGAGAAAACAGCTTTTCTATCGCATCCGTAAGCTGGTTTGGCGTTGTGGTAAGGGTCATTACCGAGGTGCCAAGGATCAGATATGCAAGTCTTAAGATCATTTCTATCATCATCCTAACCCCTTCTTTGGTTATCCTCAGGGAATAAAAATGTACAAGCTCCTCGCCCGGAGTCAGAAAGAGATTAAAGAGTCCTGTTATGATCATAAGAATAAGTATCGGCTTCAGTCCTCTTACCATATAGCCCGGAGGTACCTTTGACATATAGATGATAAGTATCAGAAAGACTGTTGCAGGTATATATCCCTGGGACACCTTTATCATAAACAAAGAGATTATATAGACAAATACACCTATAACCTTGACTCTCGGGTCCAGGCTGTGGATAACGGATTCTGTTTTATAGTACTGTCCTAATGTTATATCTCTTAGCATCTGCCAAATACCCTTAATATCTCATTTTTCGCTTCATTTAAGGTTATCATATCTGTTCGTACAGGTATACCCTTATTTCTGAGGCCTGTCAGCACCTCCATGACCTGCGGAACACCCAGTCCGATCTCATTCATGGTCTCATATTGTGAAAACACATTTACGGGAGTATCGTCAAATATAAGATGGCTTTTATACATCACAAGAAGTCTCTCAGCATGTTCTGCCACATCATCCATACTGTGCGATACAAGTATTATACTCATCCCTGTCTCCTGCCTTATGCTGTCGATAAGTCTCAGAATATCCTCTCTCCCTCCGGGATCTAGTCCTGCTGAGGGCTCATCGAGTATAAGCACCTTTGGTTTCATCGCAAGGACTCCTGCTATGGCAACTCTTCTCTTCTCTCCTCCGGAAAGATCAAAGGGGGATATATAAAAGTCCTCATCTCTTATTCCAACCATTTTAAGGGCCTCATAGGCTCTCAGCTCAACCTCTGTTCTTGTCAGTCCCATGTTCTTTGGTCCAAAACAGACATCAGAAAAAACATCTGCCTCAAAAAGCTGATGTTCAGGATATTGAAAAACGAGTCCGACATTACTTCTTAATTTCTTCCTGTCGTATTCCTTATCAAAAATATCGGCTCCGTCGTAATATACAGACCCCTCCTCAGGCTTTAACAGCCCGTTAAGATTCTGAATAAGGGTTGACTTACCCGACCCCGTCTGTCCAAGAAGTCCGATGTATTCCCCTTCATTTATACAAAAGCTGACATCATCCACTGCCCTTACCTCATAGGCCGTAGACTTGCCGTATACATATGATAAGTGATCTACAATAATCGACATAGCTCTTCTATCAGTTCCTCTTTACTCAAAATACCGTCGGGAAGGTCTATCCCTGCTTTTTTTAACTCATATGACAGCTCCGTCACCTGGGGTACATTTAAATTTATGCTTTTAAGCTCCTCAGCCCTTTTAAAAATCTCTCGCGGAGTCCCATTCATCACTATCCTTCCTTTATCCATCACATAGACCCTGTCGGCATAGATAACCTCCTCCATATAATGGGTAATCAGGATAACCGTTATTTCCTCAACATCATTCAGGGCTCTTACTGCCCTTATCACTTCTTTTCTTCCCTCAGGATCGAGCATTGCCGTAGGTTCATCCAAAACTATGCATTTGGGGTGCATTGCAAGGACACCCGCTATGGCAACTCTCTGCTTCTGTCCTCCGGAGAGTCTGTGCGGGGAATTATCCCTGTATTCATACATTCCCACAACCTTAAGGCTTTCTGCGACTCTTTCCCATAT
>JAILEM010000064.1 GCA_024687745.1 Lachnospiraceae bacterium
TTCCGCCGGAGGAGCCGCAGCCGGAAAGTCCGAGGACCGCCGCCAGAAACAGAAGGATATAAAAAAAATAAAGCCGGAAACCCCGTTCCGCGCTCGTCCATTGAACCATATTCATGAAATAAACCCCACAGGATTATGAAAAATTTTAAATGATTTTCAGTCATTATAACCCCTGCCATTGAAAAATACAAGGGCAAACTAAAGGTGCATGCTGAATTTTCCCTTAAATCGAGTAGGGGGGATTTCTTCCCCCCTACTCGCCCGCGAGCCGCCGGTCGGCTTCAGCCGACAAATTTCATTTCGGCGGCTCAGTAAATCGAGTAGGGAAGATGCAATCGCCCCCTACTCGTCCGCGAGCCGCCGGTCGGCTTTAGCCGACATATTTCCATTCGGCGGCTCTGCGATAAAAAAAGGAGCAGATTGACCGCCAATCTGCTCAGTTTTTCTTTCGATTTATGTGTTACAAAAATGGCCGGCATATGTCCGCCGATTTTGGGAAACAGTTCCTGGTGACTCAATTCTATGCTTAAAGCAGTGTATGCTCATTCTGTTTACTCTGTTCCTGATGCTGTCTCCGTTACATTTGTATTGTCAACTTGAAGTTCTGTATATGTCTGATAGATCAGAAATACTGCCATCAGGAACGTTAGAATATCAGATAAAGGCATAGAATAAAGTACACCATCAAGTCCAAATTTTAAAGGAAGAAGAAGCGCAAAACCGACACCAAATACAATCTCTCTGACCATGGACAGAACTGTTGACTCCAAGGCCTTACCCATAGCCTGTAAAAAAATAAAGCATGCTTTATTCACACAAGCAAATACCATCATGCATAGATATATTCTGAATGCTTTGACAGCAAAATCTGTATAATAGCTGCTCTCATTTGCGGCGCCAAAAATTCCGATAAGTCCCTGTGGAAATACTTCGACAATAATAAGTGCTACAAGGCCAACAAATCCTTCTGCTATCAATAGCGTTGTAAAGAGTTTTCTCACTCTGTCCTTCAGGCCTGCCCCCATATTGTAACCGACAACCGGAATACATCCGGCAGCCATACCTACTACAATAGATATTACTATCTGAAAGAACTTCATAACAATTCCAACTACAGCCATTGGGATCTGAGCATACTCCGCCTGTCCAAAAACCTCATCCATTGCCCCGTATTTCCTGATCATATTGTTAATTGCTGCCATAGCTGCAACAAGAGAAATCTGGGATAAAAAACTTGTTATGCCCAGAACAAGTGTCCTTCTTATGATATCTCTGTCCAGCCTGAAATCATTTTGAGAAGGCTTTACAAGTCTCATATGAAAAAGATACCAGACAGCCAATAGCGCTGTAACGATCTGTCCAATAACAGTGGCTATGGCAGCCCCCATCATGCCCCACATAAAACCAAATATGAAAATCGGATCAAGAATAATGTTGATCACCGCTCCTGCAAGAGTAGAAGCCATTGCAAATTTAGGGCTGCCATCAGCCCGTATCACAGGATTCATTGCCTGGCCAAACATGTAAAATGGAATTCCCAGGGATATATAATAGAAATATTCCTTTGAATGATTATATGTTTCTTCATTTACCGTTCCCCCAAACATTGCAATGATACTATCGCTGAAGATAAGGTATAAGGCCATAAGTATAAGGCTCGAAACGATCATCATTACGACCGAATTTCCAACACTCTTTTTTGCTTTCTTTGTTTCTTTTTTTCCAAGACTTAAACTAACAAAAGCACAGCACCCGTCTCCAATCATTACCGCTATAGCAAGGGCTATTACCGTTAGCGGAAACACAACTGTATTTGCTGCGTTACCATAAGACCCCAGATATGTGGCGTTAGCTATGAATATCTGGTCAACAATGTTGTAAAGTGCACCTACCAGCAGTGAAATGATGCAGGGAATTGCATATTTTCTCATAAGACTTTCTACTGGTTCCGTTCCTAAAAATCTGTTTTCCTTTTCATTCATATCTTAATAACCTCCGAAATAAAAGCGAGAAGCCTTTAGCCGGATTTACGCTTTTAGCTGCTCGCATAAAAAAAGAGTAGCGGAAAACTGGACTTACGCAGTATCTGCTACTCGTTTAAAATAATACTAACTGTTTTTCAAAGAATTATCAAAGGGCATTTTTCACAAAAAAACTTCCATTTTTATTTTCTTCCATCACCTCATGTTATCTGTTCTCGACATTATATGGCTTTCATAAATTAAGCCCAGACAGTAGCTCTCACTACCATCTTGGCTTATTTATCATAGAAGATTTACAACACCTTCACTTCCAGGTTATTTCCAGTTTCTTTTTATTTTGTACACAATCCTCCAAATACATATTAATGAGGGTTTGATACGGTATTCCTGTATTCTGGGACTCTCCCTTAAAATAATCAATAACATTTGGTGATATTTTAATCGTAATCTGTTTTTTTAATTCTTTCGCATATGGATTAGGTCTTGGATTTAAATTATCAATATCATATTCCTCTAACATATCGTTCTTCCTCCTTTTTCGTGGCTTTCCTTGCCGAAATAATTCTAATCACAGTATCAGAATCCCTGTAACAATGACAGACCATGCATACATTTGATTCTTCACTCGTTCCAAGCAAGAGGAATCTGTCTTCTTCATCGGAATGGAAGGGATCATCAAATAAAATAGCCAATTCATCCCAAAATACTGATTTTGCCTCTTCAAAAGATATGCCGTGCTTCTTCTGATTGATCTGATTCTTGTTTTCATCCCAGTCAAATATAATCATATGAATTTCCCCAAGAAGTATTTATGTTATAATTATAAAATAATTATATACAATTGTCTACCACATATAAATCAGTTTTTCTGATGATGGTACCTACGCAAAGTAGAGTTACCACTTCTTTGCGGCACTAAGAATACAAAGGAAATTCACCTCAGGATGTCTGCAAAAAGCTCTCATGCAATTCCTCGTGATATTCTTTTCTTTCCATAAACTGCTTCTCCTGAAGTTTTTTCATATACTCCTTATGTTCCATACGTCTTTTGTTCAAAGCCTCCTCTGCCGCTTTATCCTCGGCTTTTTTCTTCCTTGCCTTTGCTTTCCGTCGCCTGTTCTCTTCCCTTCTTCTGGCGGCAGAGCTTTCGCTGATCCTATTATCAGATGAGCTGATCTCAGGCAAAGTATCATCACCGCTGACCCTTAATCCCACTCCATTTTGCTTCAGAGACAGATCCACATGCTGTACCGTACCGGCACCCGTACTCTCACGCAGAAAAACACCTGTTGATCTGATCACCCCGTCTCGATAGCCATCTGCCCCGCCTAAAGAAAACTCAGTTTGCTGTTCTCCCAGATAGATCGCGCCGATATCCGCCTGCTTTAGATTCATCAGTTTATCCTTGCCATTATCATCCTTGGACCACACCTGAAGTTTGGAAAATATCTCATCGTTCTCGTCTATCCATCCGTTACCATCGCTGTCGTATTCACGGAGATCCCCGAATCCATCTCCGCTCTTTGCCCCAAACAATTCGCTGCCATCATTGATTTTTCCGTCTCCGTTTTTATCCAAAGCAAGAAAGCCTGAACCTTTTCCCGGCATGGATATTTCATCCTCTTTTCCGTTGTCATCAAGATCAAACCTGAAGGTCCGGTCACGAAGGTCAGCTGTGTCACCATCGATATTTACGATGAGGGGGTCACACAACGCGTCAGCCATAGTCGGGACATTGACCTTCATGTATTCCTTGTAACTCCTGCTCATCAGAAGATTTACGTTAAAATCTATCGTCCTGCTATCCTCTGTAAGCACTCTGCCACTGGCATGAAAGCCTGTCTCTTCTGTCTCTGAGTATAACTCCTTACCGGTCTGATACGAGTCCATGGCCATAGGACTTTGCTTCATGCTGTAAGAATTGAGCATGTCCGTGAAACCGTTTTTGTTTCCACCGGAGCGCATTCCTGTCTGTGTATAATGTCTCCCTGATAGCATATTCACTGTACTTTCCGCAATTTTCATTTTCATCCTCCTTGCACTTTCGACAATTTAAAAAGCGCCGTCATCATAGGTATTCATCCATGATAAACTGCGCCTTCCATAGCACCATATTCAATTCTGAAATGTATTTCGGAAATTATTTCCTTAGCGAAACCCATTTGACGTGAACCGCATCTTTTTTGCTGCGAACAGTAAAAGAGCGTCCCGTATGATCTCGGAACGCCCTTGTCATGGTTTTACGGTCGGTCAGAACAATCCATTAAACCAGGAACCGCCAAAGCCATTATTTCCAAAATACGAGCCGTACCTGCCATATAGCCCGGTACTTTCGACAGACAGCTGACGGTTTTGCTGATCTGCAGCTAAGCCAAGCCTCTGTGCGGAAGACCCTATGATTCTCACGAAGGATCCGTTGGTGCCAAGCATGGACTTCACTTTGTCAAATCCGGCATTTTTGAATTCTTCCTCGTTTATGGACATTCTTCCGTCCTGGCCGACTGTAATGCCTATTCCACTAAGGCTTTTATTCATTACTCCGGTCATCCTGGTCATGCTTTCTGCCGCACTGTTCACAGCTAAATTTGTGGTTTTATTTACCGCATCCAATGTGTCATTATAATCTGTCACAAGATCGTTAGCCGCCCGATATGCAGCGTCGGCATCATATTTTTCCTCGCTGGCAAAAAGTCCATCCTTACCGGCATCTGTCAGTTTCTTTGCTGTCTCAGATAAAGCAGTGCTCTCCTTTGAAACATTTGACAGGCCGCTCTGTTGAGCATAGATGCTGTTATTGTACTTGCTGACAGAGGATTTCTTCTGTACAGAGGCTGTCTGATTGTTTCTTCCGTAATAGGATTTGAGGGCCTTGGCATATGTTCCGGATCTCACACCTGAAAGCTTTGACAGATTGCTGTAAAGAGAGTTCCCGGAGCCAAATCCAAATAAACTGCCATAATTAAAACTGTTAAACCTGATCATCCCTTTCACCTCCTTTCGAACAGGTATCTATTGTGATTATCGTAGTTTTTTTCACTGAAACAAGGTCATATGCGCCAGGCGCACATTTTATGTTGCAGATCGCAGCTATTGTCCTATCAGCATGATATTGATGATGAAATACAGATCCCCTTCCTGCTCTTCCTGCCTGATTTCTATGTCACCGCTGTATTTTGCGGCAATGCTTCTGATGTTTTTTAGCCCGTATCCGTGACCCGATTCATGCTTTTGTGTTACGGGGAGCCCATCCTCCATAATGGAAACTTTTTCTGACATGATGTTTTTGATATTGATGATAAACACCCGCTCGTTTTGGAGCGATCTTATCATGATCTTTGGAAATGGTACCCGGGAGGACGCTTCCAGGGCATTTTGCAAGGCGTTAGTCAAAACCACGCTTAAGTCAAATGGGTTGATGTCCAGGCCTTCGGGATAAGCAAAGGAACTTTCAAATATGATCCCTTCCCTCTCACACCTGTCAGCCGTCTCTGACAGCACAACGTCCGTAACGGCGTTTCCCGTTTTAACCTTTGGCTGCAGACGGCTTGTATTATCGCCAAGCTCTTTGATGTAGTCGGCAAGCTCCTCTGTTTTCCCGTCCTCTGCGAGCCTCTCTATGACCGTCAGATGATTTCCGAGGTCATGCCGAAGTCCCCGCATCCGCTCATATATTTCCTCAATATGCGTCACATGTCCTGACATGTCACCGACCTGCTTTTCCACCGAGTCTCTCACATACTCTTCTTCCTGTTTTTCCTTCAGTTTCTGATAAAGACTGATGACGGTAACAACAGGTACAAAGGCAAACAGGCAGAAAAGAGCCCTGTAGGGATTCGCGGGTAAATTCTCCTTGATGCTTCCATTTTTCATTCCATCCATCCAAAGAAGATAATAGGACGATATGATCGGCTTGACTAAAAGCAATGTCCATGCCGGGGCGAGCAGCAGGATGAATTCCTGCCAGGTCAGTTCATCACGTTTATAGCGATATGTCTTATGAAGGATCCTTATGACAAGATACAGGATCAACAAGGCAAGGGCATACTGCATCGGATTCCATATAAGAAACTCCGTGACAACAGCCTCCAGGTTACTCCTGTACCAATCAAACCCGAATAAAAAATCTCTTTCCCAAAATCCTATCTCACTGAGAAGCTCGATGGACAGCCAGCTGATCAGCCGGAATATGAAAAACAGAAAGATCTTCTGCACCGGATTCCTTTTGTTGTCCAAAAGCCATGCTGCAACAATTGCGAGGACCAAAAAGAGTATAGTCAGGATCCTGTCCATTTCCTTACTGGTATCGGCATGGCTGGAGATCAGCCAGTGTGCGTAATACACCACCGCAGATGCGTAAACAGCCTTCTTTGTATCCACAAAAGGCTTTAGCCAATATATAAGAAGAAGGACATCCATGATCAGGTACAGTTCGATCAGGACAGCAAGATAGCTTTCGGCATACGCTTCAAAGCTGCTGGTCAAATACTCCATCATAAGCCTTCCTTTCTGGTGTAATAAGAAAGGTATGCCTTTATGAGTTCCCGGTATTTTCCTCTCGCTACGGGAATATCCGTGTCACCGATCCGGACCGACCTGGAATCATAGGATTTCATATACGCCAGATTGATCAGATATGCCCTGTGCACCCTGAAAAAATCCTGTCCCGATATACTTTCAAGTTCGGATATTCTCCCGTTGTAATCAATATTGTCATGATCCTTCATATGCAGGATTATCCGCCTGTCAAAAATCTCTGCATATATAATCTCTGACAGGATCACTCTTCTGTTGGCGCCTCCGGATTTTACGGTAATAGAACGAGCCGGGTGCTTTTCATCCTCTTTCTCCGAAATGATTTTTTCAATATAGCGCAATTCATCCGCCTGCGCTATGGCACTTTTTATGACCTCCATGATCCGTTTCTTTCCAAAAGGTTTTATGATGTAGTTAAAGGCTCCAACATCAAATGCCTTATATACCAGTTCCTCAACTGCTGTCACAAACACAATGACTGTCTTTTTTCCACTCTGTCGCATCAGCCTTGCGGCACTCATTCCATCAATTCCCGGCATCTGTATATCGAGAAACAGGATGTCTGCATCAAAGCCGGGAGCAAGGATCCCCTTTGCGTCTGAAAAGAACTCGATCTCGATACTTTCCGACACTTCCCGGACTGATTCCGCGATCACATCTCTTACTCTCTTTTCATCATCACAAATTGTAAGCTTCATATACTATCCTTTCAAAACAGGCATACTATATATATTCTATCGGTTCCCGGGAGCATATTCTGATCTTATATTCGTGAAACGCATTTTTTTTGCTGTAAAATGCAAAACGGGAAGACACCGGTCTTCCCGTAATCATATCCTTTCGCCG
>JAILEM010000065.1 GCA_024687745.1 Lachnospiraceae bacterium
ACTTAAGATCATAATAAAAGATGATATGAGACCGATCTTTGTGCTGACGGATGAATCGGATGAGAGAGTACTGGGTTACTGCTTCTGTATATTTGAGATATATGAAAATGATAATAACATGGTTGACAGAAAGACGTTGTACATTGATGATCTGTGTGTTGACGAATCCTTAAGAGGTAAACATATAGGAAAAGAACTCTATGATCATGTATGTAACTTTGCAAAGGATGAAGGATGTTATAATCTGACTCTTAATGTCTGGTCTCTGAATCCCTCTGCAATGAAATTTTATGAGAAAATGGGACTTAGTATATATAAATCCGGTATGGAGAAAATTCTATGACTGCTTTGCTTGATTTTTTTAAGGACAATGAAATAGCGGTAAAAAAAGATGAGCAGCCAAATTCCGCCTTTATTTTGAATATCCTGTCTGTTTTGACGACAGTCTATTTTGTAATGATCTTTGTCGGGCTTCCTTTGTATTATCATAATAAGTACTTTGATATAGGAAATTATAAGTACTATTATTTTTATTATGTTACGGGAATATATATAATTATATCCGCAATCCTTCTGTTATTAAGTCTGATAGTCAATCTTATAAGTCATAATGTTACACCGATATCTGTAATAGGGATACTTAGGACGGTTACCCTGACTGATAAGATTGTTATGATCTATTTTCTGGTTTGTCTTATATCTTTTATACTTAGTAAATATAATACCTGGGTTTTCTTTGGCAGAAATATAACAAACCCTCCGCTAAGAGGATGTGAAGGCTGGTTCATGGGACTTATAAGCCAGTTTATGTTTGTTTATATATACTTTCTTGCATCCAGAGCTTTACGGGGAAACTTTAGAAAGATAATACTTTTTTCAATACTTCTTGGATCGTTCGTCGTTTTTGTTTTCGGAATACTGCATCGTTTTCTCATAGATCCTTTAGGACTCTATGAAGGGATAGATGAGTATTATTTTATCTATTTTTTATCTACTCTTGGTCAGTCTACCTGGTATTCAAGCTTTATGTGCTCGATAATACCTATTCCAATGGCTCTTTTCATATATGAGACAAGGAATAAATACAGGCTTGCTTATGCCGTATATATTATGATCGCATCAATGTCATTGGTAACACAGAATTCGGACAGCGCCTTTATTGCTCTTTTTGCTGTTCTTATTATGCTTTTGCTCTTCTCCGTTGATGCGAATAATCATCTGATAAAGTATTTACAGCTTATACTGTTGATACTTTTTTCCTTCAGGTTGACAGGACTTCTTCAGTTAATATTTAAAGATCATATAGTTGAAAACGATGCTATGTCAGTCTTTTTTTCGCAGGGAATGCCCGTACTCATATTTATGCTCCTGATCTTTGCTGTTTACCTTTTGTTAAGCTATCAGCTAAGTAAACGTGATTTTTTCATAAGCAAATATCCCTTTGTAAGATATATTATTATATTTTGTGCCTTGATACCCTTAGTTGTTTATCTGATCCTTGCCATTCTTGTAACTACAGGATATATAACCGAGAGGACCGGGATACTTTCCGCATCTTATTTTATGTTTGATGACAGATGGGGAAGCCAGAGAGGCTTTACATGGAGAACTACTATGGAAATGTATGCTGATCTGCCGTTTCAGAACAAGCTTATAGGCGTAGGTCCCGATTGTTATGCCGATTACGCATATGAACACAGATTTGATGATATGTCGATGGTCTGGGGAGGAGATGTGCTTGCCAACGCCCATAATGAATGGCTGAATTCTCTCTTTACATTGGGAATTGCAGGTGTAGTATCGTATTTGGGGATATTTGTAAGTGCGGCTTATCTTATTGCATCAAATAAAAAAAGAAATATTTTAACTATTGGCATATCTACATGCATAGTAAGTTATATCGTACATAATTTCTTTTGCTATCAGCAGGTTCTGTGTACTCCGGTCATTTTTCTGCTTATGGGATTTGCGGTATCGGTTATAAGAAATCAAAAGTAAAGGAAGTTCACATTATTTTATTAATTTTTTTGTTTTCAACGCTGCTTATTTGCGTTACAATAGTTTAGTGCGAAAAAGTACGGGCATATGTTGATAAATGTCTGTATATCAATTCAGAGAGGGTTGGTAACATGAATAACAATACTACAGAAACAACGTTCAGTAACAGTAAACAAAAAAGGATCGAAAGGGATAAGAAACGCGAAGCTAACAGGAAGAAGAACTTTGTTGAGCGGATCATAATAATAGTATTGGGTGCTCTTATACTGTGTGGTATTCTTTTTGCGATAGGAAGAGAGATATATAAGTCAGTGACTGCGATAAATCCAAGTGATGATTTTGGGTATGGTCTGACGGAAGAAGGCTTTATTTCAGACATTAAGGCCCTTGATTATGTAACGATTCCGGATTATAAAAATATGAAGATAGCCCTTTCCGACGTGGAATTTACGGATGAGGAAGTAGAGGCTGAGATTCAGACACAGCTGGAGAATCATAAGGTTAAATCAGAAGATGTTGCACTTGAGGCAGCTACCGGAGATACAGTTAATATAGACTATGTAGGAACAATAGACGGAGTGGAATTTGAGGGTGGTAACAGTAACGGAGCAGGTCGTGATCTGGAACTTGGGTCGGGTTCATTTATAGATGACTTTGAGGATCAGCTTGTAGGAGCACATCCCGGAGATGAGCTTACGGTTAATGTCACGTTCCCCGAGGATTATCAGAAGACAGAGCTTGCAGGTAAAGATGCTGAATTTGCCGTAACAGTGAATAGCATATATGTACTTCCTGAGTTTAATGATGAATTTGTCAAAGAGAATCTTGCAGATTATGGAAATACTGTAGATGAGTATAAGAAAAAACTTAAAGAACAGAAATATGAAACCAATCTTACTGCTGCGATTGAGGATAAGATGATAGAAGAGTCAGAAGTTACTAAATATCCTAAAAAGTACTTAAAGCATCTTAAGAGCCTTCAGAAATATATGGATCAGCAGAATTATGAGTATATGAATCAGATGTATATGTCCTATTATGGAAGCGGGTATTCAAGCTTCAGTGAGTATGTGGGTATGTCAGATGAAGAATATGATAAAAGCCTTGATGAGACTGTAAAGGAAAATCTGAAGCAAAGCCTTGTCTGGCAGGCAGTGCTTGAATCTGAAAATGAAACGGTTACCGAGCAGGAGCTTAGAGATTATATGACAGAGCAGACGGGATCGGATACCTTTGATACCAATGTGGAAAGCTACGGAAAACCCTATACTATGGCTATGATGGTCCGCCCCAAGGCTTTGGAGATATTAAAGGGTTATGTGACA
>JAILEM010000066.1 GCA_024687745.1 Lachnospiraceae bacterium
CGACGGAAGCGGCTGTGATGCAGGCGATAAACAGCTTCAGGGGAAGCAAGACACTCATAGTCATAGCACACAGATTATCAACTATCACAAACTGTGATATCATTTATGAAGTAAAAGACGGAAAGATAATAAAGAGAGAAAAAAACAGTGTTATCGGAAATCAGGGACAGTGAGGCCTATAATGGAAAATATTTTAAGTAATTATCTGATAGATGAGAGCATGACAATAATAGATGCCCTAAGACAGATCAATAAAGGTGAGAAGTCGGTAGTTTTTGTTTTGAAAAATAACAGACTTGTTGCAGCTCTTTCCGATGGTGATGTGAGAAGATATATAATAAACGGAGGAGATCTGGCAAAGACCGTTAAGGAGATAGCTAATTATTCGCCTGTTTATGTCCATGAAAAGGATGAGGTGAATTACAGCAAGCTGATGAGGGAACACAGTATTACTGCTCTTCCCTTAGTCGATGATTGTATGACGGTGATTGATATAAAGTTTATATCAAATCCCAATCCCGTTGTGGATAAGCTGGATATACCCGTAGTCATAATGGCAGGGGGAATCGGCAGCAGGTTAAGACCTTTTACCGAAATACTTCCCAAACCTCTTATACCCATCGGAAACAAGACGATAACTGAGCACATAATAGACAGGTTCAATATGCACGGCTGCACTCACTTTGATATGATAGTGAACTACAAAAAGAACCTTATCAAATCCTTTTTCCAGGATAACGAATACAAATATGACGTGTCCTTTGTGGAGGAGCCCGAATACTGGGGTACCGCCGGGGGACTTAAGCTTATAGAGGGGAAATATGACGGAGCCTTTTTTATAACTAACTGTGATATCCTTATAGAGGAAGATTACAAGGCTATTTATGATTATCATAAGAAGAATAACAATATAATCACACTGGTCTGCGCAAAAAAGCAGGTTGTTCTTCCCTATGGAACCGTTGACGTTGATGAAAACGGGAATCTGACGGCATTCAGGGAAAAGCCCTCATTTGAGTTTAAGACAAATACCGGCCTCTATATAGCGGAGCAGGAATTCCTTGAGGAGATACCTGAAAATACCAGGATAGATATTACCGACGTCATCGAAAACTGTGTAAAAAAGGGAAAAAAGGTCGGTGTATATTTGATATCCGAGGACTCCTGGATGGATATGGGTCAGATGGAAGAGTTAAAGAGGATGGAGAAAAGGCTTAATGCCGAATGAAGTAAAAGTCATACGAAGGGAAGATGAGATGAAAAGAACACTTATAATCGCGGAAGCCGGAATAAATCATAACGGAAACATGGATATTGCCAAGGAAATGATACAGGTTGCAAAGGATACAGGCGCAGACATAGTTAAATTCCAGACCGGGAAAACGAGCTATGTGATGTCAAAATTTGCGCAAAAAGCAGAGTATCAGAAGACCAATACGGGATCTGAGGGAAGCCAGCTTGATATGTGCCTTGATCTGACGCTGCCATATCCCGCTTTTTCAGAGCTTGCAGATGAATGTAAAAGGGTAGGGATAACCTTTTTGTCAACGCCCTTTACCGTAGACAGTGTTGAATATCTTAACAATATAGAGATGCCTTTCTGGAAGATCCCTTCAGGGGAGATCACCCATCTGCCGTATCTGATCGCCATAGCAAAAACACATAAGCCTGTAGTTATGTCAACCGGAATGTGTACGATGGAGGAGATAGAGGAGGCAGTAAAGGTGCTAAGGGATAACGGTACAAAGGAGCTGTCCCTTCTGCATTGCAATACGGAATATCCGACACCCTTTGAGGATGTGAATCTAAGGGCCATGGAAACCATGAGGCAAAGGTTTAATGTTGAAGTGGGATATTCAGATCATACAAAAGGTATAGAGGTGCCTATAGCGGCTGTTGCCATGGGTGCAACGATAATTGAAAAGCATTTTACCCTTGACAGGTCGATGCCGGGTCCCGATCAGGCAGCAAGCCTTGAGCCGGATGAATTCAGGGCCATGACAGAGGCGATAAGAAATATAGAAAAGGCTTTCGGAGACGGTGTAAAGAAGCCAAGTCCTTCAGAAGCAGGAAACATAGAGATCGCAAGGAAGAGTATAGTTGCCTTAAGGGATATAAAGAAGGGTGAACTTCTGACAGATGAAAATATAATGGCCAAGAGACCGGCTAACGGGATATCTCCGATGAAATGGTTTGAGGTGGTGGGAACTTATGCGATCAGAGATTTTTCGGAGGATGAACCCATTGAGATCTAAGATATGTATAGTAACCGGAAGCAGGGCAGAATATGATCTGTTAAAACCTGTGATCCTGAAGCTTCAGAGCGATGAGGAGATAGAATGTGATCTTGTGGTTACCGGCAGTCATCTTGAAGAGTCCTTTGGAAATACTGTTTCAGAGATAGACAGGGATGAGGTGAGGGTAACCGAAAAGATAAAGATACCCATGGATTCGGACACGAAGCTCGATATGGCAAGGTCTGTGGCAGCAGGTATAGAGAAGTTTGCGGAATATTTTAACGATAATGTATATGATATGCTGATAGTCCTTGGGGACAGATTTGAGATTTACGCCGTAGCGATAGCGGCCGCAATGCTTTCCATACCCATTGCCCATTTATATGGCGGGGATACAACTGAAGGCGCAGTAGATGAATATATGCGTCACGGTATCACCAAGATGAGTTATCTGCATTTTACCTCTGCAGAGGAATACAGGAAAAGGGTGATACAGCTCGGAGAAGATCCGCAGAGAGTATTTAATGTCGGATCTCTTGGGGTGGAAAACTGTATGAAGCTTCCGCTCATGGAGCTTGATGAGCTGAACGCATCCCTTGCAACAGAGCTTAAAGAAGTAAGCTATGCCGTTGTTACTTATCATCCGGTAACAATGGAGAATGGAAGTGTTAAATGGCAGACTGATGAGCTTATCAGGGCAATGAGCGATATGGATGAGCTTTCCTATATCATAACTCTTTCCAATGCGGACGCAGGCGGAAGGTATATTAATGAAAAATGGAAGGAAGAGGCATCCCGTCACGATAACTGGACAGTCATCCCTTCTCTCGGGGCAGTCAGATATCTTTCGGCTGTTAAGTATTCTGCCTTTGTTCTGGGTAATTCTTCAAGCGGTATTTCAGAGGTTCCTTCCATGAAGGTTCCTACCGTAAATATCGGAGACAGGCAGAAGGGAAGGATAATGGCCGACAGCGTTATAAGCTGTGATCCTTCTTCGGACTCGATAAAGTCTGCCATGATAAAGGCATTGAGTCCTGAGTTTAAAGAGATAGCACAGAATACCGTAAGTCCCTTCGGTGATGGTAATACCTCCGAAAGGATAGTATCGGAAATCAAAAGAACATTAAAAAACGGAGAAATAGATCTTAAAAAGAAGTTCTATGACATAATATCATGATAAATTTAGCTGTGATACCCGCAAGAAGCGGATCTAAAGGATTAAAGGATAAGAATATAAAGGAGCTTCTGAATAAGCCCCTGCTTGCATATACTGTAGAGGCGGCTCTTTCGTCAGGCATTTTTGATACCGTACATGTTTCAACGGATTCGAAAGTCTATGCAGATATCGCTGGGAAATACGGAGCCGATGTTCCTTTTTTAAGGAGTGAGGAGATGTCCACGGATGTTGCCGATTCGTGGGGTGTTGTGAAGGAGGTCATTAAAATGTATTCGGAGACAGGAAAGACCTTTGATATGGTAACGCTCCTTCAGCCTACCAGCCCCTTGAGAACCGATAAGGATATAAAGAAGGCCTATGAGATCTTTACGCAAAAAAAAGCCAATGCAGTTATATCCGTGTGTGAGGCGGATCATCCCCCCATGTGGTTTCATCCTCTTACGGAGGATGGCTCAATGAAGGCATTTTTCGAAGAAGAGGGAGGGGGCAGAAGACAGGATTACGAAACCTTTTACAGGATGAACGGAGCCATATATATGGTCGATCTTGATCATCTGCTCAATTCGGGAGACAGACTTTTTAAAGATAAGGTATTTGCCCATATCATGGATAGAAGGTCATCGGTGGATATTGATGATAAATTTGATTTTGATATGGCAGAAGCCGTTATGAAAGGAATGAAAAAGGATGGATAAGATTTATATAGTAGGGGCCGGAGGACTTGGAAGAGAGCTTCTTCAGTGGATCAAGGATATAAATGAAGAAAAGCCCACCTGGGAGATCGGAGGGTTCCTTGATAATAATCTCAAGGCTCTTGACGGGGTTGAGTGTGATTATGAGGTAGTAGGAAAGAACAGTGAGTGGATCCCGAAGGAAGGGGAGGTTTTTGCCATGGCCATAGCCACCCCAAAGGATAAGGAGATAAGGGTAAACGAGCTTAAGTCAAAAGGAGCTTATTTTCCGCCGATCATTCATCCCACGGCAACCGTTACCCCGTTCAGTCATTATGGAGAGGGGCTTGTGATGTTTCCGCATTCAAAGCTTTCGGTCAATTCAACCGTAGGGGATTTTGTGACTATCTGCTCATCGGGAGTCGGGCATGATGTTTTTATCGACGATTATACGACCATAAGCGGTATGTGCAGTATATTACGAAATGTCAGTATCGGTAAAAGGGTTTTTGTAGGTGCAAATGTTGCGATCGCACAGGATGTTAAAGTATCTGATGATGCTTATCTAGGAATAGGTTCGGTCATATTAAAGGATGTTCCTCCTTCTGTCAAGACCTTTGGAAATCCTGCAAGAATAATGCCTGTATGAGGGAAATGAAAATGGATAATGATTTTTTAAAAAGCGATAATATTATAGCAAAACAGTTTTTCGAAACAGCTGAAAGATATAAGGATAAAAGAGCCATATGGTGTGACGGGGATGAGATGACTTATGGAGAACTCTCGGACTTTGTGTGCAGATATTCAACCTATCTTAAGGATAATGGTGTAAAGCACGGTGATATTATAGGCGTCCCGATGAATAACAGCGTTGGATCCGTGGCATTAATGCTTGCATCGGCTTCCCTTGGAGCGGGTCTGTGTCCGATAAATCCAACACTTCCCATGGAGAGCATAGAAGCTGCTTTTGATTCAGCCAAAGTAAAGCATATAGTGGCAAGAAGATCCTTTTATAAGAATTTTAATGATAACAGGGACAAATTTGACGGTCTCAGATTATGCCTTGACGGAGAAGTAACAGGAACAGACAGCTTTGAGAAGGTTGAAAAAGCAGAGCCTTTAATGCCTGATCTTAACGGGATAACCGGTGAGGAGACCTGGATTCTTACGATGACCTCAGGGTCGACAGGTGATCCCAAGCCGATAGAGCTCACACAGAATAATAAGCTGAAAAGAATAAAAGCTCATATAGATCTGTACGGGATCACAGAGAATGACAGGGTTCTTGCTGCAACGCCCTTATACCATTCCCTTGCGGAAAGGCTTGTCATCCTTCCGCTTATGATAGGGGCGGAAACTGTACTGCTTCCAAGATTTACTCCAAATCTCTGGCTTAAGTGTGTTCAGGATCAGGAGGTGACATTTACGATAGCGGTTTCGGCTCAGCTTGGACAGATAGCTCAGCTCCTGTCAAGCCCTCTGGCTCCGAGCATTACAAGTATGAGAGCCGTAGTATCCTCATCAGCCCTGCTCGAACCCCATGTAAGAAGGGAGCTTATAGAGAAGCTTAAGTGTGATTTTCATGAGATGTACGGTGCCAGTGAGATATCCACTGCAACAAGCATAAACTTCAGGGAAGCATTAAATAAACAGCAGTCTGTGGGAAGGGCTATACCAGAGGCAGAGATAATGATACTCGGGGATGGGGATGTTCCGTTAAAGGCAGGGGAGATCGGAGAGATAGCCTGTAAGACAGAGCTTATATTTAAGGGATATTACAGACAGGAAGAAAATACCCTGAAGGCGTTTACGGAGGATGGCTTTTTTAAGACGGGAGATCTCGGAAAGCTTGATGAGGAGGGATATCTGTATTTCTGCGGCAGGAAGAAGGATCTTATCATCACCGGAGGAATAAATGTATATCCCAATGATATAGAAAAGGCTCTTTATAAGCTTGATAAGATAGAAGAATGCGCGGCCTTTTCCTATCCCGATGACAGGCTTGGCGAGGTTGTTGCACTGGCTGTTGTTGTAAAAAAGGATAGTGAACTGACAAAAAGAGACATACAGGTATACTGCGTAAGGAATCTTGCGGATTTCCAGCAGCCGCATTATATCTTTATTACGGAGGAGCTTCCAAAGAATCCGATGGGAAAGCTTATGAGAGGCAAAATATATGAAATGATAAAGGAGC
>JAILEM010000102.1 GCA_024687745.1 Lachnospiraceae bacterium
TAATCTCCCGTTTCTGTATCAAGAACTCGCTCATATCCCAGGGTTGCATCGGAGTTTTTCTGGGAGATAACATCATAGGTAGTATTTCTTGAATCATAGGATTCCATGATCATATCTCTTATCTGATCGGATGTCTGCATAGAATATGCTACCCCTTTCATTATAACTTTCCAGAGATCGTTTCTTTCGGTTAAGAACTTTCGGGAAAAGGTTATGGAGCCAAGACAATGGTCAAGTATAGGCTTATAGTCGATAAACTCACCTTCCGGAGCAGTCTCCATGACTACGCAGGAGCATATAAGACTGCCGGCATCTATCAATTCCGAATTAAATGAAGCGGGATTTTTTTTGATCATATTTGATCCCGCATCAACGATACTTGCAGAGAACAGCCCCTCAAGAGTATCTCCTGAGGTTTTGGAGGTACAGTTTGCCATGATAACATCACATCCCAATGCATTTTTTCCGAGATTTTCAATTGTTTCAAAGTCAGTATAACCGTAGTGTTTGCCTACATTGGTAAAAAAGGATTCTACGGTGGGAGGAGAAGCAACTATACAATTATCGTATGTCCCTGGATAATAGGTTGTCCAGAATTTGTAAGCATCATCGGATTTAAGACTTAAACAGGATAGATTATAATAGAGCTGTATGTCGGGATTTTTGGGGTCATAGATCCATATGGCATAGGATATCAGATCTATCTCACCACCCGGCTTCAGTCCTACTTCGATATTCCAGCCCTCCGGTATCTCGCAGGTAAAATACCCATTATTCTCAGACATTTTCATATACTTTATCTGAGATGCTTCGGATGGTGTTATATCAAGTGCCACAGAGGCACCTGAGGAGACATCCCTAAAGCTTCCGTTGGTATCTTCCTCTTCATCGTCCATATCCTCATCTGTATTTTCATCCATGCCCTCATCCATATCCTCATCCGTATCTTCCTCTTCATCCTCATAGCTGTCGTCGGAATTGAGAAAGGCATCATATGGATCCTTTCCCTCAGCGATCAGCCTGTCATACTCTTCCTGTGTATATATGACCGTCTGTCCTCCCTTCTGCAGGATCACCTGACCGCTGTTACTTCCGCCGCAGCCACATATCAGTGAAAAGGCTGAGAGCAATAGAAGTATAAGAGTAAAGTAACCGGTTTTTTTGGTAAAGCCCGATCGACCGTTCATACAGAAATTCCTCCTTTATCGTATAAATATTCAAGTTTATTATATATAAAGCGATTTATCGCCATAAGGTCAGTTTAAGGATAGGTCTTTTCTATGCCCAAATCAGCGTTGACGGAGGATAAAAAGAGTTATAAAATTTTTTAAAGAGGGCATTTAGTGTCTTCTTTATTATTTATGTTACCAGGGGCATGTATCAATGAAAAAATATCTTAATCCAAAAAACAATAAATGTTTATGGATCATATATATATGTTTTTTTTGGACAGGATCTTCTTATCTTTCCTGGTTATATCATCTTGCGGATTTCATATCCGGTATCAGAGTCGATCTGGCGACTGAGGTTGTGGGATATCTTTTCCAGGCTCTGGGGATTTTTCTTTATTCAATGGCGGTACGTAAAGGTATTAAGTTAAGATGGGGAAATATTCAGATATTTGCGGTAGTAACGGATATGCTTCTTACCCTTCCCGCTACACTTTCAAAATCCTTTATAACAGTAATGATAAGCGGTTACTGTATGAATATCTTACACGGTATTATTGCAGGGATATACCTTTTCAGGCTTGCGGCAGAGGTTAAGGTTGGGAACAGAGCCTTTGTATTCGGTATAGGCTATGGCGCGGCTTCCGCATCCTCTTTTCTTTTATCGCTGACAGTTAAGGGAAATTTCCTGAAATCTCCGGTTGTCCTCATTGTCTATACAGTGCTTGCAGCCCTGGCAGTATTTATTCTAAAAGACGGGGAAGAGGATGAGAAAGGGAGATTTATCGAGGAAAAAGCAGGGACTGATAAGGAAAATGTTACAATAAAGCTAATAATACTTACCGGTATAACCATATTCATTTTAAGCTTCGTTAAAAATATGGGATTCTCCTTTCCCTATGAGGAGATAAAAGGAGGCATAAGCCTTGAGATGACCAGGCTTTTTTATGCCCTGGGTCTTGTGATCGCAGGATATATCTGTGACATGGACAGAAAATATGCCGCTGTATTATGCGTTGCATCGCTGTGTCTGCCATTTCTGATGATTATTCTCTCATCAGAGATCGGTACAAGTATTGTCATCTGGATGTTGAACTATTTTCTGTTTGCCTTTTTTACCGTATTCAGAGTTATCCTTTTTTCGGATATTTCATCGGAAAATATAAAGGATCTGTGGATATCGGGCTATGGTCTTTTATTTGGAAGGATAGGTGATGCCATAGGTACCATGATATGTATACTGATCGATTCTGATGCGGTACTTATAATAACATCCTCTGTTTTGTTTGTTGCGTCCGTACTTTCCTTTTTTACCCTTTATCATAAGTTATATGCCGTAACCGAAACCGTGGAGCTTAACGAAAAGAGACGTTTTGAAGGTTTTATTGATAAATATTCCTTCTCGGAAAGAGAGAAGGAGGTCATGGTATGTCTTATAGAGGGAAGATCCAATACCGAAATAGCCTCGCTTCTCTATATATCCGAAAGTACTGTAAAGTTTCATGTTCATAACCTCTTAAAAAAGACAGAATGTGAAAACAGAAGGGAGCTGCTCACACTGTATCGACAGGCAGCTGGTTAGAAAAATATAAAGG
>JAILEM010000107.1 GCA_024687745.1 Lachnospiraceae bacterium
GGAAACCGTAAGGATGTCACCTATTGAATATCTGAATCGGTACAGGATACGTGTTGCTGCCGGAAGACTGGCGGAAAGTGATGATCCGATCAGTATCATTGCGGAGGAATGCGGTTTCCTCTCTGACAGCTATTTCAGTAAGATGTTTAAGAATATGATGAAGGTTTCACCAAGAGAATATAGAAATAATGCATTCAAGGGTCAGCTTCTGTGACCGGAACCCTTATTTTCTGCGTGTCCGTATGCCCATTCGGACTCGGTATGTTCTTCGCTTGGGGATACAAATTCTTCGGAATTATAATAATCCGTCTCTTCGAGTTCGTAGGGCTTTTCAAGTCCTGCATCGCTCAAAGCAAGTGTAATCGTCCTTCTTATAACACCTGTATCTATCAAAGCCTTGCCGCCCATTTTTCTTATACTGTCATTTAAGGAGCTGTCATGTTCGGCAATATAAAACCTTATACCCCGGTTATTCAGCCTGTCTTTAAAGCTTATGAGTCTGTCAAGTGCAGTGATATCTATACTTCCTATTCCTCTTGCGTCAATGACGACCTGACGGGTATCGTCTCTAAGTGCTTTTTTAATATCATTTTCCAGTTTATCTATGTTTGCAAAGAAGAGGTTTCCGCTGAATCTGTATATAATGGTATTCTTTATTGGACAGGCATGTTTGTTACGCCCTATAGTATGAAAGTTCCCATGACCGGGGATCCTGCCCAAAAAGGTTGTCGGAGGAACAACACCTCTTACAGCGATCTCTCCAAAGGATAAGAAACATCCTATGAAAACACCGTTTATTGTACCAAAGAGAAGTACGGCAAGAAAGGACGATAAAAAAATGATCGATTCACTTTTGCTGTATTTTAAAAGCCTTTTGAACATTTTTACATCAATGATCCCGATAAGAGCACAGATCACTATAGCTGTAAGGATAGGAACAGGAAGATATTTTAGTAAAGGTGTGCCAAAGAGAAGGATGATACACATGGTCAGGGCTGAAGAGACAGAGATTATCTGGGATCTACCCTTATATGAATCGGCTATCCCGCTTCTTGAAACGGAACCGTTGATCGGACAGCATCCGACAAGGGCTGAGGCTATGTTCATTCCCGAATAAGCGAGTAATTCTCTGTTATTGTCAATGGGATCATCATATTTTGATGCATAGGATCCGGTGGCCAGAAGGGTTTGTGCCATGATAACTGCGGCAATACTTAAGGATTCTACCGCGAGGGTAAAAAAACTGTATTTCGTAAGGATATTGAGATCGGGAATATGTATGGGAGGCAGACCTGCAGGTACCTGTGGTAAAAGCTTTACCCCGTGATCGTCGAGTTTAAGACAGATCTGAAGTAAGGCCCCTACAGGAAGCATAAGAGCTGTCACAGGAACCCTGGGAAGGAACTTCTTTGATGACAGGATTATGATCATGGTACCTGCCCCGAGCAATAAAGAAACAGGATTGATATCTGAGGCTTCATTATATATGTTTATAAAGAGATCGATAGCTTCACCGCTTGAGGCTTCTCCCCCAAAGAGCTTTGGGATCTGCATCAGTATGATAGTTGCCCCGACGCCTGAAATAAATCCGCCCATTACGGGAGAAGATATAAATCTTACAACATTTCCCGCCTTTAACAGAAAGAAGATAATAAACCAGATCGCCACCATTAATGATATTAAAGGAATAAGGTCCATTGCTTCTTTGGAATCCGGAGCTATGGAAAGTTCGGTTGTTAAAAGTGTACCGACCATAGCTGCGGGCATTGCATCAACACCTACGATAAACTGTGGTGAGGTTGTGATAAGACCGTATACCAGAATGGGGAAGAGTGAACCGTAAAGACCATAAACTGATGGAAGTCCCGATATCTGAGCATATCCCATGGATATAGGGATCGATACAAGGGCAATTATTATGCCGGTAAGAATATCATTTAAGGGGTGTTTGATAGCTTTACTTTTAAGCATTGTCCAAATGGTCACAGAGGTTAGTTCCTTTCCAAAATAAATAATGGCGCATATTGGGCACTTATGTCTTATCAAGCATCCGATAATAAGATGTATTATCAGTATTATATAATAAAAAAACATAAGGAGTAAAGTATTTCAAATATGTATATTTACAAAAAATCAGGTATAAGTTATCATTGAAAACGATATGAATACTTTCAAAAAGAAAGGAAAAAATATGAAGAGAAAAATAATTGCGATCTTTATGATCTTATGTATGGCCGGATCCCTTTAGGGATGCACAGCGGCTCAGACAGGAACAACAACTTCTGATAACAATAAGGAAGGATCAGAGGAGGCAGAGGTTACCGGGGAGGCAGAGACTGTTTTAAATGGTGAAACGGATGAAAAAGACACAGTTCTTACGGATCATTCAGACATTGAGACAGCCCTTGATCTCGTGAATATGGGACAGGAATGGAGTTATGACGAGGAAAATGATGCCTGGATACTATCTGTCGTAACGGCAGTAACAAAGTCTGTCATTGAGGAGGAGCAGGGAGTTTCGGTATGTGTACCGGGTGCTTATGTTAAGGGAATAGATACAGACGGTGACGGAAAAGAGGATGAAACATCGGGAACTGTTAAGGGTTCTCTTGTGATCGACCTGGATGCATCCGTAACAAGTACAAACGGTCAGGTCTATACGGCTGAGACAGCTCCTGTCATCATAAATACAGGTGCTGCCGGATATGGTTCATCAACAAGTAAAGAAGCATCAACATCGTATGCTTCAGAAGGATATATAAATATGTCCTGTGGTAACAGAGGCAAGCAGGATTATTATACGGATGAAGACGGGAGCACTGTATATACGGGAGATGCTCCCAGCTGTCTTGTCGATCAGAAGAATGCAGTCCGTTTTGTTAAATATAATATCCTGTTGGGTAATATTCCCGGTAACATAGATTATTTTGTTTCAACGGGCGGTTCCGGAGGCGGTGCACATGCCTCCATGTTTGCCATGACATCGGATAATCCTGATTTCTATGATTATGAGATAGAAGCAGGGGCAGTGGGAGTCTATCGCAATGAGGACGGAAGCTATGATACATCCGTTACGATAAACGGAGAAAAGGTTGAAATAAGTGACGGTGCCTGGGGATGCATTGCATACAGTGCGATAACACCTTTGGCAGAGGCTGATATGGCGATGGCTTTTGAGTATTACCTTGATAAGGACTATGATTTTGGCACACCTTTTCAAAAAGAGACGGCAAGGCTTCTTGCAGCTGAATATATGACTTATATAAATGATAAGGAGCTGTCTGTTAAAGAGGATAAGACAGGCTTTGATATTGATGGTGACGGAAGTATAGGTGGTGAAGTAGATCTTACAATAGAATATGATGAAGAAAAATATGCCGACACAAAC
>JAILEM010000120.1 GCA_024687745.1 Lachnospiraceae bacterium
GGTTCCGAGGGTTATGTGCCACCTTCTCCAATATTCGGCAATGTTTTTTGAAAAAAACGGCCTTTCGAAATTCTCTTCGATCTTTATCCCAAACATCTCACTGACTCCTAGCGCTATATCTATTCCTCCGGAAAAATCACCGTATATCTGCATGGAATAAAAGAATATGGTAAAGATAAGATACAGTCCGTTATAATCCTGTCTCATATCTATGGAGGTACTTATATATGAGGACAGTCTGTCAGCTATCACAAGCTTTTTGAAAAGGCCCCACATCACCCTGTAGAATCCTGATTTTATCCTCATAAAGTCAAAGGATATCTCCTTAAACAGTTCGCTGCTTAAATCCTTGAACCTGCTTATCGGACCCTGGATTATCTGCGGAAAATAGGAAACAAACAGGGCATACTTAAGAATATTTCTTTCAGCTCTGCACCTTCCGTAATAAATATCAACCAGATATCCGATTGATATAAAGGTATAAAAGGATATCCCAAGGGGGAGAAAGATGTCTAAAAATCCTATGAAATCAGGATTTTTTAGTACACTCAGCCTGAAAAGATTTATATAAGCGATAGTGAAATTGGCATACTTGAAAAAAACCAGGATAGCAAGATTAATAAATACGCACAGAAATAATACAAGCTTCTGTCTCTTTTTTGTCCGTGCCTTATATGCCTTTTTATCTTCCTTTGAGAGTCTGTCTTTATTTGATTTTAAATAGGTCGTCTGTTCATCGGATCTTTTTTCAATTATCACAGCCGCAAAAAAGGTAGTGATCGTTGTAATGGCTATATATCCCGCATTTTCTATCCCTGTACGGAGATAGAAATACAGGCTTGCACATAACAAAACACACCACCGCCATTTTGAAGGTATCAGATAATATACTAAAAGTGCGATGATCACAAAGACCGTGAATTGTAAGGATATAAAAGACATTATTTTTTATTCATCCATTAAGTTCTCAATCAGGTTCCATATATCCGCTGCAGAGTTAAAATTTTCAGGGATCATATGCTCGGCTGTTATCTCGATATCAAACTGATCCATAAGGTCACCTACGATGCTTACAATATCAAAAGAATCAAAGATCTTTTTATCGATCAGTCCGTTCTCCGTTTCATAATCAACTTCAGGATGATAAGATCTTAATATTTCCAGTAATTCATCCATCTTAAGCCTTCCTTTCCGCTAAAGCATAATTATTTTTTAATAATACCCTGTCCACCTTGCCGCTTTGAGTAAGCGGCATCTTATCCACCTTATGAAGGACATTGGGCATCATGTATCTTACAAGCCTCTTTTTTAATGCTGTCATTATCTTCTCATCATCATACCCTTCAGCCTCATAAAAAAGAACTATCTTCTGCTTATCCTTTTCAAACATACAGCATACAGATCTCATTCCGGGCAGGGATGCAACGACAGTTTCTATCTCTCCAAGCTCTATCCTGTGCCCCATATGTTTGATCTGAAAATCCTTTCTGGATACAAATACCAGTTCTTTTCTGTCATTATATTTTGCCAGATCCCCTGTTCTGTATATCTTTTCAGGATAATAAGGATTTAAGGGATTCTGAACAAATACTTCGTCTGTTTTCTCGACAGCATTATAGTATCCCAAAGCAAGACAGCTTCCCTTTACACAGATCTCTCCGACAACATCCGACCTTCTGATAAGCTTATCCTCATCATCGAGAAGAAAAACCTCAGTATTTTTGAAGGCATTACCTATGGGAATAGTCTCGTCATCGGCAAACTCCCTGTCAACCTTATAGTATGTACATACTCCTGTTATCTCTGTGGGACCGTATATCTGTATGAAATCGGCTTCGGGATAATTTGCTCTCCAGTAATTATAGCACTTTGTGGGCATGGATTCGGCTCCAAAGATTATCTTTGAAAGATAAGAGGGCCTAAGCGTCTTAAATCCCTTAAATGTTGATATCATCTTCATTGCAGAGGGCACCCACCTTATGGTCGTGATCCTGTACTTTTCAAGAAATTCCAGAAGCTTTATGGGAATCGAAAAATAATCCTTCGGAACAATGCCCATCGAGGCTCCTGCCTTAAGGGTACAATAGATGTCTATAAGGGATGCATCAAAATAAAACGGTGCCTGGTTTGCTATTATATCATCCGCCGTTATATTTATCTCCTTGCAGAACTGTTCTATATAATCAATAAGAGATCTGTGGCTTACGACCACCCCTTTGGGAACACCTGTGGATCCTGATGTATAGAGAACATATACGGGATCGGTATCGATAGCACTTTTAAGACGTTTATCCAGAAGCTCCTCATCTATCTTTGTTTCCGTCATCTCCTCATAAATATAAACATTATTTGAAAAAGTCCTTGCCTTATCAAAGTGGGAGATATCGGTTATCACAGCCTGCGGCTTAAGATTTTCCACTATCAGGCTTATCCTGTAATCAGGCATCTCAGTATCAAGAGGAACATAGAAATTACGGCTTAATGTCACTCCCCAAAAGGCACAGAGAACATTTGGGGCCTTATCCATATAGATAAGCACCGGTCTGTTGACGGTATCGGTCTTTTTTATGAGCTTTACGGCTATGGCTTTTGCATTATTCAATATCATTTTATATGTATAGCTGTTTGTTTCATCAAAATAGGCCGTTTTATCCGGGTACTTTTCTGCCGATCCGTATAAATATTCAAT
>JAILEM010000127.1 GCA_024687745.1 Lachnospiraceae bacterium
GAGACTCCCGGTGCCGGTCCTTCGGTAAGCAGAAATCCCATGAGAGGCATCGAGGATATGGTTGAGCAGAATGATAATTCCTTCGACGGAGTGATCAATAACCTGCCTGAACCAAAGCCTGTTTGCCAGGTAAGTGCTGCCGAAGTGATCGAGGAAGAGCAAAAAAAGAAGTCGGTCTTAAAAAGGCTGCAGGAGCCGGTTCCTGTACCTAAAGGCGCTAAGCCTGTGACCGGATGCGTGCTGTGCGGAGACCGGGAGAGGATCTGAAATGTCAAGGCAGGGCGGAATGGTATATGCCCGTGTCACTCCCGAAGAATGGGATCTGATTCGCGAGCGTATGCGTGAAGCCGGAATGACAAATACCAGTGCTTACATCAGAAAGATGGCACTGAACGGATACGTTATAAACGTTGATCTTGGAGATGTGAAGGAGGTTCTTCGCCTCCTTCGCATCAATTCCAATAATCTCAATCAGTACGCAAAAAGAGCAAATGAAACCGGCAGCATCTATGAGGCAGATATAAAAGATCTGCAGAAAGGACATCAAGAAATCCTCGCCCGGATGGGTGAGATCCTGGAAAGATTATCGAGTATTTAGGAGGCATTCATGGCAGCTACAAGACTGATCCCCTTACATGAGAATAAGGGCAAGACCGTCTCGCAGTGCTTAAAGGACAGAGTCGATTATGCGAAGAACGGAGAAAAAACTGAAAAGGGAGAGTATGTAACTGCCTATGAGTGTAATCCTCAGATTGTTGACCAGGAATTCTATTCAGACAGAAGTCAGTACATCAGAAATCACCGGGTACCCACGAATGATGTGATCGCTTATCAGATCAGGCAGTCCTTTAAGCCCGGTGAGATAACACCGGAGGAAGCCAATGCGATAGGCTACGAACTGGCGAAGCGATTTACAAAAGGCGACTATGCGTTTATCGTTGCGACTCATACGGATAAGGCTCATATCCATAATCACATCATCTTTAATTCTACAAATATCTCCGGTACCAAGAAGTTCAGGAATTTCTTTTTATCTTCTTTGGTCGTCCGGCATCTGAGCGATACTTTGTGTCTGGAACATGGGCTATCGGTCATCAAACCGAAACAGTATCGGGATCAGGAGAAACGGACGGATTATCCAAAGAGAGAGTCCTACCGTGATGCGATCCGGGACGCGATCGACAGGGCAATCGCGAGAAATCCGAAAGATTTTGAAGAGCTGCTTCGTCTACTGGAAGAGGAAGAGTACCAGATAAAGCGTGGTCAGAATCCTGCCATCAAGCGAAAAGACCAGAAAAGGTTTATCCGCTTTAAGTCCCTCGGGGAAGGATACAGACCTGACGATCTTGAGAAGATCATCTCCGGTGAGATGGAGCGTGATCCTGAGATCCGGAAGCAGAATGCGAAGTCTGAAAAGAAGGTGGATATGCTCATCGATATCCAGGCAAAGCTTGCCCAGGGCAAGGGCGCCGGATATGAGAGATGGGCAAAAGTCTACAATGTGAAGCAGGTGGCCAAGGCACTTCTCTTCCTGGAAGAGCATGACATTCGGGACCTGGATTCATTAAATCAGAGAGCCAAGGAAGCTACCGATCACTTCAATGAACTGTCCACTACCATCAAGTCGGCAGAGAAAAGAATGGCAGAGATCTCGGTCATAAAGACGCATATTTTGAATTATGCCAAGACCAAGGATGTCTATGTGGCCTACCGAAAAGCAGGGTACAGTAAAGCCTTCTTTGAAGCTCACCGCGAAGAGATCACTCTTCATAAAGCAGCGAAGCAGGCATTTTCCGATCTGGGTGTGGAGAAGCTTCCGACGGTAAAACAGCTGAACGAAGAATACGCAGAACTCTTTGTCAGGAAGAAGGAGGCTTACCGGGAATACCGAAAAGCCAAGCAGGAGATGACGGACTTCGCTACGGCAAAATACGATATCGAGCGGTTCCTGAATCTCGAAAAAGAAGAGGAAACCAGGGCGAGAGAAAAAGCAAAAACAAAAGAAGAGACGCTTTAGTCCCAAGGGATATTTCATCGGAATCACATCCGATGGGGTGCCCCTCTTTTTGGGTTTCTCGCGTTCGGCGATAAGTACTCAGCACCGCGGAGCGGAGCGTAGATCAGCAGATGAAAATCTGATGTTTGAAGGGATTGGGAGCAACTCCCAACAAGCAGGACTGCGCATTTATAGGACAAATGCATTGCTTGCCAATTTGTGAAAAAACCAGTTGAAGTCCGTTTTTTGGGACACGAAATGTGGATAATGGAAGATGAAGGCGCACATGTTAAAATGGCGTGGTTATAGCCTTTTTTCCATTTGAATAAGAAATTTAAAGATTGATATTATTCGCATTTTGGCATATAATTAAACGGGACTATTGTGTCGTTTACGGAGAGAAAAATGGATTATTTATCAATTCGACAAACTTCAGAAAAGTGGGGAGTATCAATTAGGCGAATCCAAGTTTTGTGTAGTGAGGGAAGAATACCAGGGGCTACTCGTATAGGTTATTCTTGGGCGATTCCTTGCGATGCTGAAAAGCCAGTTGATGCAAGGGTTAAGACCGGCAAATACATTAAGAAGAGAGAGGCAGAATGATGTCAAAAAGGAAAAAAAAGCTTAGGGTTTTCGAGGCATTTGCCGGAATAGGAGCTCAAGCGACAGCGCTTGAAAGAATTGGAATTGATTACGAAATTGTTGGAATTAGCGAGTGGTTCACGGATGCAATTATTTGCTATGACGCTATCCACGGGAAGGAAGATGAAAGACCCGTTGTTCCGGATAGGACTGAACAGATGCGATACCTGAGTCAGTATGAGTTTAGCAAAGACTCTGTTAGGCCATCACAATTAGCAGGGCTTGATGCTGAATATTTTGAAAAATTATATATTGCAAACAAAAGATCAAAGAATTGTGGTTCTATAACGCAACTTCATGGATGCGAAATGCCTGACTTTGATTTTTTAGTATATAGTTTCCCGTGCCAGGATCTTTCCACAGGTGGAAAAGGGCTTGGGATGAGCAAAGGGTCAGGGACACGATCTGGATTATTGTGGGAAATCGAGAGAATCCTAAATGAGTTGAACGAAGAAAATCGGTTGCCGGAGTATTTACTTTTAGAGAATGTAAGGACGATAAAGGCACCTTCTAACGAGAAAGACCTTAATCAGTGGCTAAGCTTTTTGGAGTCTTTGGGTTATAAGAATGATGAATGTATGTTACTTAACGCCCTTGATTTTGGAATTCCACAAGATCGTGAAAGAGCTTTTATTGTTAGCCATCTCGGTAAGAAACTTGATATAGAAAAGAGAATTCAAAAGATAGGCAGAAAGAGCAATTTCTTTGATTTTTATAAGAATGATTATACAAATCCTAAATATCGGGCTGAAGCAGATATTGCGCAATTAAACGATACGCCATCAAGAATAGTGATGTGGGATATAAATGGAAGAGACCCATTAAGTGATGATACAACAATAGGAACAATAACTTGTAACATGGATAGAACACATTGTTGTGGCTTATTTAAATATGATGGGGCAAAAGGGAGAACTTTCAGACGACCTACAATACGTGAGGCATTTTTGTTTATGGGCTTTACAGAGGAAGAATACGAGCGGACGGAGTATTTAGATTTTAGTTATCGTAAGATGAATAAACTAATTGGCAATTCAATAGTTGTAAATGTTCTTGAAGCTATTTTCAGTGCGATGTTCAAGGATAAGTATGGAGGAAAAAAGAGTGATAATTAGATTACCGATAGATATAAAGTCACTATATGCCAATATAAAGAATGATAATCAATCAGGGCATACTGCTACCGTAGCAACTCCTCTTAGACAGGGTGGATCTATTCATGAAGAACTGGCGCGAATTGTTGAAATACCAGAAGGGGTTTCTCAATATACAAAAGAGGAATTGGCAACACAGATTCTCTCGAAATCTCGAGCAGAGGCAATCATACCTAAGATATTTGTGTTTAAACATGTTGCAGTAAATGGAGTTGAGTTGGATGAGATCCCTTGCTTTTGCATGTACATAAGAGAAGAAACAGATCTTAGTAATGTGCACTGTGGAAGACAAAAAGTTCATTATCCTCCGTCGTTAAATTATAGCGATGTTGATATTGAAATTGATAATAAAAAAGTTATGACTGCAATATCGAATCAACTTCATGATTATGCTTTTATCGTGGAGGCTTTTGAGTATGACACTGATTCTGATATTTTGAACTTTGATGTTTTGGTGGTGGGAGAAAATGGTATTCCTTACTCCAAGGTGTTTTTGAATAAAAAAGGCACTGGCAATAAATTTACAGCCGCCTTTACAGAATCTGTAGAAAATTATGATACCGAAATAATTGCACTTAGAGAGAATCTTGGATTTGATGCGGTTGGACCTGAGAATTATCAGGAGGTTCAGGCAAACAATAAGGAAATAGCATATGGAGTTGTAATTAAAGAATTACAGATGAATGGCAAAAAGGACATTAGATGCTTAGCTAATGATTATCCATATTCGCTGTATGATTTTGAAGTAAGGGACGGCCAGAAGAAGGAATACATTATTGTTAGACATACAGCTACAAAACTTTCATACTTTATACTTCCGTACGGAAAGATTAAGTTTTGCATGGATTTTCAGAGTGCAGTAAAAGTGGTTTTGATTAAAGATATTAATGCAGCCCCTAAAGTAGAGTGGTTTGCTGCAGATGATATCAATATGATGAATAAGAGTATTAACTCTGTAGTTTACGAAAAGAGAGGATAGCAATGAGCGAGTTGGTTGAAAGAGCCTTCCCGGCGAAAGCCCTTATGACGGGATTTCGCTCGATGGGATATAGTTTTTCTACAGCAGTTGCTGACATTATAGATAATAGTATATCCGCCGAAGCAACGAGGGTTGAGGTTTTTTCAGATCCATTAAACTCGAAACCATATTTTTGTGTCTTGGATAATGGTCATGGCATGGATGAGCTACACCTCGATAACGCCATGTTACCTGGATCAGATCGAGAAGGCGTAGAGGATCGTGAAATAGAGTTAGGCAGATTTGGATTGGGATTAAAGTCAGCGTCATTATCGCAATGCAAAGTGTTTACAGTTGCTACGAAGCAAAATGGCCGCGTTATTGCAATGGCATTTGATTTGAACGTAATTGAGGAAACAAACAAGCTGTTTTTAAAACTCTTGTCACAGGAAGAGATCCAAGAATTACCTATGATAGATAGATTATTATCTAATGAGCATGGGACTTTGGTAATATGGACGGATTTTGATAAGATAAGAGAATTTGCTAAAAACTTCGAAGAAAGTTTCCGTACATTGGTGGCAGAATCAAAAAAACATGTGGAATTAGTTTTTCACAGGTTTTATGACGATGTAGAAATTTATTATCACGGAAGAAGAATAGAGAGACGAGATCCTTTTTTGACTAGCGCTTTAGGTCGTCAGCAGACTGGACGTACAACAACTATCAATGTTGAAGGTAGTGAAGTAAAAGTGACACCATATACTCTTCCTTTTGCCAAGAATATAACTGCCGACGAAATGGCTCTCCTTGGAAATCCAAAGAGCATATATGATGATCAAGGATTCTATTTATATAGAAACCGTCGTCTGATTTCATGGGGAAGTTGGATGAGAATGGGAATTCGAAGTGAGTTGAATAAACTTGCGAGGATTCGAGTTGATATTCCTTCTTCATTAGATTCTGTATGGATGTTAGATGTGAAGAAGTCTTCGGCAAAGATTCCTGATAAGATTAAAGACTATTTAAAGATTGCAGTTGAAGACTCTGTTGTAAGAAGCAAGCGTACGGTTAGAAATCCAGGTGTTAAGGAAGCTACACCTACTCATAATGTTTGGGAGAGAATAACCGAACGCGATGGAAATGTTAGATATGAGATTGATAGGACAAATCCGCTTATTCAAGGAATAAACAAGACTCTTAGTGGTGAACAAAGAGAGCTATTTGAAGGCCTTTTGGTGCAACTTGAACAAAGCATTCCAAAATATCGAATTCACAATGATGTTATCGATTCTGTAACTATTACAAATGATTCATTAGATACTGACGAAGGCATTCTCATTGAGCAAATTGTCAAGGTTCTCTCTTTATATCCGGAAAGCGAGAAGAAGAATGTATTAGATCGCTTATTAGAAACTGAGTCGTATTTAAGCGTTTCTTCGAAAAGAGAAGCTATTATATCAAGATTGGGGATATAAAAATGGATAAAAAACTTACAGATAGCATATATGATATGGTCAAGACAAAGCTCAATTATGAGCAAGGACCATTTTCTCATTCACAAATAGAGGATTGTACAAGACAAATATCTAATCTTGTTTTTTCTTGTAATGATCAAGAGAGTGTTGAATATGTTGTTGCAAGGTATGAAGAGAATCATCCTAATGTAGCTGTGTCCGAGCCAGATGTACTTATCGCTGATCCAACTGCCGGAAAGTGGTTTGAGAAGAAAAAAGAGATAATGCAGAACAGGCTCCAGGATGGGTATTTTAAGAGATATCGTAGTTACTTACAACGTAAGGATTTTGATGATACAACAATTGATCAGTTGGAGTTGGATTGCGAAAGAGTATTAAAACAGTGCGCAAATCCAGAAATTACTATAGATGTATCTGAGAGAAAAAAGAAGGGTCTTGTAGTTGGAGATGTACAGTCTGGAAAGACCGCAAATTATACTGGCTTGATTAATCTTGCTTGTGACTACGGATACAAGATAATTGTATTATTGGCGGGTATGACAGACTCTCTTAGACAGCAGACGCAGTCAAGAATAGATGAAGGTCTAATTGGCGCAATAAGCGATACAATCGGTAACTCAGAAATTACTTATGTTGGTGTCTCTGAAGGAGAGGTTGCTAAGCAACATCATGCTGTCCCTTTAACTAATAACGAGAATGATTTTGTTAAATTTGTAAAGAAAAATCTTAATGCTACAAGCGGTGATTTTAATAAACCCATTATACTAGTGGTTAAGAAGAATACATCAGTATTAGATCAGGTCTGCAAATGGCTTAAAGCTGGGACTAATAATATTACTTCTGAAAATATTCTTATAATTGATGATGAGGCGGACAATGCTTCGGTTAATACAAAAAAACCTGAGCTAGATCCGTCTACTATTAATGGTCACATCAGAAATTTATTCAATAACTTTCCAATTGCTTCATATGTAGGATATACAGCGACTCCTTTCGCTAATGTTTTTGTAAATCCAGATGGTGATGATGCCTATAAGGATTTATTTCCATCTGATTTTATTGTGTTGTTGAACGCTCCCTCTAATTATTTTGGCGCAACAAAAGTCTTTTCTTATGAAGGTGAAAATGTATCTAGATATATACGCAGATTGGATGAAAGCGAGCCGAACTTTTTGCCTCCGAAGCATAAAAAAGACGAATTTAGATTTACTGCTTTGCCGGAGAGTATGAAAGAAGCAATACTCTGCTTTTTACTGAATAATGTTATTATGACAATCCGCGGAAAGAATGATAAGCATAGATCCATGCTTATTAATATTTCTGTTTTTAATCCCATGCATGAGCAGATAAAAGAGGTTGTTGTTAGATACATCGAGAACATCAAATATGTTATTGAACAGGATTCGTTTAGACCATTATCCGAGTTTGTTAAGAATCTTGATATGTATAAGTTGCATGGAATCTATGAGGGATATCCTGATTGTATAGGTGAAGAGGTAGATTTTTATAAGGATATAAGAGAAAAAATCTCATGGGATGAGATTCAGGCTGGCTTGTACGA